>DOSU01000128.1 GCA_003513895.1 Rikenellaceae bacterium
GGCCTCGAAAAGCCCAAAAATTAAACTAAACTAAAAAATTATTCTTTGGTACCTTTATCTATAACTTGTATCAGATAATTGATCTGATTTTTTGTTAAATCATCTTTTGCTCTTCTTGATGCTTTTACCAATTGCTTTCTCAGTGCAAGAAGGTGCTTGTAAAAAACAGGCGACATATCCTGATTTGTGAGATACTTGATGGTTGTAAGCACTTCAAATGAAGAACTGGGGGCAATGTCAAATTTTGAACTACTATTTTGTGCAAGTGCATCACTTGTGCTTGAAAACAGAGCATCTGCCGGTTCTGTTACAATTTGATGCGGATAGCATCTCGCCATTAAATTCTGATAAGAATAAGGGCTATCGGTTTCTACCAGCTGGAATGTTTTCGCATTAGCAGCTCTTGCTTTTTCTACCACAGGAAGTGAAGAGTTGTTTAGAAGCAGTTGTGTTGTAGCAAATAGCGCCGCTTTCTGTGTTTTGCTTGGCACATTACCTTTGCTTATGTTTTTTAAGGCAAAATGCAACATATCACCAACCATTTCATCAACTGTATAAGGTGCCTCACCCACTTCTCCGGAAGGGTATAATTGCCTTTTTTGCTGAGCAAACGCCACAATGGCTATACGCTGCAGAGATAATGATACCAGATTATTGGCAAAATAGGTAGAAAGGGATGCGTTCATTCCTGACATTTGAAGCAACTCCTTATTATCCAGCCAATCCAGATTATCTGCCTGCTCCAGCATGTACATTAGAGTCTCTTTCTGAACCTTGCTACTTACAGGTACATATGAAGGTGCAGGATCACCTTCGTAACGAGGGTTAATCTCTATACCACCAATATTAACCATAAGACTTCTGTAGTAGTCGTACAACTTGAGAAATATAAAGTCAACAAAAAGTTCGCGGTAAGATTCATCTACATTGTCTTTATTTACCCAATCCGTTGCATTTAAGCTGATATACTTCAAGGTCTCTACTCCGTTGCGAGTAGCGGCAATCTTGTCGTCGCCAAGGTCTTCTGCAACAGAACGAGGGTCAAAAAAGGCTGACCAGTTTTGCTGTTTCCCGTAAAGGAATCTTCTGTCGTTTGCTTTCTGCTCTATCTTTTTGTCAAGAGATTCTTTCTCGCTTACACCTTCAGGATATAGCCTGTATAGCCAGTCAATTGCGTACAAATCATAGACGCCCAGACGATCTGCTGTTAGCTTAACCCCTTTCTCAATATCTCCGGGACGAGCTACATAGTTGTATTTAATCTGGTCCATTACACTGGAAGTAATACCCTCTCTGGCTGTAAATGCAGGAGAGCGAAGTGAATCGGTATTCATCCAGGACGATGCTGCGAAGTTGGCGGTTAGACCAAGGCAGAAACCTGTTTCTCTGGTAGTGGCCAACTCAATCGCATCACACATTAGATAGTCCGGCAGTTCGTAAGACCTTACGCCGGGCTCAACCTCTGCTGTCTGGTATAGTCTTTCTCTCTGAAGAGTAATAGGAGCGTCCCGGAAAAATAGAATAGAGGTGCTTAGAATCTCTCCTGTACGAGGGTCGGTGTTTATTTGTCTTCCAATGTTTCGCGATGGTATTTGCGCATATCTTACAACATTGTATGAGATATTTGCGGCATCAAAAAGCGAATCTTTCGCAGCCGAAGGATAATCATAAACCTCAATCACTTCTTTAAAGCCGGCACTTTCAAAAGCTTTATTCCATTTGAGAACACCTTTTTTAACAGCTGCTCTCCACGAAGGGGTAAAGAGAGTATCTATATAAAAGACAATGGGCTTAACCGGTTTGCTTAGTTCCCCGTTAAAGTACGCCTCCCTGTTCGCTGGTTCAATGCGCCACCTGTTGGCAAAATATTCGCTTTCAACCCCCTGCTTTTCACTGCTGAAACGCTGAAAGTTAGTTACATCTGTTCCAATGCGATAATCTGCCTCTCTTGGATTAAATGGCTCTTCGGGAAGCTTGGAAATGGTAGTTTTAAGTTCTGCCGTAAGATATTCACTGCCACCAGATTCCATTCCCATGAAAAAGGTTTTAAATGTGTAAGTCATGTCGCTCACAATTGAGACATTATCTTTATATGCAGCAACATCTTTAAGTGAAGAGAGCTCCTTGCTAAAGCTGGATACCTTCTGGATAAACCCGCCAAAAGAGCTGGCGTTGAGCGTTCCAATATATTTGTTGCCGCTCACGAAAAAAGAGGTGGCCTCAAAGACTACCGAAGTGCTATCCAAATTCCACGCAACAATGGGGGTTGAGTTTATTATTGGCGGAATAGAACTCTCTCTGAGAGCCACCTCAATTCCTTTATCGTTTCCGTTTGTAAGCTGGGGTGGGTTAACTGATCTTATCTGCACAAGTGAATCTGTCTTTGAGAAGGTAATGTGCAGAGGCCGGGCAGTTCGTTGTCCTGCATAGCTTAGGCCCATATTGCTTACATTCTCTATTACAGAACTCATTAAAAAGCTTTCGCCCATAAGGTTCACGGGGACTTCCAGATAGAGCTTGCTCTTTATTTTATGAAGGGTCATAATCCCCTTACTGGTTTTTACATCTTTTTTATTTTCGAAGAGCTTTTCGTAGGGACTTTTAGTAATCTTGACTGTGTCGGTCTTCTCCTTTTTTGCATTCTGCTTTGCTTTTTGTGCAAATATTTGGGGATTCCCCGCCAGCATAAGAGCGCAGGTCAAAGTAATAGCCGCAATAAATCTATTTGTGATTTTCATATTTAGTCAATGTTCAATTCGGCGTTTAACTTTTTAAGCAGGAGTTCATAGTGCATTTTATCCTCCTCGCTTATACTGGCTCTTTTCATAGATTCCAGAATCTTTTTTGTTTTTACAACATATTGATAGCTGTTGCTTTCCGGATTAAATAAAAGGTTGAACTTGGTAGATGGAACACCATATCCTGCAACTGGTACAAATTCCATTGCACGAGTAGTTTGAAGTTGGGTTGTAAATCTGCCGTTATAGTCCTCTTTTGAGAGTATGTCATATAACGACATAACTCCTTCGCCCTCATTTATGCCTCTGCCCGATACCATTTTGGCTACGTTACTGCTTCTAAGTACAAACGTTAAATATTGTGTCTGCAGGAACTTCTGAACCGGCGTAAGCTTTGCTTTATTAACTGCAGGCTCCCATACAAACTGGAATACATCATCTGATACCTCAAAAAAGTCATATGGATCCTCGGCAATAGATGCAGATAGATGCACTTTATTTGGTGCTGCAACAATTGCCTCAGCAAGAATTCTTTGCAGCAGGTTTTTTGCAGAGCCTATAATGCTCATATTTTTGAGAAGAGTAGGTTCTTCAAACCACTCCAGGTCAATAATCTGGTTCATCACAAACTTAAGGGCTGCTCTCTGTTTTTCACTCTCTACACTTTGAAATGGCACCATGTTATCTGCTACAAGAACTTCGTTGAGATATACGCCTCCTAACCAGGCATATACGTGGTTGATGTAGCGAATATACTGATATACAATCTGTTCGTATATTGCTGTTCTGTATGATAAATCATCGTCTTCTAAGGCTACCCATGAATTTAGATTTGCCATCAGGTATTTTAGATTTGCTATACCATATTCAGATGCTTTTATAGCATCGTCGCCAAGGTCTTCGGTTTGCGAGCGGGGGTCAAGGGGATAAGAGAGTTGTTTCCCATAACGGTAAACCGGCTCCTTAATGGCTTCGCTCACCATCTTTGTTAGAATTTCCTTCTCCTGAACGGATGTTTTTGCATCCGGGTAATATTTATAGTTCCATTTTATCAGGAAACGATCATATTCGCCAAATCTTGGAGGTGTAATTTTAACACCTTTTGCATGGTCACCTGGCTGTGCTACGTAATTGAACCTTGCATAGTCCATGATTGAGGTAGTTGTTCCAGTTGTGTTTGTGTAAGAAGGAGACCTTAGAGAGTCGACCGGTATTGCATTTGAAGCACTCATATTATGCATAAAGCCCAGACAGTGCCCTACTTCGTGAGCAGTAACATATCTTAAACCATCATACATTATATCGTTTGGAATATTTTTAGTGCGGATACGCTCATTGGCTGGAGAAATCTGAACAAACATCCAGTTATTTAGGAGCTTTATCATATCGTGATAGATATAAACAGATGCGTTGATTATCTCGCCTGATCGTGGGTCCACCCAAGATGGGCCCATTGCGTTTTGGATTCCAATAGGGGCATATCTTACACATGAATACTTAACATTTTCCGGGTCAAATTCAGGGTCATTCAAGGGGTAGTCAAGTGCCTTTATAGCATTGCTGAAACCAATCTCTTCAAATAGCTCTCCCCACTGTTCTACTCCCTCTTTTATATGGGATCTCCATTGTTCAGGGAAGTTAGGGTCTATATAGAATATTATGGGTTTTACCGGATCTGACAGCTTACCAGACTTATATGCTTCAGTATCCTTTGGTTCAAGATTCCAGCGGTTTGCATAATTAATTGTTCTTGATGCTTGTTCATGTTCTCCAAACAGGAATTTACCGGTATTGAATACTGCTACCCGGTAATCGTGCATTCGCGGACGGGCCGGCACCTCAGATAAAAGAACGATAGATCTGGATACCTCTGCAGTAAAAGGTTGATCCTTCACTATCGTTTTATTTGTTCTTTGATCGGTTAAAGTATAATTGTAGCTTAACGTGCTGGTTACAACAATATTATCGCTAAATGCCTTAATATCTCCCAGGTATGATTTATCCTGCTGAAAGCTTTCTGCACGCTTTAGCCCGTAAAACATTGTGTACTGGCTGTAGATATCGAATGGAGTAAGATCTTTGTTATCTCCAACAAAGAAACTTGTCATATCTACAACTACAGCTGAGCTGTCCTTATTATAGGCTTCGATTTTCATACTCTTCATAATTGAACCTATATTACTTTTTTCTATGGCTTTAGCTATGTTAGAGCCAAGATTGTCTGTAACAACATCGGTGCTGATTCTTCGCAGCTGTACATTTTCTCCGGAGTTGGTAAATGTAATATGGATAGGTTCTGGTTTAGCGCCCACAATTCCATTGCCATTGTCGCTGGTTCGTTTAACCGTGGAAGCGATGAGCATCTCTCGTCCCATCATCTTTAGAGGGATTTCAAAATAGATCTTCTGTTTCATCTTTCGAAGGATAAACATTCCTTTGGCGCTTTCGTGCTTCCCTTTAAAGAGCTTGTCGTATGATACAACAGAATCTTTGGGCTGAGTCACCTTTTTAGTAGTGTCCTGCGGACTTGCAATTGCCAAAACAGATAGCAAGATGGAGGCACTAAGAGCAATTAATCGTTTCATTTATACTTTTTAATAAATTATTCTTTTACACTGTGTTCTGAACTGTTATTGTCCCTGGAAGGTAAAGTCCAGAATTCTTCCAAAACCGGTGTATTTTAATGTTTGTGTGACGTTAAGGGTTCCTGTTGCGGTGTTGCTTTGAGGGATAACCTCAATAGTTCCCTGGGTAGTTCCCTGGTTTATCGCCAGCACTATGGCTTTTGTGTTCAAGGCCAGAGGAGCTTCATAAATTGGCCCTTCTTCTGTATTAAAGTCTTCTTGTTTAAGACTGAAACGCCCCTGAACATACAATTTTGCTTTTGCAATACTTCCTGTAGTTGAAGTGTAGACCTCCTGGTATGACACAACTCCGCCACCAAAATTTACTGCATATACTTTGCTTGGCGTTGCAACAAACATTACCGGATCAAACATATTGAAAAACACCGATACTGCACTATTGATTATTGGGGTAAGTTCCACCGGCATTTCCACCTTAAGCTTTGGTGAAGAGGGCGTTTGATTCCAATTGGCATCTGTGTAACTAAATGATATTGCAAATATTTCGTAATTGCCTGTGCTTTTGTTTTTCATCAGCATGGTTGCTGTAACTCCATCTATGGAGACATCTCCGGCAATTGCGGTTCTCTGTGGAATATTCTGAGGATCGAAAACTCCCTGGTTTGTATACGCACCACCTGTAGCCGGAGTTGTAAAGGTCATAGCCACATTGTAAAATTTGCCTGCCTCTGCGTTATACCACAAGGCGTATGGACCGCTTCCGTTTGAGTTATCTGCTATTACTATGCCGTTATCTGCACTCTGCACACCAGATACAGGCATCATAAATGCTGTAATCATCTGATTAGTGCCGGTCAAATATGGGACATTATTGTTTAGCAGAACCCAATACCCATTATTTATGGTTGTAAAACCATATGGGTTGAAACTACCATCTCTTGCAGGGAAGATCTGATCGGCAGTTTTATATACCGAATAGTCTTCACAGTTAATCATATTGATATTCTTATCTTCATAAATGGTTGTTATGAGATTCTTGGTGAGAAGAGCAGAAGGCTTGTGCAATGCATACTCAATGCTCTTTATCAATGAGGGGCTCGCCTGTCCTGTTGCTGTCTTCCAGATGTTGTACATGACTCTCTTTCCCTTATCATAAGCTGTCGTTAGACTGTTGTCCATGATTAGGTTGATGTCCGATGTCTGGCCGTCCTTTGTATCGGCAACCACAATTCCCTCTCTGAAAGCGCTGCTTACGTATAAAGGCCAGGCTTTCTGATATTCGAGGCCATGACTTTCGTCACGAACAGTAAAGAGAAGCGTGTAGGCCGCAGGAAGTATATGGTTAGTAATTACTGTGTCAAGCTCCCTTTTATTGCCTATAACAACCATGTCGACATTACCCGGGGTCTTGTTTATCTCCCATTTATAGGTTACCCCGTTTGGATTTGTCACATTTCCCATCTTGACAGTGGGTTCAAAATTAATCTCTCCCAGATAGTCTACCCTAAGAATACTGGGCATGTTATTAGATTCAATTACTATTCCGTCAATCTTTGAGACATCCAGATTAGATTTATCCTGAAAACAGCTGCTTGTAACTAATAGTATAAGCAGAAATGATAAGATTTTATTTATTGTATTTTTCATTCTTGCAAAGTTTAAAGATTTGGATTGTATACAGCTCCGTTTATTCTGGCTTGGATATCAATACCTTTGCCGTCGCCGCTGCTATGCTTAAGTCTTGCCCCTCCGTTGGCCTCTGCATAATCATCGAGGTACTTCTGGAGTTTACGAGCATACAAGTCTGTATAATAAGCCCCTAACAGAGTAGTTGTCCCGGTTCCCGGATCTTCAAACGAATTTGAATACCTGGGCCAATAGTTCACCGGCCATCCCAATGCATCCAAAACTGCCTTGTGGGCAATAGGACTATAGTATGAAACAGACGTGCTAAGTTTTGTAAGAGGGGATAATATTATCATGTTGTATGTTCTTGTGTAGAAACTAGACATAGGGAACATAGGTAGCATATTGCTCCAGTTTAACACACCCTTACTGTACTCATTGGAACCCACTTTAAAATCATCGGAATCTTTAAGTTCGAAAGAAACCTTTACAGACAAATTATCAAGTGCATTGTCTCTGCTTAATACAAAGCGAACATAACCGTACTGCTTGCCAGCGGGTATTTTTGCTTCTGTTATCTGGAACTGAGAAGAAAGGGCTGTGGTCTTTTCCGCATCAATTCTGTAGTTTACAGTTCTATCCTTGTCCATTGCTATACCAGACACCTTTACAGGAAAATCAATTGTGTAGGTATCTTGGGTAAGAGGAATGTTCAGGAAGGATTCATTAACATAGTATGTTTTATCCCCCGAATTGTAGCCCTTATAAATTGCCGCATCTCCTGCTCCCGGGAATACAACTCCGGGCGAATTAACGTCAAAAGTCTGAATGTCATCTTTCTGGCATCCTGCGACAGCAAGGAAACCAATAGCCAGAATAAGATATATTTTTATGTTTTTCATTTTTATACTTTTTAATCTGTTATTGATTTCTACCCATTTGTTTTTCTGTGTTCGGATAAGGCATAACATAGATATTGTCTGATGTCTCTCCTAGATATCCGGGTATATTCTGAGCTCCCGTTCTCTTGTAGATAAAGAACATTGCTCCTTCACAGAAAAATTCCTTTTTGTACTCCTTGAGTAACTCATTCATTGTCTCTTCGGCTGATAGACCGCTTAACTCCTGAATAATACCTCTTTTGGATCTTACTGTGTTAAGAATGCCAAGTGCTGTTTGAACATCAGGTGTTGTTTGTCTGAGGTAACACTCGGCTGCAATATAGTAGGCCTCGGGAAGTCTCATTAACGAAATATAATTTTTTGTAATCTTTTCACTGGCTGTTCCAAAGTATTTAACCGGAGTGTAGGAATTTGTTCCGTCCTGAGTTACGTTATTCTGCAGGAATAGCCTTGAAAAACGGAAATCTGTGCTACCCGGACCGTCGGTTTCATATATCGACAGTAATCTGTTGTTTGACACATACTGTGCATATATATCGCCTGCTGCGTTAATGTCAAGCATAAAATAGTTGGCAGATTTTTCGAAAAGATTCTGAGTACTGAGTGAGAAGATATGCTCAGATTTCATCAGAGGGTCAGATGCCGTACTGGTACTGGTTGCCCAGCTTACAAGACCATTTTGCTCTGTCTCTTCTGCAACCTTGTTTGAAAGTGTCAATGCTTTTGCAATGCTTTCACTACTCCCTTCCCACATATATACTCTTGATAGCAAAAGTGCTGTTGAGTAGTAGTTAAGGTGTTGTCCGCGGTTATTGAAGAACCCATCAATATTAACCTCTGCATAGTATCCCTGAGGATGGAGTTTGGTTACAGGATCTATCTCCAGCAGTTTAATGGCCTCTTCCAGGTCTGCTATCATTTTAGCAATTGTCTGCGGATAGCTCATCTGCTCGGTTAGATCTTTGCTGAGCGTTGTCACATAAGGAACAGCGAATTTGCCAGAAATATCACCTCTTTCTGAAAGATTACCATAGCCATAAAGACGCATTAAGTCAAAATGCATGAATGCCCTAATCGCCAGTAATTCTCCTTTGATAATGCTGTAATTAATATTATCCAACTTCTCTTTGTTAATATCAATGTACTTAAGTGCGTTATTGGCATTGGCAATTACGTTATATGCCTTTGACCAGACACCGTTTACATATTTCTGACCATTGGTTGTAGTATAATTATACTTTGACGTTGAGTAATCGTTATTGGAAGACATCTGGAGCTCTTCGAACTGGCCGGCCATAAGCTCAATGGTTCCCCATGTGAGGGCTCTTCCGTAAAGTAAGTCATCGGTCATTCCAATGTAGCATCCTGTTAGTGCCTGCTGGAATCCTTCCACCGAGCTAAACTGATCCTCCTCCCTGATTTGTGAAGGGGGCGTTACATCGAGCCATTTACTGCATGATACAAGTACCAGGCTCAACGCTAATATTATTGTTTTTATGTTGTTTTTCATGACTTCTCAGTTAAAAAGTTATAGATAGTGAACATGATACAGTCCTTGCAAAAGGATAGTACAAACCTCTCTCAATATCAATTGAAGAGAGAGTAAGGATATCGTTCATGTAAACGGAGAATCTCATTCTCTCCATATTCCATTTATTTACGAGTTGATTTGGAAAATCGTAGTATAAAGTTGCTGTACCCCATGTTAACTCGTTGCGGTTTTGAACGAATCTGGAAGTAGCCTGTGTTTTTGCCTGATAGGCCATAGAATCTCCTTCATACAGGAACGTTCCCAATCGCTTGAATGGTGCAAGCTGACCTGGTGTTTGCCATCTTCCCAGAAGTACCCTGCGGTCTACGTTGTACTGTATGTCAATGTTTTCAACTCTATCTACAAGAGTTTGATTGTACATTTGACCTCCGTACAGGTAGCGGAAAGTAGAGCTAAATCCAAATCCCTTATACTCTGCCGTAAATCCAAAGTGACCTCTGGCTTTTGGCTTGGTATCTCCTACCACAACAAGATCAAGTGGATCATATACGTAAGTTCTTGTTCCGTCTTTCTTTAGATAGATTTCCTGACCATTCATTGGATCAATGCCCAAAGAGCGTACAGCCCATAAAGAGGTCATTGACATGCCGTCGACATACATAAGTACCGGATCGCTGTTGCCCTTGTCCGATGCTTCCTTAAGCTGAAGTTCGTTATAGGTACGCATGCTCTCAGATAAACTTTCAATAATATTGTCGTTGCCGGCGATGGATCCGTAAATGTTGAGGAATCCCTCTTTTTTGTTAAATAGTGAAAGGTTGGCACTGATTTCATATCCTCTGTTTCTTACCAATCCGAGGTTATCCTTAACCATTCCAAATCCTGTAGAAGGTGAAACAGAGACATTTGTAACCATGTTTTCTGTGAAGCCATCGTAATAGTCTGCTCTTATCTGGAGTGGCCCAATCTGTGCATCTAGTCCAATGTTGTAGTCTTTTTTCTGCTCCCATCTTAGTTGAGGATTGGGCAGATTTGAAAGAAATGCTCCGGTAAAACCATTGTAGTTATAATCTGTGTAGTACTGGTATGTTCCGACTGCATAGCTGGTGTTGAAGTTCTGATTTCCTGTTACTCCAACCGATGCTCTAAGTCTGAGCTGATCTATGAAATCGACATTTTTCAGGAACTTTTCATGATGCATATTCCAGCCCAGTCCAATACTCCATCCCGGCGCCCATCTGTTTTCCTTTCCGTAAAGGGAGGAGGCGCTCAAACGATATGTAAAGTCTGCCAGATATCTGTTGTCGTATGCATAGTTAGCTGTTGCAAGAAAGCTCAGCTCTCTGTTGAGCGATGACAGACCAACCGGTTTAGTGCCCTCTGCATATTGTCTTGCAAAGGTAATATCAGCTGCCTGGTTGTTTGGAAAACCCTCTGCCATGTTTACATATGCGGCATACATGCTTTCAGATGCGAAGGCACCTACGTTTGCAGATATAAAGTGTCTGTCAAAGTTTCTTGTATATGAGGCATTAACGTCTCCCGAGAAGCTGCTGCTGCGTCCGTTGTCCAGTCGGTACGAACCTCTTCTCATTTTTAGGGATTCGTTAGTCATGTAAGAACTGGTGGAAAATGTAGAGTGATTTGCCGGCAGGAACTCGTCTGCGCTGCTGCGTTTTGCCGAGATTCCCATACGGCCCGTGATCTTAACATGTGTTGTGGGCCTGTACTCTGCGTAGAAGTTATTTGTAAAATCAAGGTAACTCGATGTGTTGAGTGTTCCTATGGTTGCATCATACATTGGGTTGGGAATTGAATAGTTATCTGTAATTTCTGCCCACCTAAGCAACGCACCTGTTTCGGGATTATTGCTTCTCCAGTAAGGATTCATTCTGGCATAATCATTATAAGATCCCCACGGGCTCTCATCTGCCTGATTGCTCAATGCTGTCATAATGTTACGGAACAGCAGTTTCTTGTATCTGTAAGAAAGGTTTACAGTTCCGGAAATGTTCCTTCTGTTTGAGCCTTTCATAACTCCGTTGGTTTTGTTGTAGGTAAAGTCTGCAACACCTTTGAGACTCCTGCTGTCGCCCAATTCAATGTTGAGGTTGTGCTTATTGCCCACACCTACTCTGAGAGGTTTGGAGAGCCAATATGTATCCAGACCCTCTTCAATCAACTTTTTTCTGTCGTTGTATAACTTATTTAGTTTCAGCTGATCTTCAATTCTGCTGGTGGTATAAATCCCTTCAATTCTTTCAATCTCCAGTTTCTCTCTGGCGTTTGCAAGGTTGTAACTTGTCAGGTCCGGCATTTCAAAATCCATGCTTCCTGTATATGTTACCCTCTGCTGGTTACCCTTGAGTTTTTTTGTCTCTATTACGACAACACCGTTTGCGGCTTTGGAGCCGTAAAGTGCTTTTGCAGAGGCATCTTTAAGAATGGTAACGTTCTCTACCCTGTTCATGTCCATATCCATGATTCTCTCAACGCTGGCTTCAAATCCGTCCAGAATAAAGAGAGGCATATTAGGGAGATTGCCGTAGTTTCCCTTAAGGTCTACGCCAATGTCATTTTTCTCCAGCGGGAAACTTGAGGTTCCACGAATCTCCATACCAGGAAGGGCATTAGGGTTTGAACCTTGTGTAAGGTTATCCATAATATAAATTGAGGGATCGATATTCTTGAGTGACTCAAAGACATTTTTGTTTCCAACCCTTGTAAGCTCCTTGGAGCTAATAGTGGAAACCGATCCTGTGAAGCTTTCTGCTTTCTTATCAACTACACCGGTAACTATAACTTCGTTTAGCTGAAGGCGACTTTCCTGCATTACTATCTCGTAGTAAGCTCTGTCATCCAGCCTTTGAGTATAGACTTCCATCCCAATCATTTTGAATTCCAAAGCGGCTTGCCTGGCCTGAGTGATAACAATCTGGAATTTCCCATCCAGATCTGTATCTACTCCCCTGTTTGTACCGGGTATCATGACTGCCACTCCGGGGAGAGGTTGTCCCTGGGAGTCTGTTACGAGTCCGTTTACGACAATAGTCTTTTGGCCGGCCTTTTCTTTGCCGGTTATGACAATTTGGTTTCCGCTTATCTCGTATGTAAGAGCTGTCTTCGAAAAAACATTATTCAAAATATCCCTGAGAGGTGTATTAGTTGCCTCTACAGATACTGCGGGAGCTGTCTCTACTTGAGAGTCCTTGTAGAAAAATTTATAAGTTGTCTTTTGTTCAATCTCTTTAAAAAACTGTGTCAAAGTCACATTTTTGACACTTATCGAGATCCTTTCTTGTTGACTTGCTCCGAAAAGTGTTCCGGAGAACAAAAGGCAACACAACAACGGCAGCGTAATTAATCGCCGAAAATTAGTTGAGTTGTTCATAGTTGTTTTTTAAGTTAGGTGTTTGGGGGTTAATTAAGTTAGTTGGTTAGTTGGTTAAATATCTTCAAGGACAAGATGTCCATTTACTATCTTATATTTTATTCGTGCACTTATACAAACGGCTTTAATTGCTGCCTCTGTATCTTCACGGTCGAATCTTCCATTGAATTTCTCCCCGGCAGGGACGGTTGTGCGGTCAATTATCTTCACACCATACCAGGCAGAGAGGTTTTCAAGCAACTCTTCAAAACTTTGTCCTCTTACTATGAGTACTCCGTCTTTCCACATGGTAAGCAATTTTGAATCTACAGTGGTAATTGTACTTTTGTTTGTGCTTCTCTGGATGCTAAGTTGTTCGTTTGGCTTGATAATGAGGCTTTCATGTTCTGTATTAACCTTCACTGATCCCTCTACGAGTATGACGTTAGAGTTGTTGTGATTAGTCCGGGACTCCACATCGAATGATGTACCAAGTACCTCAATCTCCATATCGGAGGTGTTTACCACAAAAGGAATTTTTGATTTGTTCACTTCAAAATAGGCGCGACCCACCAGGGTAACCTCTCTTTTGTCGTCTTCGAATGAACTAGGGTATTTAAGGTAAGAGTTAGAGGTAAGATAAACCCTTGTACCATCTGATAACACCATTGCAACCCTCTCTCCCGGAGGAGTGGTTACAGAGTTGTATACCTTTGCTTTCTTGGATATCCCATCTGCATCTGCTCCTTTGTGCATTGTGATTCCCGCCTCTGCACTCTTAATGTCTGATGGGTCTATCACGGTGATTGCACCGGTTTTGCCCTTGATATTTCTTATCAGCTTACCTTCATGGATTTCCATTTTTACGGAATCGGTGGAGTAGGCAAGAGTGGCAAAATCGCGGTTTACGCCCCAACCTACTATACCAGCCACTTTAAGAATAGAAGTTACCAAAAGAAACGAGGCTGCCGCAGAGGTTGCCCATAGTGTGAATTTTCTTATTCGATAACTTTGTTTGGATTTGCGAATATGACCCATCAAACGAGCTAACTGGCGTTGTTGCTCAATATTGGTGTTAAACTGGGATAATTGCATATCCTGAGATACATGCCACATCTCCTGGAATTTGGCATAATACTCCTCATTTTTATAATCCTTGATCCATTCAGAGAATATAATAATCTCTTCCCTGGAAGCAATTCCTTTTAAAATATTAATCAGTATGTGATCAATTTCTTCTTTCATAATTAAAGATTCTATATATATGACGTAAAAATGTTAAAACACCCCTAAACTTTCCTAAAAATATTTTTCAACACACTGTATATGTGTGGTTTGCAAATTTTGCTTTATCCCAATTAGTTATCTTTGATTAAGTTGTGTTCATTAAGGCTCACGTTTTAAAGTTGTTATAAATTATTTTATTGGTGTAAGAAAATAAAATGTACTTTAGCCTGACTTTTTATTGTTAAATATGGACAACAACAATGCCAATAAGGATTTATTAGCTTCTCTGGTTGCGGGTGAAGAGAGTGCCTTTACTACATTGTTTAAAGAGTATAACATCCCCCTTACATCTTATGCCTTTCGTATTCTAAACGACAAGAACGAAGCCCGGGAAGTAGTTCATACTACTTTCTGCAAATTATGGGACAATCATAAAAAGCTGGAAATAAACGACTCTATCAAGGCATATTTATATAAATCTGTTTATAACAACAGTATAACTATGCTTCGCAAAAAAAAGCAGTACGCAAAATTCACTGAGTTGGGACTTGGTGATCTCTATTTTAACCGTATTGTTCAGAATCCGCATGATGAGATGCGTCTTTTTGATTCTGAAACCCGCAAGATAATTATTTCTGCGATAAATGAACTCCCCGAAAAATGCCGCGAAATTTTTATAAAGTGTAAAATGGAGGGAGAAACATATAGCAAAGTAGCTGAGGATTTAAAAATTTCTGTAAAGACCGTTGAAAGTCAAATGTCAATAGCGTTGAAAAAACTTCGCACCAAACTGGATTGGCTTATGATTCTGCTTATGATGATTTAATTCCCCTCCAGATCCATTATTATTTCGGCTGCGGTTTCCTCCTTTCTAATCATTGAGGCAACCTGCCCAATCTCAAGTTCTCCCTCCAATAGGTCTCCCTCGAAAATTCCTTTTTTGGCTCGTCCTTTTCCAAGCAGAGTAGTGAGTTCTTCGGCAGATGCGCCTCTGTTCTCGGCCTCAATTACTGCCATCGAAAAGTCGTTGTCTACCAGGCGGGCCGGGGCCAGTTTCTTGAGCAGAAGTTTTGTCTCGCCCTCTTTTAATCCGCGGCAGCGCTCTTTGAATGCCGGATGTGCCGAACTTTCGGTGCATAAAGCAAAACGGGTACCTATCTGAACTCCTTCTGCACCCAGCGCAAAAGCAGCATTGTAGCTTGCGCGGGATGCAACGCCTCCGGCTGCAATTAGCGGTATTGTTATAGCTTCCCGTACTTGTGGTATCAGGCAGAAAGTGGTCGTCTCCTCGCGTCCGTTGTGCCCACCTGCCTCAAAACCCTCTGCCACAACAGCATCCACTCCTGCTTCCTGGCATTTAACTGCAAAAACAGAGCTCGATACAACATGTACAACAACGATTCCGTGTTCTTTAAGAAACGGAGTCCATTTCCTGGGGCTGCCGGCAGAGGTAAATACTATTGGCACCTTTTCTTCGACTATAATATTCATTATCTCATCTACCTGCGGATACATGAGAGGGACGTTTACTCCAAACGGGAGAAATTTTGCTGGCGGGCTGCCGGCTTTGCCTCCGCCGGCCGCC
>DOSU01000060.1 GCA_003513895.1 Rikenellaceae bacterium
GCCTCTCTCCTCTCGCGTGACTCAAGTTTTCCTTTCCCATTATTCAAATCAATCTCTCTCTTTTTGGATTTTTTCCAGGTATTACTGTATGAAATTGCTCCTTTGTTGCATTTAATCATACAATTCAGGCATGCTACGCATCTGGTTATGTCAATTTTACATGTAGTTGCATCAATACATCCGCTTTTGCAATTTTGCATACACAACAAGCAATGATTACAATTTTGACTGTTGATTTGTGGTTTGAACATAGCAAACCTCGATAAAAGCCCAAGAAGTGTACCAACAGGACAAATTGTATTACAGTACAGACGACCCCAAAATGAACTCATTACAATAAGCAGGGCAAGAAATGATGCAGCAAAAAGGAAAGAACCCAATACAAATGTTGAGTAAGTTCTAAAAAAAACCGAATCCGGCAGCAGTAATGAGAGCAAATTTTGAATCAGTTGTTCCGATCTTCCAATGAGTTCAGAAGATATTCTTCCGAAATTTGAATATGGATCCAGATATGCCAGAGCCGAAGTGATTCCAAAAAAGAGAGGAATTATGGCAAGTGCCAGAAAAAAGTATCTTAAAAGTTTTTTTGGCGCAGAGTAGCTAAATCTTCTGGATTTTCTGTTTTTGAATAGATTGGCCCCTCTTGTAATTAAGTCCTGAAGCGTTCCAAGAGGACACAACGAAGAACAATAAGCTCTACCGAAAAGAAGTGTAATGACAATTAGAAAAATCAGTATTATTGCCGATCCGGTAAAAGCTCCCAGCAAAGCAGGGACAAATTGAATTTTAAGAAAAAACGAAAAGAATGTTGTCTCCCTGTTTGTGAAGTAGAGGAAATTCAGGGTAATGGCAAACAATATGAGCAGCGATATCACTACCCTGCTTCTTTTAAGGTACCTGTACATATTTGCTATATTTTTATTCTTTCAACTTTTATCGATTCCAGATTAGTGGTTCCGACATTTAAACTCTCTGCTTTCCCAATATGAGAGACAGATTCCATTTTCATCTCTCTGAACTGGTTGAAAAATTTTAACGCGGCAGTATCTGCAGCAACAATATCAGTTGATATGAAGAGTGCTTTTGCCTCAAGAACATCGTCTACTGTTTTGCCTTTTGGACCATTTTGAGTCATAATCCTGTATGCATCAACAATGTTAATCACAGGTTTCTTACTGTAAGTAGCACAGTCTGCAATACACTGCTGTAAATCGTTGGAATGCCAGAATCCTCTGTCCCAAACAATTCCCATATAGTTTTTCATGGAAATAGTCATTTTGGCTCCTCCATGATTTTTCAAAACAGGAACATTAATCCATACATCACAATCAATAATATTTTCATGAATTTTTGCCGATTTCAGTCTCAATCCCATTGGGAGACTGACTTCCTTATAATATTTTTCATCGTGTGCAAAAGCGATTTTTGCTCCTGCAGCCTTTGCAGCAGCTTCTATTCCGCTGTTTTTGTAACAAGCCTGCCATTCATCGCAGGTATGGTCGAAAACAACTACTTCGGATGCTCCTGCTTTAAGACAGTATGCTACTATGGCAGCAACAAGCTGAGGATTTGTATTGGCTGCAAGTTCCGGTTTTTTATCCCATCCGATATTTGGTTTTACAACTACTTTCTGTCCTTTCTTGACAAATCTGGAGATGCCCCCCATTGCCGCCATACCTTTGTTGTACATTGTCACAGGATCGCCACCCATTACAGCAACCAAATCGTTTTTACCCTGAGCTGAAGAGCTTTCAGCTGCAAAAATTTTCTCAGGCTTTAACTGAATAGCTCCTGCTATACTTCCAAGAAGAGCTGCTTTAAGAAAGTTTCTCCGTTCCATACCTAGTGATTTTCTACAAATATACGTTTTTGTTAATTCTTAAGGTAAAAAAATGCTATATTAGAGCAAAATTTTGTTGATGAGTAACAATATTATAAAGAGAATATGGCTGTTTTACTATGAAGGATTCAAAGGTATGACACTAGGCAAAACTCTCTGGTTAATAATAATCATAAAATTATTTATATTGTTTTTTATTCTTAAACTGTTTTTCTTCAGAGGTGAACTGAGCTCATATTCAAACGAGGAAGAGAAAAGCAGGCATGTAATTGAAAAACTGACAACCCCCAATTGACCTAAACCTACAACTTAAAGATATAAATTATGATTTTAACTTCATTAGTAGATCTGTCAAGGTTTCAGTTTGCCTTAACAGCTATGTATCACTGGATATTTGTTCCTCTCACGCTTGGATTGGGGTTCATCATTGCCATAATGGAGACATATTATGTTCGGACAGGCAAAGAGTTCTGGAAAAGAACCACAAAATTCTGGATGAATATTTTCGCGATTAATTTTGCAATCGGCGTTGCTACCGGAATAATTCTGGAATTTCAGTTTGGCACAAACTGGTCAAACTACTCCTGGTTTGTAGGCGACATATTTGGTGCCCCTCTTGCGATTGAAGGTATTCTTGCATTTTTCCTTGAAACTACCTTTTTTGCTGTTATGTTTTTCGGTTGGAACAAGGTAAGTAAAAATGCACATCTTGTTTCAACCTGGCTGGTAGCAATAGGTACAAACCTTTCTGCACTTTGGATTCTTGTTGCAAATGCATGGATGCAGTACCCTGTTGGAATGACATTCAACCCCGATACAGCAAGGAACGAGATGGTAGACTTTTGGGCGGTTGCCCTATCGCCTATTGCTATCAATAAGTTTATACATACAACAACTAACGGATATGTTCTTGCGGCAGTTGTTGTTATAGGCATTTCCTGCTGGTATCTGCTCTGGAAGAGAGAAGAGGAATTTGCAAGAAAAAGCATAAAAATTTCGGCTATTTTCGGCTTAATATCATTGATAGTTCTGATATGGTCCGGAGACGGATCCGCTACACATGTAGCAAAAAAACAGCCTATGAAACTTGCTGCAATGGAAGGACTTTACAAAAGTCAGGTTGGAACACCTATTATTGCAATTGGCCTGCTTAATCCCGGAAAATCCATCAAAGACATAAGCGAAAATCCTACAAAATACAAAAGCGAAGATCCCTTCATTTTTAAAATCTCTGTTCCTCAGGGGCTCTCCCTGCTGGTGGACCGCAAAACCAATACATTTGTTCCGGGGATTGAAGATATCCTTAATGGTGGTTATACATATTTAAACAAAGACGGTGTGGAAAAAATTGCCCCCCCTGTTGCCGAAAGAATAATTATGGGAAAGGCTTCGATTGAAGGGCTCTCTCTTTATCAGAAAGCCAGAATTGCAGGAGATGAAGAGGGGAAAAGTATGGCATACAAACAGATGATGGACAATTTCGACCATTTCGGGTACGGATATATTAACAAGCCCGAGGATGTTGTACCAAATGTTCCGCTTACATTTTACTCATTTCATATAATGGTTTTATTGGGAGGATACTTTTTGCTGTTCTTCCCGCTTGCAATATATATGGAAAAAAAGGCAATAATTGCAAAACACCGCTGGTTTCTTAATCTGGCAATAATCTCTGTTCCTCTTGTATATATATGTTCTCAGGCAGGATGGATTGTTGCGGAAGTTGGCAGGCAGCCATGGACCATTCAGGATTTACTCCCGGTTGGAGCTGCTGTTTCCGGAGTTAATCCCGGTGCAGTGCAATCGACAATCATAATCTTCTTTGTATTATTCACTGCACTACTGATTGCAGAACTTGGCATTCTATTTAAAGTTATAAAAAAAGGACCAGGGGCATAGGATATTCAATATCTTAGAACATCAATAAACATAACTAACTGCAAAACTTTAAACTTATGATAAATGTCTTACAACAATACTGGTGGTTAATTGTCTCTCTTCTGGGAGCGATTCTTGTGTTTCTTATGTATGTTCAGGGAGGGCAGTCACTTCTGTTTGGGATTGTAAAAGACAAAGAGGAGAAAACTCTTCTTGTAAATGCATTGGGACATAAGTGGGAACTCACATTTACAACTTTAGTCACTTTCGGAGGTGCTATATTCGCCTCTTTTCCTCTATACTACTCAACAAGTTTTGGTGGTGCATACTGGTTATGGATGACTATTCTGTTTCTTTTTGTAATTCAAGCAGTTTCTTACGAATTCAGAAATAAAGCCGGGAATTTTCTTGGTGCAAAAACATATGAGAGTTTCCTTCTGTTAAATGGGATGTTGGGGACATTGCTACTTGGAGTAGCAGTAGGCACCTTTTTTTCCGGAGGTGCCTTTGTAATGGATAAAAGCAGCATTACAAACACCATTCAGCCAACTATATCATACTGGACAAACAACTGGCACGGAATTGAGGCCTTGGCAAATCCGTTTAACCTACTCATGGGAATTGTTGTTTTCTTTGCCGCCCGTACACTGGGCCTTCTTTACGTTATTATGCAAATAGACTCCGACACTATACATTCCAAGGCAAAAACGCAGATAAAGATAACCGGGCCTGCATTTGTACTGGCGTTTGTTGCTCTTCTGACTGCTCTTTTTACAATGACGGGTTATCATGTGAATCCGGAAAACGGTTTTATTTCTCCAGTCAGGTACAAATATTTCTTTAATATGACAGAACTTATCTGGCCGGCTGTTATGCTTATTACTGGAGTTCTGCTTGTACTTGGCGGTCTTGCAAACACAATTTTTGGCAAGGGAAAAAGAAGTTTTTATGTTACCGGAACAGGGGTTGTTTTGGCTGTATGGAGTTTACTCATTTGTGCTGCTTTTAACAACACCTCATTTTATGTATCAACCATAAATATCCAGAATTCACTCACTCTCCAGAATAGCTCATCCAGTGAGTTCACTCTTAAAGTAATGGCATATGCTTCACTAATGATTCCTTTTGTGCTGGCCTATGTTACCTATGTATGGAGAACCATGACTAAAGTCAAAATGAGTAAAGAGGATCTTTCGTCACCAGATGCACATAAATACTGATAAATAATTCAACTGTCTATTTTCCTGTAACAACCTGCCCTTTGGAATGGTCATATTCCGATCCGGCGGTGCTGTGAGGTATTGAATATACAAGCAGCATAACAACTGCAGCAATTAAATATAAGTATCTTCTTGCTTTTTTTCTATTGAAGAACCATGCTAATGACCATATAATAAATGCAAAAAGAGTTTTATTGTCTGTAAGGTCTTCTCCAAACGGCCATCCGGTCCAAAACTCCCCGAATGCAAATTTTTGTACAAGAGGCCCTAAAACCAACCCGCCTATGCCAAGAATAACAAGCAGCACAACTGCATTATTGTTTATATTAATCTCCTTGGAAAATGATGCAATACCAATATAATTGGCAAGGAGCATCGCAATAAACATAAGAATTATATGCGGGATAAGAACTGCCAAAGGAACATGTCCCTTAAATCTCAGAACCACACCTTCTCCTCCAAGCTTTATCTCTGTTTTATTTACAGAAAGGGTATCGGAAGATGAATACAAAATGAATTTGTATTTGATTTTACCTGCTGCAGGCTGTGCTGGAAGAAAATTCAAAAAAGCAGAACCATTTCTGAATGACTGAATAGTATCCGAAGGCCAGTTTCCGGGATATAAACTGTATATAAATCTCCCTTCAATTTCATCAGGAAGTCCATCAATGTGTACTAATACATTTGCCTTTTTCCCAAGACTTTTATAATCTCCTTTTGATTCTTTATGAGTTACTGGTGTCTCAGCACTTCGTTGAAGTGAAGTAGAGTAGTCTTTTCCCTTATATGAAAACTGTTCATAAACAGACTTTGTTGGCCCAGTCCTCCGTTGAAACTGTACTGCTGCCAGTGTTAAAATTACTGCAAATGACCAGAATAAGAATTTCTTCATAGTTCAATCTTTA
>DOSU01000065.1 GCA_003513895.1 Rikenellaceae bacterium
CCTTTTTATTAATTATCAAGTTTAACCGCTTATTCGTGTTTCAGAAGCAATAGCTCCATAAGCTTGATTGATGCTTTCGAAACCGAAGTGCCCGGGCCAAAGATGGCAGCAGCACCGGCTTTGTAAAGTGCATCGTAGTCCTGGGCTGGTATAACGCCACCCACAATAACCATAATGTCTTCACGGCCCAGTTTCTTAAGTTCTCCCATGATTTGCGGAACGAGTGTTTTGTGACCTGCAGCAAGAGAGGATACTCCAACTACGTGAACATCGTTTTCGACAGCCTGTTTGGCTGCCTCTTCCGGTGTCTGGAAAAGAGGTCCCATGTCAACATCAAATCCACAGTCGGCATAACCTGTTGCAACAACTTTAGCTCCGCGGTCGTGACCGTCCTGGCCAAGTTTCGCTATCATTATACGAGGCTGGCGGCCCTCTTTCTTAGCAAACTCAACAACAAGCTGTTTTGCTTTTTCAAAGTCGCTGTCGTTTTTAACTTCACTTGAGTAAACACCTGTATTCATACGGATAATTGCTTTATATCTTCCGGCTACCTCTTCGCAGGCATCGGAAATTTCACCAAGAGTTGCACGAACTCTGGCTGCCTCAATTGCGAGTTCCAGAAGGTTACCGGTTTTTGTTTTGGCTGCATTAGTAATTGCAGCGAGAGCTGCTTTCACTTTAGACTGGTCACGGTTGGCGCGAAGTTCTTTGAGCCTTGCAATTTGCGATTCCCGAACCATTGAATTGTCAATATCAAGAATTTCCATTGGAGCTTCTTTCTCCAGGCGGTACTTGTTAATACCCACTATCGTGTCAATTCCTGAGTCGATGCGTGCCTGTTTCCGGGCAGCCGCCTCTTCGATTCTTAACTTAGGGATACCTGTCTCAATTGCTTTTGACATTCCTCCAAGCTTTTCAACCTCCTCAATATGTCCCCAAGCGCGTGCGGCAATATCGGCAGTTAGTTTCTCCACATAATATGAACCGGCCCATGGGTCAAGGGACTTGGTTATGTTTGTCTCTTCCTGAATATAGATTTGAGTATTTCTTGCAATACGTGCAGAGAAATCGGTAGGAAGTGCAATAGCCTCGTCAAGCGCATTTGTATGGAGCGACTGAGTGTGTCCCAGTGCTGCAGCCATAGCTTCAATACAGGTTCTTGCCACATTGTTGTATGGATCCTGTTCTGTGAGTGACCATCCGGAAGTTTGAGAGTGAGTTCTCAGCGAAAGTGACTTAGGATTTTTAGGGTTGAACTGATTAACCAGTTTTGCCCAAATCATACGAGCTGCGCGCATCTTGGCAATTTCCATAAAATGGTTCATCCCTATTGCCCAAAAGAAAGAGAGACGAGGAGCAAACTGATCCACATCCATTCCGGCAGCTATTCCTGTTCTAAGGTATTCAAGCCCGTCTGCAAGAGTGTATGCCATCTCTATATCGCAAGTTGCACCGGCTTCCTGCATATGATATCCCGAAATCGAGATAGAGTTGAACTTAGGCATATTCTTAGATGTAAAAGAAAAAATATCCCCAATAATCTTCATTGAAAATTCAGGCGGATAGATGTATGTGTTTCTAACCATGAATTCCTTAAGGATGTCATTCTGTATTGTTCCGGCCATTTCGTCGAGCTTCGCGCCCTGTTCCATACCTGCTACAATGTAGAAGGCAAGAATTGGGAGAACCGCACCGTTCATAGTCATTGATACAGACATTTTATTCAGCGGAATCTGGTCGAAGAGAACTTTCATATCCTCAACACTGCAAATACTTACGCCTGCTTTTCCCACATCGCCCACAACACGGGGATGGTCGGCATCGTAGCCACGGTGTGTTGCAAGGTCGAAAGCTACCGAAAGACCTTTTTGCCCTGAGGCAAGATTCCTGCGGTAAAAAGCATTTGACTCTTCTGCTGTTGAAAATCCGGCATACTGGCGTACAGTCCACGGATTCATTACATACATTGTGCTGTACGGCCCGCGGAGAAATGGAGCAATACCGGCTGCATAATTAAGGTGCTCAAGACCTTCCAGATCGGAGGCTGTATAAACACCCTTTAATCCTATCTGCTCCGGAGTCATCCATACAGACGGCTCGCCTGCTGGGACTGCAGCTCCTCCGGCATATTTGAAATCAGAAAATTTTGGA
Organism: Rikenellaceae bacterium; assembly: GCA_003513895.1. GTDB lineage: Bacteria > Bacteroidota > Bacteroidia > Bacteroidales > UBA932 > Bact-08. The sequence goes on from DOSU01000065.1 coordinate 2,152, forward strand.
CGCATATGTTATTTTTTTTATTACTACTTAATACCCAATTGAGCCTGATACATCTTGAGAGTATCCAGTACATTACTTTTTACGCTTATAAAGTTTGTAATGCCTTTGGCTACAAGTTCATCTTTGCAGGCCGGCTCTCCGGCAACAACAAGAATGGCTTTATTTCCAATGAGTTCTTTTATTTTAGGAACAGCTTCGGTATACTCTTCATCCGACGAGCATGCTACAATAATATCGGCTTTAGCTTCAAAAGCAGCTTTCACACCCTCTTCAATTGTAGCAAATCTTGTGTTGTCGATAACTTCCATACCTGCGACAGCGAAGAAGTTGCTTGAAAATTGTGCACGGGCTCGGCAAAAAGAAAGACTGCCAAAAGTGAGCATAAAAGCTTTAGGTTCTTTACCACTTGTTTCTGTTGCAAAACGCAGTGCTTCAAATGCCTGTGCTCCGCGATATTTTTCAATAGGCTCGGCAATAGGATTGGTGTTCTTTTCCCAGTTTGCACCTCTGGTAATTACATCAAGAGTAACATCTTTGTCTGCTTTTTCCGAGAAGTTGGGGTATTGGTTTGTTCCAAGAATTATCTCTCTTCTGGTTGCAATATTAGTATCTCTTTTTGCCGAGGCAGCTTTAATTTCGGACTGTATAAAACCGGTTTTAAATGCCTCGGTATATCCGCCTTTCTCTTCAACCTTTTTGAAAAGATTCCAGCTGTGCTCTGTAAATGAGTTAGTAATATTTTCGATGTAGTAAGATCCTGCAGCAGGGTCAGTTATTTTGTCGAAGTGAGTCTCCTCTTTAAGTATAATCTGAATGTTTCTGGCAATACGGTTGCTGAATTCGGCAGGTTCGCGATATTGATAGTCAAATGGCAGAACTTCTAATGAATCTACTCCTGCAAGGGCTGCACTCATAGCTTCGGTAGTGCTGCGGAGCATATTAACATACGAGTCGTAAACAGTCTGGTTCCACTGGCTTGTTACAGCATGGATATTCATCTTTTTTGAACTCTCTTCTGTAACACCATAACTTTCTGCAATATTTGCCCAAAGCATTCTTGCTGCACGGAATTTGGCTATTTCAAGGAAATAGTTTGCTCCAACCGAGAAAGTGAATTTGATTCTTTTAGCAACCTCATTGGCGCTGAATCCCATTTCGGTAAGTAAATTCATATATTCACTGCCTGCTGCAATTGCAAAACCGAGTTCCTGTACTCCTGTAGCTCCTGCATCGTTGAACATATATCCCTCTACTCCAATTACGCGGATTCCGGGAAAGTTTTCTACAAGGCTCATACTCTTTTTAAAATTGCCCATATAATTTGAGCAACAGAATCCACCGGTAGTTGTAAGACTTTTTAGCGGGTCAAAGTCAAATGACGCTTTTACTGCATTGGAATTTATGCCATTAGAGTTAATAACAGCGATGAAAGATTCTATAATAGCAGGAGTTTCGCAAGAGCATCCTTCAAAATTAACCTCAGTTTTCGAAAGATCGATGCCTTTCAAAAGAACTTCCATTTTGTCTTTTGAAATTGCTTTTTTACCGTTTATGCAAAATGCAACGGACTCAACACCCTTTTTTAGGCCATCCACAGCCTGGGCATTTGCATTTTGAAAACTATCGCATGCACAATACCCCTGACGAATGAGCCAGATGTTCTGTTTGCTTGTTCCTCTTACATAGGGAAAGGCTCCGGGAAGAGTGCCTAAATGTTTTAAATTTGTTAAGTCTTCGGCACGATAATAGGGACGTACATTAAACCCCTCCATCGTTTTCCATACGAGTTTTTTGTCGTAATCGGCTCCCTTTAGATCTTTTGTTATCACCCCTTCCCATTGTTGAGTGGAAACAGGTGGAAACTCAGCAAATAATTTTTCTGCCATATCTCTTATTTTAATTATTGAAAGTTGCCAAAATTAATTCGGCAAAGGTATAAATTCTTTCCTCATATTAAACCTTTTTAATGCTTTTTAGTCTTATAAGCAGACTCACAATTAAAAAACAAAAAGTAATGAAAAAAACACTTATTTTATTGACAATGTTCACCATAGCGTTAACAGCGTCTGCTCAGCAACAAAATATCCTTAATCACAAACAAGGAATGATGAAAGCCAATCCTGAAATGATGAAAACTCAGTTTACAGAAGACCAGCAAAAACAAATGGAAGAACTGAGACTAAAACATCAAAAAGAAACTCTTCAGTTCAATAACGAAATTAATGAAAAAACAGCTCAACTTAAGACTCTTCAGCAAGTAGACAAGCCAAACCTTAGAGATATCAACTCAAAGATTGACGAAATATCAGCTCTTCAAAACAAGAAGATGAAAGCCATGGCTGCCCACAGAAACAGTGTAAGGTCTTTGCTTACAGACGAGCAGAGAATCCATTACGACTTGAATATGAATAGGGGAAACAGAATGAACAAGGGTGACAGAATGAACAAGGGACACAGACAAGGTAACATGAGTATGGCTCCTATGGGACAAAACGGTATGATGCACAAAGAGATTGAGATCCGTCATATCCAAAAATAAAGGTAATATTATTTCAAAATGAACAGCTGAGTGAGAGGGGTTATTCTCCTCTCTCCAGTTCGTTCGCCTGATTACCGTAGTTTAGCATATCGGCGCCGCTGTTGCTGCTATTTTTTAGTTTAGGTGATGTGACTTTTGTCTTCAATGTCTTATCAGCAGCTTCGGTGCCGGTTTCTTTTTTCCTCGATTTAAGCACGGCTTTTCTTAGTTCAAAATTCTCACCCAGATATTTTTTTCGCACCTCAGGATTATTGGCCAGCACTTCTGCTGTTCCACTTTCCAAAATACTTCCTTCATACAACAAATAGGCACGGTCTGTTATCGCAAGTGTTTCATGAACATTGTGATCTGTAATAATAATTCCGATATTCTTGGTTTTCAAATTGGATATGATATGCTGAATATCTTCCACAGCAATAGGGTCAACACCTGCAAACGGCTCGTCAAGAAGAATAAATTTCGGATCTATTGCAAGAGCTCTTGCTATTTCGCACCGCCTCCTCTCACCTCCCGAGAGCTGAATTCCATAACTCTTCCTTACCTTTTGAAGACCGAATTCATCAATGAGTACTTCAAGCCTCTCCATCCTCTCCTTCTTCGTGTATTCGTGAAGCTCCATTACAGAAAGTATATTGTCTTCCACACTCAGTTTACGAAACACAGATGCTTCCTGGGCAAGATATCCCAGTCCTTTTTGAGCTCTCATATACATTGGCAGCCCCGTAATTTCTTCTTCGTCAAGAAAAATTCTGCCCGAGTTTGGCTTAATTAGCCCGGTTATCATATAAAAACTTGTTGTTTTACCGGCTCCGTTTGGGCCAAGCAAACCAACAATCTCTCCCTGCTCAACCTCTATTGAAACGCCTTTTACAACAGTTCTTATACCGTATTTTTTTACAAGATTGCTACAATGTAATCGCATATTATTATGTTTAGCCCTCTATTTAATTTCGAGTTTAAGATCTTTTTGAAGCTCCCTCATTTCGGGATAGTTGTCAAGAAGAAATTTTGCCTTCTCTTCGGGCATGTATAGTTTTGACTCTGTTTTTTCATCGGCCGATACCACTTCCACATTAAGTTCAATGTGGCGGTTGTCCAGCTTTTCACGAAGAAATGAGAGGAGCCTTGTTTTACAGTTCTTGTTTATCCAATCCCTTTGCAGCTCATTTACAACCTTGAAATGAATTGTTTTATTCTCATCCAAAACAGGTTTTATTTGAGATATGGCAGTAGAAAGTCGTGCAAGAGATTTTTCTGCCTCGGCCATCTCCACCCAGACATTTTCCAGCTTCTCAAAATCAAATTCAGATTCTCCCGGCTCTTTTGGTTTTTCATGTTCATTTTTGGCGCTCTTTTCTTCGGCCTTTTTAATCATTCCCTTGATTGAGGGTGTAGATGGAGAATACTCGTTTTTTGGCGGAGCAACCTGTATCACTTCTTTTCCCGCAGGCGCTTCTACCGCAGGCACTTCAATTGTTTTAAGTTTTTCCTGTATGATGGGTTTTTCAGTTGTTTTGGGTTCGGAAATTTTCTCGGAGACAATTTCCTGAGGAGCATTTATCCTTGAGAGTTTCACGAGTGCGAACTCAATATGAAGCCGTTGGTTGCCGCTAAGTTTATATCCTGCCTCACATGTTGTTGTAATGTTTAAAGCATTAAACAGAAAACTAACAGGACATCTGCGAGATTGCTCAATATATTTTTCAATCAAAGAAGGGGCGAGCTCAAGCAGTTTTGCACTTCGTTCGTCTTTGCAAATGAGCAGGTCACGAAGATGGGTACTTAGGCCTCCAATAAAATGCAAAGAGTTGAATCCTTTTGAGAGTATTTCATCAAATATGAGCAGGGCATCTGTATGTTCTCCCTCCAAAAGGTGGTCCGTCAATTTAATATAGTATTCGTAATCAAGCACATTGAGGTTAGAAATGACTTGGTCGTATGTGATGTTTTCTCCACAAAAGGCAACAGACTGGTCGAATAAAGTGAGGGCATCACGCATTGCGCCGTCGGCCTTTCTCGCAATTATGTGCATGGCTTCGGGTTCTATCGTAATCTTCTCGCTTTGTGCAATTTGAGTAAGGTTCTTTACAATATCTTCAACTGATATTCTGTTGAAGTCGTATGTTTGGCATCTTGAGAGAATAGTAGGAATAATCTTGTGTTTCTCGGTTGTGGCAAGAATGAAAATTGCATGCGCAGGCGGCTCTTCAAGAGTTTTGAGGAAAGCATTGAATGCCGAAGGGGAGAGCATATGTACCTCATCGATTATGTATACGCTGCACTTTCCAATTTGAGGAGGTATTCTTACCTTCTCATTCAACAGGCGGATATCATCTACAGAGTTGTTTGATGCTGCGTCAAGCTCGTGAATCGAAAAAGAGCGTGACTCGTCAAAAGCGATGCATGATTCGCAAACTCCGCACGGATCCAATTTTTCCGACAGGTTTAAACAGTTGATTGTTTTAGCAAATATGCGCGCACTTGTAGTTTTCCCTACTCCGCGAGGCCCGCAAAAGAGGTATGCGTGTGCAAGCTGTTTCTTGAGAATAGAATTTTTAAGAGTTTTTGCGATATTCTCCTGTCCAATAAGTGTCTCAAAACTTGTTGGTCTGTACTTTCTGGCCGAAACTATAAATCTTTCCATACCCCACAAAAGTAAGAATTTTTATCTAATTTTGCATGTATAACCATAATCCTCATGAGACAATTATTTTCGCTTTTTATTTCATTTTTTGTCCTCACTAATATTGTTTCCGGACAAGAGATTTTTGGGAAGGCCAAGAATAATTTCCGAAACTTCTCAAGTAAGACAACAATGGTTGTTTTAAATACATCCGACTTTACGGATCTCTCCATAATGGATGCAGTAAAGACAGGATGGAAAATATCTCCGTACGAATTTTGCACATATTCCGATTTTGAAAAAATGAAGGGAGATACATCCTTGTATTTTTTATTGAGAGTAGAAGGAAAGTTTAAAAAAGAGGGCGAGGCAAAAATTGAATATCTCACTTTAGTAAAAGGAGGGCCGAAGTCTTCGAAGGGGATATCAAAAATGTTTGAAATAATTACCCTTCCACTTCAAGCTGTTGACGATGAATCCGGCAAGGCTTTTATATTTATCGCGTCTTATATCGATATTATTCAGAATCACATTTTAAATGTAAGTTCCGAAATTTTAAAGGCATATGTAGGGAATTCGTTTTATAACGACAGAATTGACAATGCCGGAGATAAAAAGATAATTTTTGACAAGGAAGAGGTTGCTGTTGATATTTCTCCGGAGGAACTGTCCAAACTGTTTAACAACAAAGCTGTTGTTGGTGATGAAACAGCAGTGGAAAAGGCTGTCATGGAAGGTACTCCCGAAACGGTTGTTGGCTTTGTTGTATCTCCCGTTGGAGATGCAGCTGGTTCTTATTCATACAAGCTGATTATTGATGCCCAGAGCCATGAACTTCTCTTTTTCCGCAGGCACAGGATATCTTCAAAACGTCCAAAAGGATTTTTAATGGAAGATATCAAAAGAATCTCTATACCTTTCAGAAAGTAATAAATGACAATAATCACCAAAAAGTTTGAGAATGGCCTGAGGTTTGGCTTCATGGCCGTACCTTCTCCGGTAGCATATTGTGCACTTAGCATAAAGGTAGGTACCCGAAACGAACACCCTTCCCTTAACGGAATTGCTCATATGACAGAACATATGCTGTTCAAGGGCACTGCAACGAGGAGCTCTGTGAGTATAAACAACTATCTCGAGAGCCTCGGGGGAGAGCTGAATGCATATACGACAAAGGAAGAGACAGTAATTCAGGCAACCGTCCTTAAAGAAGATCTCTCAAAAGCAGTTGAGCTTTTATGTGATCTTGCTTTCAACTCCAGGTTTCCCGAAAAAGAGCTGGAAAAAGAGAAAGAAGTTATTCTTGAAGAGATAAAATCCTATAAAGACTCCCCATCTGAACTCATATTCGACGATTTTGAAGAGGAACTCTTTGGCGGACACCCTTTGGCCGGAAATATACTGGGAACTCCCAAAAGCTTAAAAAGAATTTCCACAAATGATATCAGAGAGTTTACATCATTGAATTATCGTCCGGAAAATATGAGTTTTTCCATCGTTGCCGATTTGCCTGCAGAAAAATGCGAAAAACTTGTAAAAAGATATTTTGGAAACAATGAAAAAATATCAGAATCCATTGATTCCAATGTTGCAGTGCCAATACCTCCCTGCATTGGAGGAACAGTAAAGGTCATTTCCAAAAGAAGCTATCAAACGCATTGTGTTATTGGAGGAAGGGCATACAGTTTTTATGACAGGCAACGACTGCCGCTTGCTATCCTCACAAACATCATTGGAGGGCCGGCGCTTAACTCAAAACTCAACCAGCTCCTGCGGGAAAAACATGCACTTGCATATTCAGTAGATGCCTCATATACTCCTTTTACCGATACAGGAGT
>DOSU01000013.1:0-1198 GCA_003513895.1 Rikenellaceae bacterium
CTCTTGAGTCAATTCAAAATTCAATTGGGTATGAAATTCTTGTTCCAGGAGTAATAATTAAAGATTTTGCTGTCGAAAAAGGATTGGCATTTAGCGATATTAAAACCAAATTGCAAATCGAAATTGATCAGTTACCATAATCAAAAATTTATTCAAAGTACCTCCAGTATCAACCATCTTTACTGGAGGTACTTTTTTATCCTGCATTTTTTACTCTATCAAATCAGGTTAAATTTTGAAAAACAAAACCTTTTTTGGTTTAAGTTTTCGAAATCATAACGGTTTTTTAGGGGAGCAATTCACGCCTTAACTTGCAAAAAGAAATCTCAATGGAACAATAAATGAATACCATATTTTTGGTAAAAACTATTGTATTTTCTTTATATCTATACTACTATATATGTAATCAATCCTACTATTTAAGGAGGAACAATGTCAACGCAATCAGTTATAGCCAAAGGCAATGGAAATGATATGAGCTCAGAAGGCTCCCGCGTTATCACCAATTCCGATAATGGGGATGAATCGCTTGGCAAAAAGATCCGGGAAATTAGAGGATTAAAAGGATGGACGCTGAAGCAGATTGCTGAAATCAGCAATCTGAATATTAATACGCTTAGTCTTATCGAGAATGGAAAGAATTCACCTTCCATATCCACCTTGCAACGGCTTGCATGCGCGATGGATGTGCCAATCAAAGAGTTCTTTGAGCCTGTCGAACCCATCACACCGGTGGTTTTTACAAAACACAATGAAAGGCCTCAGGCAACCAGCGAAAAATCGATCATTAATAACCTGGGTAAAGGTTTAACAAGCAGCACCTTGGAACCATTTATTCTAACTATGGAAAAACATGCCACCAGTGGAGGGAGAGCTCTTTTGCATAGTGGCTATGAGTTCGTCTTTTGTCTCAGTGGAAAAATCCTCTATTACATTCGAGAGGAAGAATTTGAATTATCACCAGGTGACAGCATCTTGTTTTCAGCTCAATTGTCTCATCATTGGGAAAATATTAACGACGGAGAATCGCAGCTACTGCTTGTCATGACACCAGCGTGCGGATTCATTGAGCAAAGCAAGAAACATTTTTACAACTTTGAAGGTAAATAATCAGGTCAATTTCAAGAAATCACCTAAATTAGGTCATTTGCCATTGGATCAGAAGCTTTTTTAACCAGGCCAGCGCCTTAAAACGCTT
>DOSU01000013.1:1283-3306 GCA_003513895.1 Rikenellaceae bacterium
GCTTGCCGGTCGTTAGATCTGTTCTCCATGCAATTCACGGATCAATTGACTAGGCTGATCCATCAACTAATAGCTTCATTAATCAGACAATAAGTCAACCCAAAACTAAATGTACCGATAATAATCGCAAGCCTTATAATGGATGTACTATAACTATTCAAAAGTACTCTATTTAATTGGATAGTTGATAGCTCAACTTTGCCGTTATGGATTTAAAGACGGCTGGTATTTCACACAAGTAGGTCGAGCTTTGAAATTTTCTGACTATCCGGATGCCGATTTGATTACTCAATGCATTGCTGGTCAACAGTATGCATGGGATGAATTGATCGCGCGTTATGAAAAGTTGATTTATTCCACTGCCCTGCGCACCGGTTTGGAGTCTTATGAGGCAGATGAAATTTTTCAAAATGTCTGCCTGATCTTGCTTAAAGAACTTAAGAACTTGCGTCAGACCAACAGCCTGGGTGCCTGGTTGGTAACTACAACCCGCAGAGAGTGTTGGGCACTTTGGAGACATGATAAAGCCAAACTTGAAGAATTGGATGAACACCTTGCATCGGATGAATCACCTGAAAATTTAGCCCAACATGTGGAGGATGCTCAAAAAGTAACATCTGCACTTAAACAATTGGGAGAACCCTGTCATCAACTGTTATGGCGTCTTTATTTCAATGAGGAGAATTCCTCCTATGCCGAAATTGCCAGAGATTTGAACATCCCACCCAATAGCATAGGACCAACACGCTCACGCTGTCTTGAAAAGTTAAAAATCATTTTGATCAGTAAAAATTTTTGAACCTGGTGAATAAATAGCTAATGGATAACAATACGCATTACTCAACCGAACAACTCGTGGATTTTCTGGAAGGGCGTCTTTCACCCTCATCCAGCGCTGAGTTGTCGAAGCATCTCGAAAGCGGTTGCCAGTCATGTAATGATTCTCTCGCATTTTATAAGCGCATGTTTTCTGCCATTCAAACGATGAATTGGAAGTCTCCTTCTCTCAATGCCCACAATAAAGTCCTTCAAGCCTATTCTAAAAAATATCCTGCTAAAGCAGAAAGAAGATGGCGCCCATTATTAAGACCTGCATTTATTGCGTTTACGGTTCTGGTTTTAATCACTTTTGTCTTTCTCTTCAATCTTACCCCCGGTGTTGTCAATGCTGGATATATTGAAAACGTGACCGGGCAAGTTGAAATGCTGAATTCAACCACCGGAGAATGGAATGCAGTCTCGCCTGGTCAATCAGTGCCGGTTGATGCCTCCATCCGCTCCTTGTCAGACTCACAAGCAGTTATCTCTTTTCCGGGCGGTGAACAAACTGTGATTGGCTCAAAGTCTGAAGTTCATCTCGCAACATTGTCAGAATCTCAAGGTTTTTGGGAAATTGCACTTGAACAAGTAAGTGGACAAACAGAAAACCAGACATCTCAAAAAACGCATTCATTTACTGTGCGAACCCAAGCCGGAATTGCGAACAGCAGCAATGCTCATTTCATTATGACAATTTATCCTGATGGCTCAGTGGTGACAAGGGTCATTGCCGGTGAAGTAGAAACCAGATCTCGTTCTCAAAAATCAATTATTCATACCGGAGAAACATCCATTTTTCTGCCGGATGAATCTTTTGTTGGCACTCCTGATTTTAACGAGAACCAGGTTGATCCTTCGTTGACGCCATCCCAAACTCCCACACTTACGCCTGAACTCACCACTACTCCAACGGATGATAGCCTTGCAACCCGAACGCCCACGCCGACCGGTTTTTATCCTACCCAAGCATATACTCCAGACTATCCTTTTACAACAAGCAGTTCCATAAATAACGATATCACTTGCAGTCCGGGTAATTCAAACGGCGCAGGAAATTCAGAAAATGCCAGTAATTCTTCCAGCGCTTGTAAATAACTTTAAAATCTAATGTACTAATTTTGATTTTTTATACTCTTATTAATCAAGAACTTAATTAATGGTAGTTTATTGGTAAATTTATCGGTAGAGTATTAGACAAAGCGGC
>DOSU01000016.1:0-6487 GCA_003513895.1 Rikenellaceae bacterium
AAAGAGTTCAAGAAATGCGCTTGACCTTACTACAATTGTCCCGCAGATAATATTCGATCCGGTAAACGAAAAAATTTCCGGGACCAATGGCAAACCTGTAAAGATTCTTATAAACGGTCTCAATGCAACAGAGATAGAACTGAAATCGCTCAGGCCGGATCAGATTCTCAGACTCGACCACTATGACGTTCCGCCGGCAAGATATGCAGAGTACGGAAATGTATTAAACATTATAACCAAAAGTGCAGAAGATGGTATTTCGGCCGGAATAAATGCTTCAACTGCTTTTACAACAGGATTTGGAAATGAGATGGCCTATTTCAAATTCAATCGAAAACAACACCAGCTTGCCCTGGACTACTCTTTGTATTACAGAAATTACTCGGACAGGGAACAAGAGTCATTTTACAATTATGACTTCAATGGAACAGATTATACCAGAACTCAGAAAATAAAAAATGCCTTCGGTTATGACGACCATTACATTAATCTAACATACACAAATCAAAAGAACGACAACTACGCACTAAAAATAAAACTCTCTCCAAACTACATGAGCAGGAAGAACGATGGTAATTCCGTGATAGATTATGACGCGAATGGCGAACTTAGCCAGAGAACAGGAAATGACCACATGAGAGCTTCGGTATTCAGTCCCTCCGCCGACATTTATTTCTGGAAACAGATGAAGAATAAGCAGGAACTTGCCGTTAATATAGTTGGTACCGGATTTGTCACTTCCAACAAATATTACAAAAAAGAGTATGACAATGCTCACAATCTTGTTCTTGACGACAATATGGATGAAAAGAACAGAAAGCAATCACTCATAGGAGAGGTAAACTATTCTGTTGAGCTGAAAAACATACGCCTTAATGCCGGTTACTCCATCGAGACAAGCAGTATGAAATCCGATGTTGTGAACAGTTTTGAATCGTCAATATACACCACATCATTCCTTAAAAACTATCTATATTCCGAAATTTCCGGCCAGAAAGATAAATGGTCATACAAAGCCAGTATTGGCGTCTCAAATATCAAAAGAGAGACTGTATCCGATAAGTATAGCAACTGGCTCTTCAGACCTTCTTTAACTGTTGGATACAACATAAACAAGAATCAGAGTCTTCGCCTGTCTTATAAAAAAGACTCTTCAGAGCCATCATTATCAGAGCTCAGCAATAACAGAATATTCATAACCGAACATATAATCCGGCAAGGAAATCCGGATCTCAGGCCAAGCGTATCCAACGAACTATTCCTGGATTACTCTCTAAAGATCAGATTTCTTGACTTTCAATTTACCCCATACTACAAACAGACAACTAATCCGATAAACACATACTTTACCAGATCCGAAGAAAATCTTGTTATGGCATCGGAAAACGGAGAATATTCAAAAAACTACGGAATAAGCTACTCAGGCACAATTAAGCCATTCAGCAGTAACCTTGTTTCCATAAGATTCAGCGGACAGGTGATGAACACAGAACTCACAAGTGTGCAGGCCGGTTCATATTCCCATCTGTATACACCACTCTGGTATCAGATTAATGTTCAGCATAAAAGCTTCCTTGTCTATTACCAGGGAAATATAGTTGGCAAATATCTCAGTGGCCCATACCTGTCCACCAACGAGAATAATTCGCACTTCGGGGCAAGATACACAAGAAACAACCTATCGGTTTTCGCAAGTGTTTACTGGATTTTTACAAGATCGAAATACAGGACATCCACTATCCCGGAAAGCATTGTCAATTTTCATAATTTCAGCTGGATAAACGATAATGCATCGATGTTTGTAGTTGGTATAAGCTATAATTTTTTGAAAGGTAAAAGTTATTCAGAAAAAGCGCGTAAACTTCAGAACGAAGACAGAGACTCCGGAATGTTCTGATAAATGTGAATATTAAAATTTCTATCTTTAAAGTCCAAATTTTAATATTCGCAAAATGAAGCTCGGTAATATTTCTATAAGGTTTTCCACTAGCATCTTATCCTTTTTTATAATTTTTAGTTCTGTATCATTCGCTCAGGCATCAAAAACAAAAGATGATAAATTCCTAACATATTTCGAGAAAAACAGTTTTAACAAAACTCCGCGATACGCAGAAACAGTTGAGTTTTGCAAGCTCCTGGACGATAATTCAAAAATAGTGTCTTTTCAAACAATCGGGACTTCACCCCAAGGCAGAGAAATTCCAATCCTGATTGTAGACAAAGACGGTTTGACAGATCCGAAGGAAATTCGCAAAAAAGGCCGTACTGTTGTTGTCGCGGAGGCTTGTATTCATGCAGGCGAACCGGATGGTAAAGATGCAGGACTCATGCTCATAAGGGATATCGCAATTTATGGCAAATATCCGGGGCTGCTCAACAATGTATCTTTTTTGTTTATCCCCATTATTAATGTAGATGGGCATGAAGATTTTGGAACTCATTATAGAATAAATCAAAATGGGCCGGAAGAGGTTGGTGCGAGATATACTGCGCAAAAGCTCAACATGAACAGGGATTTCATAAAGGCTGATGCTCCCGAAACAAAATCACTGCTCTCTCTTTATAAAAAATGGATGCCCGAACTCTTTATAGACATCCATGTTACAAACGGAGCCGACTTCCAGTATGTCTCCACATATGGTATGGACCAGTGCGGTTTTCTTGCTTCCAACATGCTTGAGTGGACTAAAAAAATCTATGAAAAACAGCTCCGGGAGAAGATGGCAGTTGCCGGATATCCAATCTTTCCATACTTCGAATTCAACAGCTATACCAATCCGGGAGCTGGTGTATTGCCGGACAACTTCCCTCCCCAGTATTCCAATGGTTATGCATCTGCAAACAACCGCATTGGGCTTCTAATTGAGAACCATATATACAAACCATACAAAGAGAGGGTCAAATCGGCATATTTTATCGTCAAAAATTCCCTTGAAATAATAGGTTCAAACAGTTCCTCACTTAAAACCGAAATTGTTAAAGCTGATAAATTCATTTCATCTGCAGAATTCAGGAGAGACTCTCTTCCTATGATGTATTCCCATGACAGAAAAGATAGTACTATTGTTAATTTTTTGGCATGGAAAGATACAACAGTTACAAGCGACCTAAGCGGTGCAAAATGGACATATTCAAACAGAACAGCACCTATTACCATAAAAATGCCACTCTTTACATCATACAAACAGGAACTGAAGATAAAGCTTCCTGAGTATTATATTATCCCAGCAGAACAAATTGAGACAATTTCGTTACTGGATGTTCACGGGATAAAATATGAGCGTTTGGAAAAAGACCGGACAATTGAGGTGGAAACATACAGGTTTAAGGATCCTAAATGGTCGCAATTCCCCTACGAAGGTAGAGTAACTCTTGATATAAAATACACAACTCAAAAAGAGCTTGTAAAGTATCGCAAAGGGGATGTTATCGTGACAACTTCACAGCCTAAGGTAAAGATAATTGCTCATCTTCTTGAACCCAAATCACCCACCTCACTGGTATACTGGGGATTTTACAACAACTTTGCGAGACCCGCTACTGAATTCTGGATTCGGCTAAATTATATGGAAGTTAAGGGAAGAGAAATGCTCGCCAAAGATCCTCTGCTCAAAAAGGAGTTCGAAGCAAAAAAAGCATTAGATACTGCCTTCGCAAACGATCCAAATGCAATCCTCCAGTTTTTCATGAGCAAAGTCCGTAAGAATGTAGAATCGGATGTAAACCGCTACCCTGTAGGCCGGTTAATGATTCTCTAAATCAAAATGTCCGCAATAGTGAACACGGCAAATATTACGGAAGCTACACCATTTGCCGTAAAGAAAGCTGCATTTAGCCGTGAAATATCGTTTGGTTTAACAATCACATGCTGATATACGAGCAATACTGCAAAAATTAAAGCACCGGCAAGGTAGATGCTCCCCAGTCCTGCAAGTTCTCCGAATAACCATAACAGAGGTATTACCATTGAGTGCCCAACTGCAGAAACAATCAATGCGTTTTTTCTGCCAAGCAGCCGTGGGATAGAGTGAAGTCCCTCACTGCGATCGAACTCTTCATCGGCAAGTGAATAAAGGATATCGAAACTTGACGACCACAGGAAAACAATTATTGAAAGTACAAGCGGCACAAAATCAAGCCTGCCGGTAATACTGATGTATGCGGCAGCAGGAGCGCAGGAAAGAGCAAGACCCAAACCGTAGTGGCATAATGAAGTGAACCTCTTAAGGTAACTGTATCCAAGCAAAATTATAATTGCCGGAACCGACAGATACAAAGCCAGCCTGTTAATTAATGCAGATACAATTACAAAAAGTACAACATTAACAACAACAAAAGCAAGTACGGCAGAAGGTGTGAGCAGGGCAGCAGGTATCTCTCTTTTGGATGTTCTGGGGTTCCTGGCATCAATTTTTCTGTCGGCCCATCTGTTGAATCCCATTGCGCTGTTTCTGGCAAAAATCATAGCAAAAACTATAAGCAATAAAAGCCGCCACGAAAATGCACTATCTGTAAATTCTATTGCCAAAAACAGTCCGATTAACGCAAAAGGCATTGCAAATACAGTATGTGCAAATTTTACCATGCTAAGGTACCTGACACCTTTGTCAAAATAACTTTTCATTATCTCAGTGCTGCACCAAAGTTATCTGAAAAATTTTTGAGAAGACGACCCATAACTTCTTCTACATATCTGTCTGTAAGAGTTTTCTCGGTATCCTGCAATACAAAACTTATTGCATATTGTTTTTTGCCCTCCGGAATTTTTTCGCCCCTGAATACATCAAAAAGAGTGACACTCTTCAGAATTTTTTTCTCTGTTTTGAATGAACTCCTTCGTAGTTCGGCAAAAGATACTTTTTCATCTAAAAGAAGAGCAAGGTCTCGGCGAACTTCCGGAAATTTAGGAAGCTCCCTGTATAGCACCTTCTGCTTTTTTATAAGCGAGAAAAGTACATTCCATGAAATTTCAGCAGCGAAAACCTGCTGTTTAATTCCAAACTGCTTCAAAAGCGAAGCATTGATATTTCCCATAACGGCCACCTCTTTACCTGAGGCGGTTTTATACACAAGCCCTTCGGAAAACAAGTCGGACGGTGCGTAAGAATACTCCAACTCGTCCGGTTCAATTCCAAATCTCCTGAGTAGTAATTCTAAATATCCTTTAAGCGTAAAATAGCTGGCAGGATTGGCTTTTGATCTCCAGGACTGGTTACCCGGTCCTGTTACAAATATTGAAAATTTAGATGCCTCTTTGTATGATTTAAGATTCTGCGCAGCACTTTTATTTTCAGCTGTTGTCTCTTCCACAAAAGAGTAAACATTCCCCATTTCGAAGAGTTTAAGGTCGTTGTGCTGGCGGTTGATGTTGTGAACAATCACTTCAAGACCGTTTAACAACAATGTCTGCCTCATCGAGTTCAAATCCGAACTCAGCGGGTTCAATATTCTTACAAGTTTTGATTCCGGATATGTCTTAAGATTCGAGTAGTACTCACTTTTTGTAAGAGAGTTGTTCATCATTTCGGTAAAACCGTTGTCTGCAAGAAAATCAGCTGCAAGTTCCTTCACCTTTTCAGGATCTGGTTTTGGAGTAGGATTAATAGAAGCAGTAACTCTTTCCGGCAATTCAATGTTATTATAGCCGTAAATCCTAAGAACATCCTCTACGA
The DNA here is from genome assembly GCA_003513895.1 of Rikenellaceae bacterium. Taxonomy (GTDB): domain Bacteria; phylum Bacteroidota; class Bacteroidia; order Bacteroidales; family UBA932; genus Bact-08. The sequence goes on from DOSU01000016.1 coordinate 5,673, forward strand.
TATCACACTCTCTTGTTACATCTACGCGATATCCGGGTACTGAAATTTTAGCTCCGTTATTGTCTGAAGTCAAAATATCGTATTCAAGAAAATTTAGAATATCAAGAATAGTCTTCCCTCCAATTTTTTTACCAATCAGTGCTTCTATTCTCTCAAACGAAATTTCAACCTCTGCCCTTTTAATTACATCCCCGTAAACTTCTTTTATCTCTCCAACAATATTGGCACCTGCAACTTCCTGCAATAGTTGAGCTGCTCTTTTGAGAGCATATGGAATAATTTCCGGGTCGGCACCTCTTTCGTAGCGGAACGAAGCATCGGTTTTAAGCCCGTGTCGCTTTGAACTCTTCCTTATTGTTACAGGATTAAAATATGCACTTTCCAGAAAAATGCGTTTAGTCGCCTGAGAAACTCCTGAAGTGAGACCTCCAAAAATACCGGCCATACACATAGGATTATTCTCATTACAAATCATAAGATCTTCCGAAGTGAGTTTTCTCTCTGTCCCGTCAAGTGTAACGAAAGATTCTCCCTGAACCGCCTTCCTTACAACAATTACTCCTCCGTCAATTTTATCATAGTCAAATGCATGAAGCGGGTGACCTGTCTCCTGGAGTATGTAATTTGTTATATCTACAACATTATTTATTGGTTTAAGACCTATTGATACAAGTCTTTTCTGCAGCCATTCCGGAGAAGGTGCTATTGTTATGTTATCGAAAGTAATACCTGAATATCTTGGTGCATCTTCAGTTGCTTTCACAACTAATTCTATTGGTTTGGTATTGGCAGAAGAACGCTTTAATGCAGAAAAA
>DOSU01000016.1:6555-8186 GCA_003513895.1 Rikenellaceae bacterium
GAACGCTTTAATGCAGAAAAACCATCAACAGACGGCACTGCAAGACGAGTTTTGTTTCCGTTAAGTCTCAGATATGCTGCAAGATCTCTCGCAACACCTATATGTGAAGCCGCGTCAACCCGATTTGGAGTAAGTCCGATTTCAAAAAGTGTATCACTTTCCAGATTAAGAAAATCTTTTGCAGTCGTTCCAACCTGAGTTTCAGCCGGCAAAACCATAATTCCTTCGTGAGAGGTACCAATTCCCAGCTCATCTTCGGCACAAATCATTCCGGCACTTTCTACGCCACGGATTTTTTGTCTTTTAATTTTTAGCTGCTCTCCTGTTGAAAATGTAAGTGTAGTACCAACAGTTGCTACAAGCACTTTCTGCCCTTCAGCAACATTTGGTGCACCACATACGATTTGAAGAAGTTCTTCTCCTCCGGTATCTACTTTTGTGAGGCTAAGTTTATCGGCATCGGGATGTTTTGAACACTCAACTACCTTTCCTACAACAACACCCTCAAGAGAGCCGGGAAGTTGTTCAACCTCTGCCATCGCTTCAACCTCAAGGCCGATTGAACTTAATATTGTTTCTGTTTCCGAAGGCCTTAAATCTGTTTTAACATACTCCTTAAGCCATTTATACGATATCTTCATATGTCTGAAAATTTATCTGATACTATTTAAAAAGTGACTCAACAAACTCTTTTTTGTTGAAAATCTGCAAATCCTCAATCTTCTCCCCAACCCCAATAAACTTAACCGGGATTTTAAACTGGTCCGAAATACCTATTACAACTCCACCCTTAGCAGTTCCATCCAGCTTGGTAACGGCCAGAGATGTCACATCAGTTGCCTTTGTGAACTCCTTTGCCTGCTGATATGCATTCTGACCGGTAGAACCATCGAGAACAAGCATAACATCATGTGGAGCATCCGGAATGAGCTTTTTCATCACATTCCTGATTTTCGAAAGTTCGTTCATAAGATTTACCTTATTGTGCAACCTTCCCGCTGTATCTATAAGAACAATATCAGCATCCTGGGCAATTGCCCTCGAAAGGGTATCATATGCCACAGAAGCCGGGTCTGCACCCATCTGTTGTTTTACAATCTCCACTCCTGCCCTTTCGCTCCAAATTGTAAGCTGATCGACTGCGGCTGCCCTGAATGTGTCGGCTGCCCCAAGAATTACCTTTTTACCGGAAGCTTTAAGTCTTGCTGCCAACTTTCCTATTGTAGTTGTTTTCCCAACTCCGTTTACTCCCACAACCAATACTACATAAGGTTTCTTCGAAAAATCATACGGCATTTTTTCGCCATTTCCTTCTTCAATATTTAGCAGCCCTTCTATCTCTTCTCTCAGAATTGAATTCAGTTCGGAAGTATTCATGAATTTATCCTTCGCCACCCTCTCTTCAAGTCGTTCAACAATCTTCAAAGTTGTATGAACCCCTATGTCCGATGCAATGAGAGCCTCTTCAATTCCATCCAACACATCTTCGTCTACCTTTGATTTCCCGACAACTGCCCGGGAGAGTTTTTCAAAAATCCCTTTCTTTGTCTTCTCAAGCCCCTCTTCAAGAGCCTGTTTCTCCTCCTTCGACTTTGATGCAAATAATCCAAAAAATGCCATTGCTGTTTTTT
>DOSU01000161.1 GCA_003513895.1 Rikenellaceae bacterium
ACCTATTTCAGGACGGGACATTGAGTTCCCGCAAGTGGTCTAACTATCTGTTATTGTGCCGTTTATTAATAGTTCAGGCGCTTCAAGCGCCTGAACTATTAATAAGAAATAAAGGATCAATGACTTATGAACTATACGGCAAATTTCTGGACGAAAAAGGAAACATGTAATCTAAATGCAATTATAAGAATTACAGATAATTACAACTTTTTGTGCCAACACTATTGCCACAAAAAATCGTAACCAGAACACCGTCAGAGATATAAGAACAAGCGACTAATCTCTGATAGCTCGATCTGCCCACCATCCCACAAAATCATAATAATCTGTTGTCATTATAAAAACAAAAATGTATATTTGCCATTATTACATGCGGAAAATGTGATTATGTACACACAATCTGCACATAATGCGTGATTATATGAAAATTCAACGAGACATTATCGAGCAACTTAAGCAATGGAAAAACAGGGAAGAGCGCAAGCCGGTCCTGTTGAAAGGAGCTCGTCAAACGGGAAAGACCTGGGTCATGGAAGAGTTCGGAAAGGAATATTTCGACTATGTAGCAACCTTCAATTTTGATAAAACAGAAGAACTTGCGAGTATATTTGAAAAGACCAAAGATATATACCGAATTCTTAAAGAGCTTACTTTGTTCACAGATGTACCCATCGAACCGGGGAAGACACTTCTTATTTTTGATGAGATACAAGCATGCGAAGGTGCGCTCAATAGTCTAAAATACTTTTGCGAAGATGCTCCTCAATACCACATAATTGCAGCAGGCTCATTATTGGGAGTAGCAATACGCAAGAAAAAAATGTCGGTTCCGGTAGGTAAAGTGCAGATTCTTCGGATGTACCCTGTTACATTCAGAGAGTTTCTTCGCACTTCCGACCTGCAAACATATACTTATGTGAACAGTATAGAACAAATCGAACCCTTACCCGATATCGTCCTCCATAAATTAGAGGTGGAATATAAACGCTACCTCGTTTGTGGCGGTATGCCGGAAGCGATGGCTGCTTTGCTGAGGAACGAAGGAATGCAGGCAGTGGAATCTGTTTTGCAAAATATATTAGACCTGTACACCCTGGATTTTTCCAAGTATGCGGCACCGGCAGATATCCCGCGAATCAATAATTTATGGCAATCTCTGCCATCACAATTAGCCAAAGAAAACCGGAAATTTCTTTATAATGTAATTAAATCAGGTGCCCGGGCCCGTGAATATGAGGATGCATTACTCTGGTTAGAAGAGGCGGGATTGATTTATCGCGTTTTCAATGTTTCCAAACCGGGCATTCCTTTAAGTGCCTATCAGGATATGAGTGCCTTTAAAGTGTATGCTTTCGACTGTGGTTTATTAAGACGTTTGGCCAAACTATCTCCCGAAGTAATCTTATCCGGCAATGCCGGATATATTGAGTTCAAAGGAGCTTTAGCCGAAAATGCAATTTTGCAGGCACTCGTCCCTCAGTCGGATGGATTGCCTTATTATTGGAGTTCTCCAAACAGAGCAGAAGTAGATTTTCTCCTGCAGCAGGGGACAATTGTTATTCCGGTGGAAGTTAAGGCCGAAAATCGAATCAGTGGAAAAAGCCTGTCCGTTTATACGACCAAATTCGAGCCCTCTTTTAGAATACGCTATTCAATGAACAACCTAAAAGAAAACGATGGATTGCTAAGCATTCCATCGTTTCTTGCCGATTGGACATACCGGATAATACGGGATGCCTAATACCTGTAGTATGCAGGTTTATATGGTCCTTCTATATCTACACCAATATATGCAGCCTGGTCAGGAGTAAGTCTGGTGAGTTTAACGCCAATTCTTTGCAGATGCAGCCTTGCCACTTCTTCGTCCAAAAGTTTCGGCAAAAGATAAACTCCAACTTCCAGCTCTTTTGTCCAAAGCTCAATCTGAGCAAGAGTCTGGTTTGTAAATGAATTGCTCATCACAAATGAAGGGTGACCGGTAGCACAGCCAAGATTGACAAGGCGACCATCGGCCAGCAATAAAATTGAGTGTCCTTCAGGGAAGAAGTACTGGTCCACCTGAGGTTTAATATTCCTTGCCCTGATGCCCGGATAGTTCTTAAGTTTTTCTACCTGTATTTCATTGTCGAAGTGGCCTATATTACAAACTATTGCATTGTCAAGCATTTTTGACATATGGTCAATTGTAATGATATCCTTGTTACCTGTAGTTGTTACGTAAATATTGCCTTCGCGCAGAGCATCCTCAACCGGCTTCACTTCGAATCCTTCCATCGCTGCCTGCAGAGCGCAAATTGGGTCAATTTCAGTAACGATAACTCTTGCGCCATAGCTGCGCATCGAATGTGCACAACCTTTGCCTACGTCGCCGTAACCGCATATAACCACAACCTTGCCAGCAATCATAATGTCAGTAGCTCTCTTTATGCCGTCGGCAAGAGATTCGCGGCAACCATATAAGTTGTCGAACTTAGATTTAGTTACAGAGTCGTTTACGTTGAAAGCAGGGAAAAGCAAAGATTTTTCTTCCATCATCTGATACAGGCGGTGAACCCCTGTAGTGGTCTCTTCGGAAACGCCCTTAATGGCAGGAACTCTTTTTGTCCAGTATGAGTTGTCTTCCTTAAGCAGACTCCTGAGTATAACCAGAAGTTCTCTTTCGTCCTCTGTATCTGCATTGTAATCCAGAACTGAAGCGTCTTTTTCTGCGTTGAAACCTAGATGGCACATAAGAGTTGCATCGCCTCCGTCGTCAACGATGAGAGTAGGGCCCTTACCGCCCGGAAAACTCAAAGCCTGCAGAGTGCACCACCAGTAATCTTTCAGAGTTTCGCCCTTCCATGCAAATACCGGAACGCCGGCCGCTGCTACCGCA
>DOSU01000047.1 GCA_003513895.1 Rikenellaceae bacterium
CCAGGGGAAAACCCAAATTTCCGCCGAAGGCGTAAACCAGCGACGCAGGAGCACCTAATTGTCCCTAAAAAGAGGGCGACAAAAAAAGACCTAGCTGCCGGAACGTTTTAATATTAAGATAGTTGTTATTATGAGCGTTGGGTTCCTATAAATGCAAGTTTGCGTTATCTTTTTAATTGTTTAACAATGCGGGAAACTTTAGCAGGTGTGATGGTGTCATGTGAAAACCGGACGCCCCAGGGATTAAAATTGTAGCTGGGAAGAAGAAGGGAAGGACCTTGCAAGAAGGATTTGGGACCCGCTCAGCGAGTGAGGCGTGAAAAAATCTGTCGAGGGAAAAAGGCCTCCACTTCCAGCGATAAACTCTTCTTTTTCCCATCAGGTTTTAGCCGAACGAGCGCGAAGCGGGTAAATCCGGTGCATAGGACTTCCCTCCTCTTCTCAGCTAAATGAGAAATTTCCCCTGGGGAAAAGCGTGCTATCTCGATAAAAACATTAAATTTGATAGAACTAAATTCTTAAACTATGGATGCAACAATGGGATATTTTGCTCCGGCAATTTTAGTTTCTGCAATATTTATTCTTAATATAATATTACCGGGAAGATGGGTAAACGGCTATATTACAAAACCGGGCACTTCGGAAAAAATGAGATACAGGCTCAATGGACTTCTCGTTCTCTTTGTAATTGTGCTTTGCTGGTTTCTCCTGGGTTATTTCAATGTTGTTCCATATGACTGGCTCTATATTTACAGATGGCAGGGATTGATAGGTGCATTCACTCTTGGAGCAATTTTTTCTCTGGAAATTGTTATGCATAATCCACCTCCGGTAAGAAAATCAATTTTTGCCGACTTGTTTTTTGGCAGAGTAGAAAACCCTCAGCTCTGGGGAGGAAGAGTAGATGTAAAAATGCTGCTGTATTTAATTGGTGCAGTAATTCTGGAGCTCAATGTCCTTAGTTTCGCCGCTCATCACCAAATAATGTTTGGAGAAATGGCTTCTCCGGGAATCTATCTGGCAACTGCACTTATAACATACTTTGTTGTTGAATATCTCATTTTTGAAGAGGTCCATCTTTATACTTACGATATTTTTGCCGAAAGAGTGGGGTTCAAGCTAGGCTGGGGATGCATTGTTTTTTATCCCTATTTTTATTCAATCTCTTTGTTTACAACTGCACATTTACCCAACCCTCAAACTCCCGGCTGGCTCCTTGGAATTTATGTTCTCATATTTTTAATCGGATGGAGTTTGGCCAGAGGAGCAAATATGCAGAAGTATTATTTTAAAAAATATCCAGGTTCAAAGTTCTTGTGGATTAAACCCTTAACCATATCCGATGGCAACAACACATTGCTGGTAAATGGATTCTGGGGTATGAGCCGTCACATAAACTATCTGGGAGAAATATTAATGGCATGCGGCATTATCCTTTGCACCGGTTATCCATCATTAATATGGCCATGGCTATATCCGTTGTACTATGTTGCACTGTTATTTACAAGGCAGAGTGACGATGATAAAAGGTGCCGGCTTAAATATGGGAAACTGTGGGATATATATAAAGAAAAAGTACCCTATAAAATCATTCCACATATTTATTAGCGAAGCACTATTCAGAAATTTATCCTGTACATTTCGCGGGTTGTATCTCCCATTATTTTGATTGCCAATTTCCTGGGCATGAGTTTTTGCATTACAAATGATGCAAACCTGTTGCCTCTGCCTGTTATGAAAGAGGGAGTTTTGCCAATCCTTTTCAGGCACTCACTTGAAACTTCACAAGGAGCCTGAACTCTTGGGGCAAATAAGTTTTTTTTATCGGGATTTGAATCCAGATATCCGGGAGTTGATGTTGCTCCTGCACAACAGGCTATAACATCCACCCCTTTGTTTTTCCACTCATACCAGAGACTCTCTCCCAATATTCTGTTAAATGCCTTTGTTGCCGCATAAACAGCCAAGAAACCGCTACCCTGAAAACCGGCCAGCGAAGACATGAGTACAACGGCTCCTCTCCCTCTTGCAACCATTTTACATCCAAAATGATTGAGCATGTTTAAGGATGTGAGCATATTAACTTGCGTAATTCTGGAATTGTTCTCTGCAGAACTGTCTGCAAAGGGGCCAATATATGAGAGTGCGGCATTATAAACCAGTAAGTCAACTTCTTTACCTTTAAGCTCGTCTTCAATTATATCTACGGCATTTGGCATAGAGAGGTCGCACGAGATAATCGTGACATTGATTTTGTATACAGTTTCAATTTCTTCAGCAAGTTTATGCAAAGGTTCCGGGCGTCGTGCAATCAGGATTAAATCCATCCCTTTTGCAGCAAGAGAATTTGCAAAAGCTGCTCCAATTCCTTCCGACGCACCGGCAATCAATGCTGTTTTGCCATATTTTTCTTTAAACCCGATCATTTATCCAGCTTTTCAAGGCCCGACTTAATGTGAATATCCCTTTGCGGGAAAGGAATTTCAATATTTTTTTCTTTGAATTTTTTAAATATCGCAAAATAGATTTCACTTTTCAAAACAGCAGGGGTATGAATATAATCAATCGTCCATATCTGTAAGAGAAAATTGAGACTGTTCTCGCCAAATTCCGTAAAACGAACATATGGTTCAGGGGTTTCCAGTATCCCGGGATAACCCTTTACAACTTCCAGCAGAACCTCTCTCACAACTTCCGGGTCTTCTTTATAAGAAACACTTACGGGGAAATTAAGCCTTACTTGGTTGTTGTTGTGGCTCCAGTTAATAACTTGTTTATTTATCACATCGGAATTAGGAACTATTACCGCAATATTATCGTTTGTAATAATAATTGTGGCTCTTGCAGATATATCTGAAATATTGCCGGTGAGATCGCCTATCTCAACTTTGTCCCCTACTTTTACAGGCCGTTCAAATAAAATTATTAGCCCGCTGATAAAATTATTTGTAATATTCTGCAGTCCAAATCCGATACCTACTCCCAAGGCTCCAACGAGCAGCCCAAGAGCGCTCAGATCTATTCCTGTGGTCTGAAATATAATAAACAGCCCAACGATTATGAGCAAATATCTCACAATTGTTGCTACCGACTGGCCAACTCCTACATCCAAATTATAACTTGGAAAGATTTTTTTGATTAATAATTTTCGGAATAATCCGGAGAGATAAAAAAGGAGAAAAAGAGATAGTAAGAGTAATATTAAAGTTTGTACAGTAAACGGACTCTTACCCAACTGGAATAGCTCCAGATGCCAGGTAGTTTTGATCCAGCTAAAGACTTCTTCGAGATTGTTCATGGGAAATAAATTAATAACAATATACGGACAATTACAGAAGAATCAAAGAAAAAGAGGCAACCTTTTTGGGGTTGCCTCTCATATTCAATGATTGATTTTTCAAATTATTTCTTGCTGCTCTTCTTTTCAATAGGAACTATTCCTGCCATTTCACCAATGATATTTACTAATTCTGTTCCAGTAGGGATTACAATTTTAGTATTATTCTCCAGTGCAGACTCCATAGCTTCCAGTTTTCTTAACATTTGGGCATTCCCAACAAAATATTTATCAGCGGCATCGTTTACAAGCCTGATTGCTTCGGCCTCACCTTCGGCATGTAAAATTTTTGACTGCTTATAGCCTTCTGCTTCTTTAATCTTCGCTCTCTTAACACCGTCGGCTACTGTTTCGGCAGCTGTTGCAGAGTCAATTGCAGCAATCTTTTCATTTTCGGCCTTAACAACTTTGTTCATAGTCTCCTGAACATCCTTAGGCGGGTCAATCTGTTTCAGCTCTGTGCGAACAATTTCAATACCCCATGTCTTTGTTTCGTTATGCAGGGTCTTATACAGTTCTGCATTGATTTTCCCGCGCTCGCTGTTTGCCGATTTTAGAGTGAGAGTTCCAATAATGTTACGCAATGTTGTACGGGCAAGATTTACTATTTGCCATCTGAAATTGTTGACATTGTAAATTGAACCCTTAACACTTTCTTCTTCGGATTTAACCCGGAAGTACACCTGAGCATCTACGCTTGCATTAAGGTTATCATTTGTAATAATCTCCTGAGGCTCTGCATCTACCATTTGCTCGGTAACATTTACCACATAGATTTTGTCGATAATTGGAATGATCCAATGGAATCCGGGGTTGGCAAATTTGTAGTATTTACCGAGTCTCTCGATGAGGCCTCTTTGTGTAGGTCTAATAATTCTTATCCCTGCAGCCAAAATTAAAACCGCAGCCGGGATTAAAAAATACCAAAAGTTCATTTCACTTTCCATTTTTATAGGGTTGTTAATTATTTATAATAAAGGTAATATAAATGTGGAATCTAACTATTAATAATGATATTTTTTTTTAAATTTACATTACAATTAGAGAAGTAAAAAAACAAGAATTATGACAACAAATACAGAACAAAACACTCTTTTAAATACTACTTTTCTTAACAACATATCCCATGAGGTTAGGTCTCATTTGAACGGCATTTCGGGTTTTGGATCTTTGCTTTCCGATCCCGATGTTACTAAAGATGAAAGAATGAGATATTTTTCAATGTTGCAAAGTTCAGGAAACCGGCTCATGAACACTATTACAGATTACATAAATATTTCACTGCTTATTTCCGGAAATCTTACAGCTCATCCTTCGCATCATCACACAAAAAGTATAATTGATTTTTCAAAAAACAAGTTTTCCGAACTATCTGCCGGTAAGGCATTGAAATTAAATATTGTTATCCCGCAGGGAGGGGACGACATTGTTTTTACAACCGATTTTGACTTGCTTAAAATTGTAATTCACCATCTTCTGGATAATGCTATTAAATTTACTGATAAGGAAGAGGTATCTTTTGGTTTCACGATCAATGAGAAAAATATCGAGTTCTTTGTCAAAGATAAAGGCCCGGGAATTGACAGAGAAAGCCAGATTGAGCTATTTGAAATGTTTTCACAAAGAGGGATTGACTTTTCGGAAGTGGGACGGGCAAAAGGTCACGGTCTTTATATTGTCAAGGGTATTTTATCTCTTCTCAACGGCCACATAAGATTAGAGTCTTCAAGAGATAATGGCAACAACTTCTATTTTTCATTGCCGTTCAAGAAGGAAATATTAAGTGTAATAAACGAAATTCAACTTTCAGACATGACAGAAAAAGAGCTACCTGTTGTACTTGCCGTTGACGACGAGGAGACTAACAACATTTATATTGAAGCTGTTTTGCGGAAGTATGCATCAAAAATAATAAAAGCATTCAACGGAAAAGAGGCAGTTGATATTTGCAGAAACAATCCGGACATTTCAATAGTCTTAATGGACATAAAGATGCCTGTTATGAACGGGCTCGACGCAACAAGGGAAATTAAATCTTTCCGCAAAAACCTTCCGATAATAGCTGTTACAGCATATGCTCTAGCAGATGATGAGAAGATTGCTCTTGAAGCCGGGTGCGACGACTATCTTGCCAAACCATTTACTTATGCAAGATTGATTGAAAAAGTTAAGAAATATACTACCTAAAACTAACTGCGGCGAAACTCGTCCATCAGGTTTTTGATTGTCTCCTTAACGCTAATAATCTTTTCTGCACGAAATGCATTACTGCCTGCGAAAGCGTAGCCTTTTGAAAAATTGCCCTTGTAGGCATTATACAGAGCCTTGATTATACAATACGGGCTCTTTGTATAGTCGCATGTTTTAATGCAATGGAAAGGGCATGCTTTAGGAACTTCTGTCCCGGATTTAACCCTTTCAATAAACTTACTGAATATTGCACGGCCGGGCATCCCAACAGGACTCTTAATAATTTCTACGTCGGATTCTGTTGCATTGATGTATGTCTCCTTGAATGCAAGAGAAGCGTCACACTCGTTCGTTGTAACGAATTTTGATCCAATCTGCACTGCAGAAGCTCCCATGTCAAGAAACTTCTTCATATCCGATCCGTTATAAATACCGCCTCCGGCAATTATTGGAATTTTACAGTTATTCTGCTCTTCAACAATCTTAATATTCTTTACGAGATCCGGCAGCAGCTCTTCCAATGAAAATTTATCATCGGATATCTGGTCCAGTTTATAGCCAAGGTGTCCTCCTGCTTTTGGCCCTTCAAGCACAATTGCATCCGGGACATAGTTATAGTTTTTAATCCACTTTTCGCAAATAATTAGAGCTGCTCTTGTAGAAGAAACAATTGGAACAAGCTTGGTTCTGCATCCCTTAGTAAGAAACGAAGGTAAGTCAAGAGGCAATCCTGCTCCTGCAAATATGATATCCGCTTTACTTGAAATAGATGTCTTTACCATGTCGGAAAAATTGGTAAGAGCAACCATTATGTTTACGCCAATTACTCCTTTTGCTTTTTCTTTTGCTTTTTTAAGTTCCTCTTTTAAACCTAATATTGAAGCTTCATTATAATTGCTTGAAAATTGACGGTATAAAAGGCCCAGACCAGCACATGAAATTACACCCACTCCTCCCTCATTTGCCACTGCAGACGCCAGTCCGTTAAGTGATATACCCACGCCCATTCCACCCTGAACTATTGGAATTGATAAGTTCAGGTTTCCGATAGAAAATTTATTCATATAGTATTTTTGGCAAAGATAGTGCCAAATAATTACACTTTGGCATTTTGTTGCTTTTCTTACGCAAAGATATTACTTTAAATGTTTATCCGGAATGGTAAAATAGAAGCATGATCCTTTGCCCGGCTCACTCTCGAGTTTCAATTCTCCTCCAAGCATTTCTACAAAATCCTTACATACGACCAAACCGAGACCAGTACTCGGTTCTCCTTCGGTTCCCTGCCTGCCTGCATGTGTATCAATTTTGAACAGACTGGCTTTAATATTCTCATCCATACCAATTCCGGTATCTTTTACAGACAATTCCACTGCCGAATCGCCTCCTTTTTTTGCACTTACAGTAATCGATCCTCCGGGCATTGTAAACTTTACTGAATTTGATATGAGATTGCGAATTATTGTTTGAAGAATATTACCGTCGGTAAAAGCCACAATATCTTCATTCACATTCACTTTAATTGATATATCCTTGGCTTTTGCCGAATCCTCCATTATTTCCACTCCTTCTCTAATAAATGGCAGCAATTTAATTTCTACAGGGTTGAATGGAATCATTCCCCTTTCGCTTTTCGCCCACAACAACAGGTTTTCCAAAAGAGAATAAAGATTTTCTGCCGAAGTGTTCATACATGTTGCCATTTCCTGTATTTCGGCCATCGAGAAATTTTGCAACTCTTCGCTCAAAAGTTGAGTCATACCGAGGAAACTGTTAAAAGGCGATTTAAGATCATGAACAATAATTGAAAACAGCTTTTCTCTTTCGGCCTGAACAGATTGTAGCTGTTTATTCTTCAATAATATTTCCTCTTCTGCCATTTTTCTTTGTGTAATGTCTCTTCCTATTCCAAGAACACCGATTAGCATCCCTGTTTCATCTTTCATGGGCATCTTTATTGTTTCGAGCATTAATCTGGTTTTGCCATCGGCTAAAGTGATCCACTCTTCATTTATGGAAGGTCCGTTCGCATCCATTGCCCTTTTATCATTCATTCGAAAAGAATCGGCAAGCTCTTTATCTACATAGTCATAATCCGTTTTACCAATAATGTCCATTTCTGCAGCTCCGAAAAATTTTTCGAATTGCCTGTTGCAAGTGAGATAAATTCCATTTTCGTCTTTGAGCCAGATATAATCCGGAATTGTCTGAACCAAAGTATGCAGATGTGCTTCACTGCTCCGGAGTGCCTCTTCTGCTTTTTTTCGTAATGCTATTTGTTTGCGAAAAGGCTTCAAAACAATGAAATATATTGTTGGCGTCATGATTAACGCGAGCAATAAAATATCAAGTGCAGTTGTAAACCCGTTTTTCATGATTTTACTTAGCTAGTGCCGCTTGAATTATTATCCAAAAGACTTGTTAAGATAATCAATATAATTAATTAAACAAAGTCCTATGAAGAATGTTTATCGCTTCCTTTCCTGCACAGAAAAAACATAAAAACAGCCGAAATCAAAGCTGTTGCAGCTCCAAAATAAAATGGGACAGATGAGTTCACTTTGTCGTAGAGTATTCCCGCAATAAGACTGGCAGGAAGAAGAGTTATTCCTAAAAGTGCGTTGTACAATCCAAGTCCGGTCCCTTTTTTGTTGCCGTCCACCATGTCGGAAACAAATGCCTTTTGAATTCCGTCTGTTGACGCGGAATAGAGTCCGTACAAAGCAAAAAGCGAGACTATTGTAAAAACGCTGCCTGTTGCGCCAAAACCAAAATAAACAATTGCATAAATTACATATCCGAATATGAGCACTTTCTCTTTCCCGATTTTATCGGAAAGGGTACCTATTGGAACAGAAAGAAGAACAGACACAGCGCTGGTAATAAGAAAAACAAGAGGGATAAATGCAACCTTAACGCCAACTTCATTTGCTTTTACAAGAAGTAGCGCATCCGTTGAATTGCCCAGTGTAAAAATAAAAATGATAACAAGGAACAGATAAAACTTTGGAGAAAAGTCTTTGAAACGGAATTTTTTAATGAGGGTGTCGTTGTTTTTCTTTGCCTCTTTAATACCAAAGATTATCACAAAAATCCCAAGTATTGCAGGAATTCCTGCGAACATGAATATTAAATTGTAGTTGCCGGGAAATAAAGCAAGAATAGCAAAGGCAATTAGAGGCCCCACAATAGCACCGCTGTTGTCCATAGCTTTTTGCAAGCCAAAACTTTTTCCGGTTTCTCCATTTGTAACAGACCCTGCTATAAGGGAGTCCCTCGGAGCGGTTCTTATGCCCTTTCCAACTCTTTCGACAAAGCGCAGGCACAGAACCTGAAACGGAGAGATTACAAAAGCATACAGTGGCATTATTAATGCGGATAGTCCATAACCGATTAGAAGAAATGGTTTGTTTTTTCCAATTTTATCACTCCAGAAGCCAGACATTGTTTTAACCAGAGAAGCAGTACTCTCTGCAATTCCCTCGATTAGAGAAAGACTAGTCTTGGAAGCTCCTATTGACAACAGAAACATTGGCATAACAGAGTAAATCATCTTAACCGATGTGTCGGTCAAAAAGCTAGTTATGCCGGTAAAAAAGATGTTTTTGTTAAAACCGAAAAATTTATTTTTCAATTTAGAGTGAAATTATACTCCGGCAAATTTAGTTATTAAATTTAAATTCTAAATTTGATGTCGAAGCCCTACATCGCAATAACTTTACATTAAAACATATGAAATCTTCAATCAAATTGAGTGCATTAAATTTGCCGGTTTTGTATTCTCTGTTTACCACATTTCTATTAATTTCTGCCTCATCTCTTTCCGGACAGTCCTCAAAAATTTCCCAATCTTCTCAAAAATTGCCTGTTGCGTGGGAAGAACTTACATCTTCGGATTTTTCGCTTGCAGTAAAGCAATCCGAAGGAGTATGTATTATTCCGATTGGAGTAATTGAAAAGCACGGACAACATCTTCCTATGGGTACCGATGTCTTCACATCAAGGTATATATCTCTCGCTGCTGCTGCAAAGGAATATGCAGTTGTATTTCCATTTTATTATGCAGGGCAGATTTTTGAGGCAATGCATCAACCGGGCACTATAGCATATAGTGAGGAGCTACTTTATAAGATACTCGAGGAAACTTGTGCCGAAATTTCACGGAATGGTATTAAAAAAATTCTTCTGGTAAACGGACATGGGGGCAATGTCTATTTTCTCCAGTATTTTTGCCAGACAATGCTGGCTAAAGAACGCGATTTTTCTGTTTATCTGTTTTCTCCTTCAGTTGATGCCGATACTCAGAAAAAAATTGCATCAATGCGAAAAACAACAACAGGTGGCCATGCAGACGAAGGAGAATCTTCAACAATGCTGGTTGTTCGTCCGGATCTTGTAAAAATGGAGAGAGCATCAATTGAATCGGGAGCAGACCAGAAAAGACTTCAGCTGCCTGATGCATACTCGTCAATCGGATGGTACAGCAAATATCCTAACCATTACGCAGGTGATGCAAAAGATGCCACAGGAGAGCTTGGAGAAATTATTCTGAACCAACGCATCAAACAATTGTCCGAGGTTATTAAAACCATTAAGGACGATAAAGCGGCAATGCAACTTCAAAGAGAGTTTTGGGATAAAACATCTCACAGCAAATAACATTTCCTGTAAAGAAACTTCATCTAAACCTAATATGAAAACTTTCCTAAAAAGACTATCTCTGCTATTTGCGCTCCTATGCCCGGCAGTTTCGTCAGTTGCTCAACAGCCAGACCTCGAATTTTTTATGCCGGAAGAGATCCGAAATTTCAAAAGTTCTGTTCCGTCTCCTAAAGATCATCTGGGATATGAGGTTGGAGAGCAACATGTATCGTATGACCAAATTGTATCATATATGCGTTTGCTGGCGTCTAAATCGGACAGAGTGAAGTTAATCGAGAGCGGGTATTCATACGAGAAAAGGCAAATGGTTTATCTTATTATTAGTTCTCCTGAAAATCTTTCAAATCTTGAGAGTATTCGCACAAAGCATCTTGATTTATGCAATCCGGAAAAATCGACGAATATCAATGTAAAGGAGATGCCGATGGTTACTTGGATGGGCTATAGCGTCCACGGAAATGAAGCTTCAGGAATAAATGCTTCACTTGTTGTGGCGTATCTTCTCACTGCATCGGAAGATGAATTTGTAAAAAAAATACTGGAAAACAACATCATAATTTTTCAGCCTTCAATAAATCCTGACGGAGCACAGAGGTATGCCGGCTGGGTGAATTCCAACCTCACTAACA
>DOSU01000122.1:0-6194 GCA_003513895.1 Rikenellaceae bacterium
TTGAAAACAGCCGGATGCCGGTGGATGACCCAAAAACGCATCTGGAACTTACAATGATTCATGAGGTCATGATTCTGGACAACAGCGGATTTGACCTGGGTACAATTTTATATACGACAAACCTAAAGTTTGCAATGTACGGTGCTATAATTTCCAACTTTTTCATAGGGGCATTGCCTCTTGAAATTTCCATTCCGTTGTTCTTTATTGTTCAGATTGGGTTTGCAATTGCTGTAGGAATAATTGAGTCATTTATGGCCCGTTTCCGGATGGCTCACAATCCTCAGTTTATTTTGATTCTCACTTCGGTTTCTATGTTAATCTTTTTTGGAGTGCTCATGGTGCTTGGAAGATTTGTATAAAAGAATAAAACTATGATAGATATTTTACTGATAGCCCTTGCAATGACGCTGCTCTACATGAGTATCGCAAACAGGCTGTATACATATCTCAGGATTCTCGTTCTGCAGGGTTTCATTCTCTTTGGGGCAACTTACTTTACCCTTACAAACCTCAGTACGATAAACCTTTTGTTCATAATGCTCGAGACAATTGTTTTCAAAGCAATTGCAGTTCCATGGTTTATAAATTATGTTATAAAACGAAACAGAATAACCAGAATTGCAGAGCCTTACCTTTCAAACTTTGCTTCGCTCATAATTGTCACTTCAATAATAATTGTTACTATAATAGTTTCCAGTTCCATTAATGACGAAAACCTTGATAAAACATTTTTTGTCGTAGCACTTTCAACGCTTTTTACAGGACTTTATCTCATAGTAACGAGAAAGAAAATCATAACTCACGTTATTGGCTACATAGTTATTGAAAATGGAGTTTTTGTGCTTTCTCTGGCAGTGGGTAACGAAATGCCAATGCTTGTGAACCTGGGCATTATGCTGGATATATTTGCCAGCGTACTTATTCTGGGCGTATTTTTCAACAAAATTGGCGATGTGCTCAACGACCCGGATGTAAACCTTTTACGAAACCTAAAAGATTAATGTGATGATAGGGATATTTCTGGCAGCAACTTTATTTATTAGCGGATGTCTGGTTTTTAACCGGAATAAAGTTGTCAATTACCTCCTTATTGTCATTTACGCCGCTATGCTTCTGGGCTTTGGAGTATATGAATATCAGCATTTGAATACTGTTCAGATGGGCTTCTTCAAAGCCGACTCTTTGGGCGTACTTCTTTTACTGGCGCTCTGCGTTATTTCTGTACCTGTTCTTTATCACAGTTACAGATATATGGAATTTCATAACCCCGACGAAACCCCTCGTTCGAGAGGATTATTTTTTGGAGCGGTTCTCCTGCTTATGTCGGCTTGCGGAGCAGCTTACCTATCAAACCATATAGCCGTAACATGGATTTTTATCGAAATTACAACATTAAGCGCTTCAATTCTTATATACCACCATCGAAATATCAGGGCACTTGAAGGAGCGTGGAAGTATGTATTTATCTGTGCCATAAGCATCACTTTTATTTATGTTGGAATATTATTTCTGAGCCTCTCTTTAAAGCAGGTGGGCATCGATGATATGTCGTTCGATTCTTTAATCAGAAACTATGATAACCTTAATCCGTTCTGGTTAAAACTTGCTTTTCTGTTCATATTTACGGGTTTCACCGCCAAACTTGGACTGGTGCCCATGTATACAGCAGGAATTGATGCAAAGGACAAGGCACCTGCACCTGTTGGAGCGCTTATGGCCAGTATACTTATGAACGTAGGGTTCATTGGTATATACCGCATCTATTCAATTGTTGCGCACACGCCTCTTCACGGCTGGGCAAACAATATTATTATTGTTGCTGCAATCCTATCTGTTTTTGTTGCGGCTGTATATATGACACGAATTAAAAACATCAAACGGATGTTTGCATATTCCGGGATAGAGCACATGGGGTTAGTGATGCTGGGTCTTGCAGCAGGCGGGATTGGTGTCTACGCCGCTATTTTGCACATTTTGCTGCATACACTTGTGAAGCCTTCGCTGTTTTTGCAATATAACCAGATATACCGCATATATCAGAGCAAGAGTATTTACGATGTTGGCAACTATTTTAAATATAATAAAACAGGGGCAATATTGATTCTGTTTGGTTTTATTTCTGCTACCGCCATGCCGCCTTCCGGGATGTTTGTGAGCGAATTTCTGATATTTCAGTCTCTTTTCGAGTCACATCATATTCTTTTGCTGGTGGTTCTGCTAGTATTGCTCACGCTTATTATATGGGGCTTTGGCGTTAATGTATTCAAGCTGCTTTTTACGCCTCCGGTAGGTTTTGACGACACTAATGTACCACGCATAAGTCCGTGGGAATCTTTTTCGCAATACGCGCTTTTGGCAGTCTCTGTTTATATTGCCTATAATCCTCCTGCAAAACTTGTGTCTATGATACAGGAGGCAGTTAAACTAATCCAGTAACGGGAAATGAATTATATATCTATATACAATAACAGGCCTGTAGGGTTAAAAGAGATTCCGGAACTCGGTTACGGGGAGTTCATGAAGTTTAATATAGATATGCTCAATGGCAGGGCAGACAGGCATTGCGTTAATTATTTCGGATACGAAACCGGTGCGGGAGTAAAGTTGTTTTGTTGCATTGCCGATGATACCACACATCAGATAAATATCTCATCTTCGGTTGTCGATAAAAAATCAACTTTACACTCTTTTACAGCTCTCAATCATAATTTCGAAAATTTTGAGAGGGAGATTCATGAAAATTTCGGAATACAGTATTTAGACCATCCATGGCTAAAGCCATTCAGGAAAATTGAAGATTATCCTTTTTGCAAAGCAGAGAGCGAAGAGCTTCACGAAGTGGGAGTGGGTCCAATTCATGCAGGCATAATTGAACCGGGTCACTTTCGGTTTATCTGCAATGGCGAGCAAATAATGCATCTCGAGATTCAGCTCGGGTTCCAGCACAGAGGCATTGAACAGCTTTTTCTGCAAAAAGGCAGGCTCATTGAAAGAACCACCCTTGCCGAAAATATTGCAGGCGACACAGTTATAGGACATACTGCGGCTTTTGTAAATTTATGGGAGAGCCTTTGCGGGTTTGCATCCGATTATTCTCTGGATTATTCGCGTACTCTGGCGATGGAACTGGAGAGAGTAGCGGTTCACACAGGCGATTTGGCAGCAATTTGCGGGGATATTGCATATCAGTTGGGCAACTCAGTTTACGGCAGGTTAAGAACACCCATTATTAACTTCTTTCAGGAATGGGGAGGCAACAGGCTCGCCAAGGGTTTGATCCGGGCAGGAAAAATCAATTATCCGTTTACACCGGAACTGGCCCAAAGACTAGCTATTGTTTTAGACACATTTGAACCGGACTTTGATGAAATTTCCTCAAAACTGTTTAAACTTCCAAGTGCTTTGTCGCGTATGGAAAAGACAGGAGTCGTGAGCTATGAAGAAGTTCTTGAGATAGGTACTGTTGGCATGGCAGCAAGAATGAGCGGCCTCATGAGAGATATAAGAACTTCACATCCGTTTAACCTTTATGGCTCTTCAATTATTCACGAACCTGTTATAAAGCGGCACGGAGATGTATATTCACGTGCGCAAATAAGAAAGGAGGAGGTTCGGCAGTCTCTTGGCTATATCAGGAAGATTATTGAAAACGTTCCGGAATTCCGGAAGCCGGAAGAGGTGCACTTTACAGCGACTGCAAATATGTTTGCTATATCCCTCACCGAGGGATGGAGAGGCGAGATATGTCATTGTGCCATAACAGACAATTCGGGCAACCTTGTTTTATACAAGATTAAAGACCCGTCGCACTACAATTGGATGGCTCTTGCCTTGTCCGTTAGGAATAACGAAATTTCAGACTTCCCTGTTTGCAACAAAAGTTTTAACCTGTCCTACTGCGGGCACGATTTGTAAAAGCACATTAAAGAGAGAATTTATGCTTGATAATTTGAAAATAATGTGGCATCAGGGGAAACAGTTTATCCCGGATGTAACAACAGCAAATGTTCCGGGAATATTCAGGGGAAGGCCCGTTATCTCCGGCGCTACTGCAGATGAATTGCTTCTGGCAGATTTGTGTCCTACTAAGGCCATCTTGACAAACCCCATTTGTATAGACCTTGGCAGATGTACTTTTTGCGGTGAGTGTGCAATCCGATTCCCCGAAAAAATTACTTTTACTAATGATTACAAACTCTCTTCAAACGAAAGGGATAGACTCAAAATAAAAGAGGGGGAGGAGGGACCTGTTCTGGTAAACCCGGATAAGGTGCGAAAAGAGATACGCCGTATATTCGGAAGTTCCTTAAAGCTCCGTCAGGTTTCCGCAGGCGGCGACAATAGCTGTGAGCTTGAACTAAATGCTACAAACAATGTGCAGTTTGATATGAGCCGGTTTGGTATTGACTTTGTCGCATCTCCGCGCCATGCCGACGGAATTGTAATAACCGGTCCAATTACAAAAAATATGGCTCCGTCTCTGGAGATTTGCTATAATGCCATTCCTAATCCGAAGATTATCATTCTTGCAGGTACAGATGCAATCAGCGGCGGAATCTTTGAGGGTTCGCCCGAACTGGACCGTTCCTTTATTTTAAATCACCATATTGATCTTTATGTGCCGGGAAATCCGGTTCATCCTCTGACTTTTATTAACGGAGTACTTAGTTTGCTTGGCAGATAAAGTATTAAGTTCGGCTTATTGAATTACATTAAAAACCTTTTAGAAGATCTTTTCTTTTTGTCTCTTTTTCTTTAGGAGTCAGGTTTCTTTTGTAGTCATAAAAAGCATTTTCCCACTCTCCGTATATTGCATTTGGAAGGACAATAAATTTTTTACCCCATTCGTCCTTTACTTTATCTGTTTCTGCTTTGCGATCGTCTATGCTTTTCTTTTCAAAAAGGTTTGAGAAATCGTTGAGGTTGTCGCCCATGAGCATTACAACTTTATAGTCTTTTGCAACTGTTTGCCTGCGCGGTTCTTTAGTCGATTCTGTAGTTAAAAAGAGCATGTGTTCTTCGTCGGCATTAGGCAACTGAAGTTTTTTGATGTTTTCCAGTGTAGGCTTTAAGTCGGTAATAGATCTGTTGCTGATATAGAAAATGGTTATGTTTTGACCTGCCGCCCAATGAAGAAAATCAACAGCGCCCGGAACACCTGTTGCAGCAGACTTGCCAACCCATTCCTTCCATCCCTCGGAACTGTATTCAACGCCTTTCTTTATCTCTTTGGCCTCAAGGTAACTGTTATCTATAATGGTTTCGTCCAAATCGGTAACAATTGCAAATTTTTCGCCCGGCTCTCTTTTCGCTATTAGTGTTTCAAGATATGTACGGGCAGCGTTAAAAGCCTGATAGCACAATGCACGGTATTCTGCCGAGGTCTGATGCCAAAGTACAGGATACATTTTTATATCGACTTCTTTATTTGCAACAGCCTTTGTACTGTCCTGAATAATTAAAACCGACCGCTGGAGTTCGGCACTCTGTTGCATAGTCTGGGCAGAAATGCCTTCTGCCATTATTAAAGATGCAATTACAATTAATATTCTATTCATATTCCGGATTTTTAGATTTTACGTATGAGTATATAACAATTAAACATTAAAATTGGTTTTGAACAATTAACTCATCCATGCTTTGCAGAAGTTTAATCTGTGCCCGTGCCCGGACAAGGTTATGGGTGGGGTAATTTGTTTTGTAATACCTGTCGCCATCCAGATAGTCGTCAAGAAAACGGACTGCCTGTTCGTATGTAAGCAGTTTTGGCCCAAAAGGCAGGGTATCTAGTTCTGCTTTAGTGAGGAAGTCTTTAGTCTCTTTCGTAAATCCTTCAAGGAATCCCCGGTATATTTTAAAATCGAGGCCTACATTATCCAGATTTTTTTCATCCTCTTTTCCTCTGTTTGCTCCTGAACGGATTGCATCCCCTACATCATAGCAAATGTATCCCGTCATTACTGTGTCCAAATCAATTATACAAAGAACTTCCGGTTCTTCCGATTCCGGATCTGCCTCCAGGAGAACATTATTGAATTTAGTATCCTGATGAACAACTCTTTTCGGGATCAATCCCATTTTTCCCATTTCAACAATCTTCGAAAACTCCCCGGCTCTTCCAAGCAGGTATCCAACTTCTCCCGTTACATTTTTAAGACGGTCAAAAGCGTCTTTCGCAACTCTTTTCTTAA
>DOSU01000122.1:6267-9975 GCA_003513895.1 Rikenellaceae bacterium
CTCTTTTCTTAAGGTTTGCAATTCTAACAGGTGTATTGTGGAACCCGGGCAGAACTTCGCAAAGCGTCTCTCCGGGGAAATCATTTAATTGTTTGTGAAAATTGCCGAACGCTTTGCCTGCAATCCGCGCCATCTCCGGAGTCTCCATCCTCTCGAGTGATTGAGCACCGTCAATAAATAGAAACAATCTCCAATAATCTCCGTTATCATCCTTAAAGTATAGTTTTGATGAACTTTTGGAACCGGAGGCCGGATTATGAAATTCAACAGGGGTGAGAACACGCCTGTCTATGTCCTGAACCCCGGCATCCTCAAGTTTTTTTCTGATATGATCTGTTACTTTCTTGATATTGTTCTGCAAACCATCTACATCTTTGAAGATTTTATGGTTTATTTTCTGCAGTAGATAATCCGGCTCGTCCGGATTGGCAGATGTAACCTTATATGTGTTGTTAATAAGTCCATTGCCGTATATTTCAACAGTACTTCCTCTTGGTATAATTGGTAGATTGAGCATGTTTAAGTCCGCTATTCGCAAATATAGCGAAAAGAACAACCCCAGGGGTTGCCCCCTTCAAATTAGGGTAATAATATTTAGGATGGCTTTAGAAATAGCATCAAGTCGTTTTGGCAGGCGACCCATCTTCTCTACCCGCTTACGGATTTTTGAGGCAAGGGCTTCAAGACTTTCTCCGTCTGCCTTGATTTTTGAAGCAATGTCGGTGCCAAGTTTTGTGATTAATGCCCGCTCTGCTCTTCGAAGCTCAACAGCGGCTTGTTCCAGTTGAAGTGTAGATTGTTGCATTGCCGGATTAGATTTCGTGAAATTAAGTTTGCTTTTTATCGACTTGTATCTTAACTCCTCGATTTCGTCCAGTGATTTTCTCAACTGAGCCAATTGTTTAGTTGCCGGATTATTTTGTTTAACATTTGTATTGTCTTTCGAATTCATTGTTTTTAAGAATATTTAGAATTATTTATTCAAATATGTTTTTATAAGGCAGATAATTTTGTTTTAGTCGCTTTTGCAAGTTTTTCAACCTCCTGATTAAATGCGGTAATTTCATCATAGATTTCGGTGAATTTTTTCTTTCTTGTTACATCCTTTGCAAGTTTATTGTGTGCCCGGCGGAGTGCATTTACGGCAGATGAAGAGCCTTTTCTAATCTTATCAATTTTGTATGCCTTTTCCAGCATAGATATGTACCTGCGGTCTTCCGAGATTTCGGCATCTGAACCCTTAGAACGAAGGTATGAGAGGTAGTTTGCCTTCAGTCCTTGCTGCTCGTTTTCTATAATTGCCTTAACTTCGGGACCGGTGAGGAGGCTGCTTAGGTTATCACAAAGAGAAGAGACGAGTGTGTCTCCTTCTGTAATGTAAATACGAAGTGCTTTGCTCCTTGAATTGCTCAAAATTAATTCCGCGCCATATCCGATTATTCTTCCGGAAAGACCAAGAAGACTTGTAGGCAAGGGTTTTATAAGTTTAAGGCCGTTAAATGTGTAAACAAGAGAGTCTAGACTTCGCCCAAGCGATCTGAATTCCCTGCCTGCATCATTTACCCTGTTTTGGTGTGAAAGTGATTTTAACGCATGCGAGTATCTTTGAAGAATTTTCATCGACAGATCCAGCTTTTTTGCAAGAGCAGTATCCTTTCCGGACTCATAGTATATTTCGTTCAGTTCGCCCAGCCGAAGATCTGGTGTTGTGAGAGTAGAGGCAAAATATATACCTCTCTCAACTCTCAGTACGGACATCTCCCTGAAAAGCATAGACGGATATGCAGTAAAACTGTCGCAAGAGGCGGCAAATGTCTCAACGGTTTTAATCTGGTTTTTTGAAAGCGACGAACAAGACGGAATTATTAAAAACAAAATTGCGGCTGAAAGAATAAAAGTATTCCTGCCGCAATATGAACTTGACAAATACGATGAATTTCTTTTTTTATATTTCATAAATGGTTGTTTGGTAGCCAAATATAAAAAATAAAACTGAGAAATCATTATTTCATTTTACCTGTAATTTCCGACAGGTTAAACTTACCGTCTATATATTGAATTTCGATTTTACCATTGAGGATATCAAAAAAGAAAGAACGAATTTTTTCGGTTGTTATTGTTACTGTTTCTCCTTTTGAATTTAGTCCCAGATCATAATTTTTGAGCAACTGCGATCCAAGACTTGCCGAGGTA
The DNA here is from genome assembly GCA_003513895.1 of Rikenellaceae bacterium. Lineage (GTDB taxonomy): Bacteria > Bacteroidota > Bacteroidia > Bacteroidales > UBA932 > Bact-08. The sequence continues at coordinate 8,461 of DOSU01000122.1, forward strand.
AGGAGAAAATGGTTCTGAAATTTGTCAATATCCATCAAGTCCGCAGCTAAAACCTTTCCCACAACAGTATAGCTCCTGAGTGTCTTTTGAGTTTCGCTATTTGTAAGAACGGTTTTTATCTCATCGGCATTTATGTCCATCTCAATCCGTCCGGAATTCGGGGTTTGCTTGCTCCCTTTGTACAGCGAACCTAAATCGGCAAGGCTGAGGTTATAAAATTTTGTTCCCGGAAGAGTTATTATTTTCTCAACAGAAAATGCACTTGGCAAAAGCATTATAAGCTGGTCTGCAACTTTTACCGACGGGCTGTTGAATGTGCCCACAATCGAATTGGTTATATCTGTAGTTTGTGTAGAAAACACTCCTCCGATTACTACACAATTTTGAAGGGTTACCTCATCGGCATATATGCTACCTGCAACAAAGGCATTAAAGAGAGTGACTTTTTTTGCATTTATGTCGGAATAGAAAGAGAGGTTGCATTTAGTTGCCCGGGAAACGACAGAGTTCGCCGAACCCACGCATTTATGAAAGATTATATCGCCCAGAGCATCACTGTTTACAAACAATTCCAGCTGTGTGAACACGGGACCGTGAAATTCTGCTTTGCCATTTTGGATTTCCAACTTATATGAGTAAACAGCACCTTCAATTGCAGAATCTGCCTGAACGGTTATGTTTCTGCCAAGTTCCGCCATTTTTTCCGGCAAAATGGAGCCTTTTACCAGATTCCCGTTGAGTTGAATATTACTTTCATTAAAAACCAATTCTTTCAATTCTTTCATAATGTAACATTTATTGAACTTAAATCGGATAATTGACGGATTGTCTCCTTCACCCGTAAAACATGTTCGTCGGTAGAAACAAATCGTTTTTCAAGTTCGTTATCAAAATAAATTTGTAATTTTTTTCTTCCCTCTTCTCCTATTAATTGCCAATTGAGAGTACCGGAAGAAAACCTTTCGATGATATCGTTTTCAAAAGTACTATCTTCCGGTTGGTCAAGATATGGTTCAAAAACAATTCGCTTATCAATCTGAAGACGGTTCTTTGTGGTTTCCAGATAACATACAGGACTAAGCAAATCACCGGCAAAGCATTCATCGATCAGGCTCCCTTTGACAGACTGTTCCAGCCTTTTTTGTTCAAGAATAAACAATCTGGACAGGTTGATTGTATCAAAGACTCTTTTTTTTGTAACCGAAGTACTTATTAGTGATAATAATTCGCTGTTTTCTGCTCCGAATACAGAAATAACAGTAACGAGATCATTGTTGAATGCTCGCACTTTAAATTTATCGGTCTCGCTCCGGAAATCGAATGCCGTTTTATCATTTTCCAGTATTCTGTTTGAAATCTCTCTGTTTAAATCGTCAAAAATTTTACAGTACCTGTCCGAAATCCTCTTGAAATCGCTCTCCATTTGAACCCTTTTGGATTTTGCCGATTTCATGAGTTCTCGCATCATTATGAGCTTAGATTCTACTATTTTTGACAACTCGCTTGCCTGTTGGC
>DOSU01000126.1 GCA_003513895.1 Rikenellaceae bacterium
CATTTACCAACTCGCTCTCCTTTCGTTTATCTCTTTCCTCCTTCGGCTTTTCGCCCATATATGTGTGCATCCCTTTTGACTTATCCCAAGAGAACTGCATCAAGGGTACGTCAAGGGGACTTCCATCACGTACTTTCAAGGCTTTTACTACCGATATTGCAGGGTCGTCATCCTTTTCTATGGATAATATTGCAGCAGCTTTGCGTTGTAATTCAGACCCCAAGTGCCCTCTTAACTTCAATCCATTCGGGATAAAATGAAGAACGCAGATAATACATGTATTATAGATTCCTGCATATCTGTAAATGTCTTCCACAATGGAAATACTCTCCTGTTCATCATTGGCCCCTTTGATAAGATCTGCAATCCCATCAATAACCACCAATTGAATTCCTCCGAATTGATGATAGAACTTATCCATGCTCTCAACAATGGATTGCAATCGCTGTTTTCGAGACATGCCTGTAAGAGAATATGCTTTGAAGAAGTTCGGCATGGATGTTAAACCAGCTCTTTTGATAATGGTCGAGCAATTTTTGTAAAGCTGAACTTCGGACTGCTCAGTATCATATAACAGAACTGCTTTTGATTTATAGTTCAACGATACTGTATTTCCTAAACAATCAATGCTTCTTTCATCTGAGATGATACATCCGGAAATAATAGATCCTACATAATTACTTTTGCCGGTCCCATCCCCTCCTGTAATACAGAGCAGATTTCCCTGCGTTCCAAGTGGCACATCATTGACCGAAACAACCATTTTTGATTGTGGGGGAGGATTATCAAAATTTACTTCGCACGATTTAAGTATTGACATGGTATCACTGTATAATGTATCTAATAAATCAAGGAAAAGTATTCTAAAATCATCCGCTGTATTCCCCATCCTAAAATAATCAGATATATCTTTCTCTTCCTTGGTACCGGATAGTGGCAATAAAAGCCGTTTTACTCCCAGTTCGTTATATTTTTTTGCTAGCTTGAGGGAACTATCCAGTCCCGTTTTATCCATATCATAAAGGATTACGATATGTTTAAACATAAACGATAATTTTCGGATAGTGTTATCCGGAATTGTTGCCGTTTCGCTATTGAAACAAATTGCATTGAAACCATGAGAGGAAAGGGATAGTACATCTTTTTCACCTCCGGTTATATAGAGAATATCACCCCTTGAAGGAAGTTGCTCTAACCCGAAACAATAATTTTCGTACACTGTGCCTCCATACATGAATCGAAGTTGAGAATTGGGACGGTAAATTTTAATAAACTTCTTGCCTAAATACCCAAATATCGGTTCGTTGGGTGTTGATTCAAGCTGAAAAGTTTTCCCTTCATTGCTCTCGCTTTTAAAAGAGCGCAAAGATATTACATTGTATTTTTTAAGGATATCTCTAGTAACTCCATATTGCTGCCAAAAATTCATTTCTGACTTAGAAAAAAGTTGCTCGATAATCTGAAATGATTTTTCTTTCAGCTCATTAGCGGGTACTATATTTTGCATTTGAGGAACTGTTACTAACTGTTGTGATTTGGATTGGTTTGTGTTTTGACCAATTTTCTCATCAATACCCAAACATAGGTCTTGATTAATTGCCTTGAGTATTTCCACAAAATCATCGCTTCGCGTATAATCCAGGCCTTTAATCTTGCCGACAAGGAAGAAACAATCTCCACTATATTCTTCATTGCCAAAATCTTTCATTCTATAACAGTTGCAATTTCGGTCGAAATAGATATTGCAGGAGGCTTTTCTATCTTCGTAAAGAGGATTATGGAAGTTTCTACCCACTCGAAAAGAGAATGAGATATAATATTTGAAAACGGATAACCCGCCGGATGTCCGTTCTAGAATTGATTCTTTATTGAGCATAATACTTGGCGTTTTGAATTAAATCATTCAAATATTCTTCGTTGCTTCGGATCATCTTACTTTCCAAAAGATGTCTAATGTCCGAAATACGAAAGAAATTCTTTCCGTTGATCCTTGAATAAGAAACGCAATTCTTGGCTCGTAGTCGCTGAAGGGTTCTATTGCTGATATGAAGATAATTGCAAACGTCATGGCTATCGACCCACATTTTTTCTTCGTTGATAGCATTATGCCTCTGTTTGTCATAAACAAAATCCATTATAATATCTATCTTCTTTACAAGCTCCTGAAAAGCTTTCGATTCGACTGTAACTACCTCCATAATTATATATGCTATATTAATTCGGTTCAAAGCTGCGACAGTCTAAAAAAACAATCAGCCAAATTGCGGACAACTTGGCTGATATTTTTTACTGATCTTTCTCTTTTATCTTCGATTCCAGAGTATTTTGGAGTTTGGATACAAAAACCGTTCGTTCTTTCATTCTCTCACGTATTCGCAAAAAAGAATGGGAGAAATTATCAATTTTTACACCAAAAAACTGTTCAAAATGCTGAACAGTCTCTTTGATGGTCATTTCACCATTGTTGAAAGATTTAGTATAGTGAAGTGCATAAATCAATTCTACCAAGTCCCGAATCGTACTTGTCCAAACAAGTTTTGGTAATTCTTGATTTGCGATATATATCCGTTGTTTTGACGAAATTACATCCTTTGAAATAAGGGATTCAACGATCTTTCGATTAGAAAGGACTATTGAGATTGCCTTAAATAGACAAATTCCTTTGTCCGTATTTTTTTTAGATCCTAATACATTTGCTCTCATACGTATGGAAACCAGTTCGATGTGCAGAAATGTAAGGATATTGTGACGGTAGATTATATCAGGTTCTTGTGTATTAAGTATTACAAGTTCTTGGATGAATTTGATATATGAATTTTCGTACTCTTTTTGACTGTGCTCGTCGGAGTTGTTTAATAGAACAAATAACTCCGAGTTTGTATATTTTTTCATTTAATATTGTTAATGAATTTTTGAAACCTAAGTATTCGGGACAACTATTATTGCTTCGATTTTGAAATAAGCAATATCCTCAATATTGAGGTGGCGCTCTAATAAACATATCTTAGGTTTGTAATAAATCCATTCGATCATATTATTAATAGTCAAATGTTTAGATTACAAATATATTAATAAACCCCTGATAATCTGCGTTTTCAGATAAAGGTAAAGTTTTACCGTGTTTTTTCGAATACGGCGTCTTAAACGCTTTGCCAACAGATAGACGAGTCTAGATGTAGAGGGCAAAATTATGTAAATGTCTAACGATTAATTAAATAATATTAGGTTTTTCTAAAACCATTTAATATATTTACCCAAAATAACACCCAAAAAGTAGTTTTTGGACAAGCTATTTCTTTTTAAAAAATAACTCATTTAACAAATGACATATAAAACAATTCAATTTGGAGAGCACATAACCATTGACGGATACAACGGTGATGAAAATTTGCTGAATAACAAAGAAACGATTTCCTCATTTTTTCTGGAATTACCAAAGAAACTTGGAATGAAAATACTTACAGAGCCATTAGTAGTTTCTGCGCCTGATAATGGATTAAAAGACCCTGGTGGCTGGGCCGGTTTTGTTATTATTGCTGAAAGTCATATTTCTATTCATACTTTTCCTAAGCGAGGATTTGTAAGTGCTGACATTTATACTTGTAAAAACGGGATGGATGCTCAAATCATCATTGACTATTTTAAAAATGCTTTTAAACTTACAGATATTGAAACAAACTTTATTAAAAGGGGAACAAGGTATCCATTAGAGAATTTAGATGGAAGAGTATGATACCCAAATTCCCTGAGTTCAATAACCTCGAATTGCTTGTTCATCGGCTGCTCTATAACGTAGGAGAACTCTGTCAGCGTTGGCAACAGCAGAAACAAAGCTATAACATTTATTAATGCTTTTTAACAGTCCTATACCCGGAACGACTTCACTAACCCCTGTTTCCACATCTACACCGAACGGACGAACTATTTCAATTGCATTGGCTACATTGGATGCATTTAAGCCGCCAGCAAGAAAAACAGGAATAGGACACATACTTACAATTTCAGCGCAGACAGAGAGATCGGCCTGAATACCGCTACCCCCTTCTCGACAACTGTCAAGCAGTATAGCATCGACAACATCTCTGTAGTAATTAATAAACGCAGAAAAGTCACTGGGACTGTTTTCATGCGCTTTCACAGACATTACTTTTATAATACGAATTGGACGATTTAATGAGTTGCGTAATTGGGTAATCAGCTGGGGGTTCCAATCTGGATAAAGTTGGATAGAGGTAAATGGGGCTATTTCAAGACATTTAAGAACGGTAGAAAAATCGTAATCAATGAGTAATATTTTTTCAACAGTCAGTGGTAATTCTTCTAGCAAAACGCTAAATCTGTGCGCTTTATCTCTCCAGCCTTCTTTATTAGATTGAAGTATATGAAAGCCAAGTGCATCTGCACCGCTTTGACTTGCTTCATAGGCTGCTTCTAAATACTCAAAAAGACATAATTTAATTCGAGTATATTTTACGGTTGTATTCCACATATTATGATATAAGTAAGTAATATTTTCAAATTGTACATCGCAATTATTATTGCAAAAATCTTGCGTTCACCAAATCAATGAAATAGCCAATTTCAAAGGCGGCAAGAGCCTGTATAACAGGATCGCGAGTCTCTTTAATTATTATTCGATCGTCCGAAGTTCTTGAGAATCGAAAGAGTTCTTCCTGGCATACGAGAGATTCAAGCATTCGCATATATGGAAAGTCAGGGCGATATATCACCTCACAGTAAAACTCTTGAAGCCATGGTATCCCAGTATACATTTGGAATTTTTTTATAGTATTTGATGCAGTCATAGCAAGGAGCGGCATAGTCCCATGAGCTGCAATATCAACAGCGAGGAACCCAGATTCTTGACCGCACAAGCGATTTATATACTGTCTGATAAAATGCAAAAGACGCGTTACTGACTCTGATTTTATTTGCCGAACTGAATGTGTGTAGATATCAACATAATCTGACGAGTAAGTACCTTTATAGGTGGACAGGCAACGGTAAATGCTATTGTATAATTCAGCGTAGATTGGGTTGTTAGGTAAGTCGGGTGTAAAACTCTGCACAACAGCTCTGTTTATCATAGCACCTCTGGCGTCAATTGCCATGCCAGCTGATTGCAGTCGGCGGGCGCCTAGGTATAACAGCAACGTGTCTCTTAATAGAAAAATCAAGCGGCATTTAGCAGGAGAAATTTCGTGTCCGGCGGGCAGACTATCTATCGTGTTAATTTTATTTTGTCGTTTAGTGGAGGGAAAGCCAATCAGATAGGCAAGATAATCTACGAGCATATTTGCTGTCTCTACGAACTGACGCCTGATCAAGATTGAAGGGAAAGATCTATGCGCTTTTGTAATTGTAGAAATGCCCTCAAGGTGTTTCAAATATTCGTCTAAGTCGAACAGACTGTATCCATGCTTTGGGTCGTGGGCTAAAGTGCTCACGATACATCTGGGAGTGAGTAGACGATTTGTCTTATAGTCGAGTAAAGCGATACTCGTAGAGAGGAAACGTGCAAGTCGCTCCTCAAAATTTAAACGTTTATTGAGGTTCTCAATAAGGCCTTGATAATTACCTCCGTCAGGAGATAAAAGATCTGCAACTGCGCGTTCAATTGATCTAGCTCTGGCTACTACAAGGTGCAAGTTTAATTGCTTATTGTCACCTATGTAAAGTGCCTCGAAAGAGCATAGTTGCCTATTAAGATAGGTGGCTATGTAATCAATTTCTTCACGACTTGGTTGATTACCAGCAGTGCCAGGAGTCAATAAATACGAATTATTATATTCCATAATCCCGAAAGATATAGGTGATAAGAGTTTCGTACGTTGTCATATATTTGTTATTATTGATCTCTTGTTTGTTAATATCCTTTAACTCGACACACTAAATTAGGTAGTGGTTTTCCGTTGCGAAGTCTGGAGATTATATCGGCTATCTCAAGTGCGCTAGAACACGGTCTGGAGTCAGCAGCTACATGTGGTGTTATGGTGATGCGAGGATGCATCCAGAATGGGTGCGATAATGGAAGAGGTTCAATTTTGAAAACATCCAGCGTAGCATGTGCAATTTTCCCATTTTCAAGTTCCTTTAACAAATCTTTCTCATTGAGGCATCCTCCGCGACTGACATTTATTATACTTGCACCTCTTGGTAGTTGATTAAAAAGAGAACTCGAAAGAATGTTATATGTGGTATCAGTAAGAGGAAGCAGACAAATAAGTATATCCGTTCGAGGCAAAAGTAACGAAAGGCCCTCGTCGCCTGCGAAACACGAGACATTTGGAATATTCTTTAGGCTCTTACTCCATCCTGATACTTTGAAGCCAAGATGGGTTAATGCAATGGCACATGGCATTCCAAGCCTCCCTAACCCGAGAACAGATACTCTTCGATGAGAAGCAGGATGATAAGGAGGCATCCATTGCCATTCCCTTCGTTGGTGTTGTTGTTCGATTGCTGCAAAATCTCTATGAATGCGTAATACTTGGTATATGACGTATTCACGCATGAGGTATACTATGTCAGCTGTCGCAAGACGGATTATTGGCACATTTGGAAGACTATTATCTGAGAGCAGACCATCAACACCAGCACTTAAAGAAATGATAGCAATAAGGTTAGAATAGCGTCTTAAAATTTTATAAGGTGGATTGTAGACAATGGCAATTTCAACATCATCAGGTGCAAACTGATCTCCTTCGTACAATTCATCATTTGGAAGAGTGCTTTTTAATGCAGCCCGCCACTCCTCGTTGAAGTCAAATTCGGGTGCTAACAGAAGTATCTTCATATAAGTTTTGTAATTTCTTTTAATTATGAGGTCAGACTTATTGTGTTAATTGTATGGGCAGTACTTATTAGTTTAATAGAAGGAGAGAGGAGGTTAAGCTTTATATATCCAGGATAGGACTCTTGTGCAAAGTAGGTACCATCAATACAGATATAATCAGGAGGAAGAGTTCTAAGGATTTTCGCGAACACAAAATATCCACAGTTGGGCGTAAGAGTTGACGTGATATCTGCTTCGCTTATCATGTGTGTATAACGGCAGGATGCCATGTTCATA
>DOSU01000151.1 GCA_003513895.1 Rikenellaceae bacterium
GCGAGGAACACCATCGACAACATGGGACGGCATAAAAGACGATGTATTCAAATTAACAAAAACCGATAATAGTTTCGAAAGATTCGAACAGGCTGGTATAGCAATGGGCAGGTCGGATAACATATCGAGATTCTTAGACATTTTATATACGCTATTCCTTCAATACGACACTCAATTCTACGACGACAATTATACGATGTCGACAATAACCTCAACCGAAGTTTCAACGACAGACGGAGTTATGGCTCCCGGAAAAGAGGCACTGGATCTCTATACTTCTTTTGGAATACCTAGCAATAAAAACTATTGCTGGAACGAATACATATCAGACTCCGAAAGCGCAGAACAAGAGATGATGTCATTCATAGAAGGAAAAGCATCTATGATTCTCGGCTACTCATATCTATATGAACAACTTACGAATTTAATATCAACCGAGAGCAAAAAAGGAACAAAAACGATAGACGCGGACTCTATTAAAATAGCGGAAGTTCCACAAGTTTATGACCCTGAAACAAGTACAGAAAAAAGAGATGTATACGCAAGTTATTTTGCATATACGGTATCAAGAACATCTGAAAATCCGGATGAAGCTTGGGAATTCTTGAAGTTCTTAACATCAGCAGAAAGCGAACAATATTATTTTGATCAAACACATAGGCCATCTTCAAGAAGAGATCTCCTTGAGGAACAAGCAAAAGATCCGATATATGGAGTTTTTGCAGAACAGGTTGGCTTCGCAGAAACAATACCAATAGCCGATGCTGAAAAATATGAAGAGATCTTCAAGGAAGCTATTGAATCAGTCTTATCGACTGTAAAGGTTGATACGGCACTAAACACAGCTGAAGAACAAATTAACGCAATAATGCCAGAAGATGGTCTTTTCCCCAACATTCTCACAGAAGATTGATAATATAAAAGTTGCCAAACTGCTGTTTTACGGAGCGATCTTTCTTTTGCCATTTCAGATCTCAACAATAATATTCCAACCGGATATTTATTTGAGCGGTCAGGCAAATCAATTCAACAACGCAACACTCTATCTGACAGATATTCTAGTCATTTTAAGCGCCATTTTTTTCTTCCCGAAAAAATCCAAAAAAGAATTATCAATAGGGGATAAACGGATAACAATCGTACTCGCAACAATCGCAGTAATAATACTCGCGTTAAATTTTTCAAACGATATTTTTCCCATGCATTGGATGTTGTTCAGAATTCTTATCTTCGCAATAATCTACCTTCTCTTAATAAATAAAATAGCTACACAGGATAGCCTAACAAAAGTATTAATACTTGCAGGAACGTTCCAATCAATAATTGCAATAATGCAATTCGGAGAGCAGAAGAGTATCGGCCTAAGCTTCCTCGGAGAACCGAATCTCGAAGCCAGCAATATAGCAAAAATAGACGTAAATGATAGTAAGATAATAAGAAGTTACGGAACAATGCCTCATCCAAATATTCTAGCCGGATTTCTAACTATATCGGTAATACTAGGCATGAAATTCAAGAAATGGATGCCACTTATAGGGCTCTGCATAGTTGGGATCATACTTACATTCTCAAGATCAGCCATGGTTGCAATAGCGATATGCATGCTGTTATTTACAATAGCAAACATCAGACAGTTAAAAAAATATTACATATATGCATTGATCGGAGTAATCGCTGTAAGTATTGCAGTTTTCTTCACATATCCATCACTCAAATCACACATATTTAGTACTTATGAAATAAATGAGCGATTAGAATCGATTCCAATAGCAATATCAATGATTGAAGGAAACCTGCTGGGCGTAGGATGGCAAAATTCATCAAATTTGATGCAGCAATATACGGAAGAAAAAATAAAACCATGGGACTATCAGCCAATACACAATATATACCTTCTTATAACCGCAGAATTGGGGATCTTCGGCATAGCCTTAGTACTATTTTTGATATTTTATTCTATTACTAGCGGAAAAGACCCAACAATAAAATACGCACTCATAGCACTATGCATAATAGGACTATTCGACCATTACTTATACACTCTTTATCAAGGACAAGTAATCGCAATAATAATTATCTCTATTCAACAACTTGAGAGGAAAACCTACCATTCCCAGCAATGAAAGATTTTGCATCCATCTCCTTTTTTCCCTCAAGCTGCAACCTGCGAATCTCCAATACTCCATTTTTCGACTGAATATAGATTTTATTATTATCAAACTTAACCTCACCTGCTTTACCAAAATCAGACAAAGAGCATTTTGAAATTTCATGCAATATAAGACGCTTACCGGAAATACGAGTAAAAATACCGGGCCATCTGTAAAAAGCGCGATATCTTCGGATGATCTCATCGGAATCCATATTGGCAAAAGAAATTTCTCCACTCGCACGATCTATTTTCTTACAATAAGTCGCATCAGAATCTTTTTGAACCATAGGCTGCTTAAAAGCGCCGAAGTTGATAATAGCATCTATGATTAACTCTGCTCCGACACGAGCCAATTCTTCACTCAAAGAAATTGCATTTTTATCTCCAATAATTACCTCTCGTACGGTATAGACAGGCCCATTATCCATCTTCTGGCGCACACCCATTACGGACACTCCTGTCTTCTCGCATCCATCCAGAATAGCAGATTGGATAGGGGAGGCACCTCTATATTTAGGCAACAAAGATGCATGCAAATTCAGAATCTCTTTTTTCGCCAAAGAGAGCCATTTATCCTTAAGTATTTGTC
>DOSU01000090.1:0-3330 GCA_003513895.1 Rikenellaceae bacterium
CGCCACCCATAACATTCTCAGTAAAAAACCCATTAATTTCCACCGCTTTCACCACCACACTTCCATCCGAGAATTTCACCATTATTTTCGCTCCGTTTGCCGCAGCTCTCATGCCAACAATATTGCTAGGCAACCGGACAATCCAGCTCCATGAACTTTTTTGGATAAGCGGATACTCTTTCGCATCCACTAAAATAACTGCTTTCTCTACTTCTGTTGGTGTATCATAAATGCTGGCAATAATCAGAAACCCCGGTTCCGGTGTTTTCCTGATGAATCCTACAGGTGTATATCCATGATCATTAATCTCCCAGAATCCGTTTGCAACAACATGCCTCTCTATGGGAGAATATTTCAGATGCGACTTTAAATCGCCCTTTGAGTTGAACTCAATCACCCTGAAAGATGAAGGGCTATGGTCTATTCCGCCTTTATTGGGAGACATTGTGGATATTGTGGCAACTCCTCCCACAGGTGTCTTGTGATAAAGATTTGTATGATAGTGGGCGTACAAATAACCCTTAATGTTGTATTTAAGAAGGTTCAGCTCCTGTTGGGCCGTCTTGAGAAGAAAGTTTTCAGAAAACCCGAGCAGATGGTGGTCCATTATCACTACCGGAGTGCCGGCAGGAATTGATTCGAGGTCGCTGCGCAGCCAGTTGTAAATCTCGTCTGTGGTATAGCGGGGCACCTTGTCGCCGTATAAAACAGGAATGTTCACAAAATGAATACCTCCGGAATTGAATGAATACCAAACAGGGCCAAACAACTCTTCATAAAGTTCCTCTCCATACGCCCCTGCAACAAGGTCGTGGTTCCCCAGAGTAAAAACCGCCCTCACTCCCAGTTTTTCCGATGTGAGTTCGCGGGCGTGAAGCCTCAACCCTTTTTCGTAGCATATATCTCCGTTAAAAACTACGAATGCAGGCTTGTTGTTCGATACGTACCTCTTGAGCAGGTCCATCCAGTCTTTGTAAATACTGGCCTCCGTATCTCCCATGTGGATAAACCGGTTGGATTTGTTTCCTCCCCTCTTTAGCAAAAAATCGCACTTGCCTTTTTCTTCAATCTTCTGATAAAAACTTCCGGACTGTTCATATCCGTTTGGGGTAGATATAAAAACAAATTTCGCCTTTGGGTTTGTCTCAAAATTGTACTCTCCCTTTGCATCGGTTTTTAATACATTATAACCGTCGGAAACAACCACTCCTGCAACATTGGCTCCCTTATCATCCATCACTTTGCCGGAAATTTTCTGTTGTGCCGAAGCAGAAAAAGAGATCAATAGTATTGCCAGAAGGGCTGTTGTTAGTTTCATTACATTAAGCTTGTTTCGAGCAGTTTGGTTAAAAAATCTTTAATTGTCATACCTGCAGCCCTGACCTGCTGCGGCACAAGACTCATTTCGGTCATCCCAGGAACAGTATTTATCTCCAAAAAGAAGATTTCGTTGTCCCTTACAATATAGTCCATGCGCACAACTCCCTTGCAGCCAAGATAGCGGTACATTTTGTGGGTAATGTCTATTATCCTTTCGCTGAGTTCACCTGGTATTTTAGCAGGGCAAATCTCCTGAGATGCACCCATATATTTTGCCTCATAGTCGAAAAATTCATTTTTTGGGATTATCTCTGTAACAGGAAGTTTCACAATTTGTCCGTCGGCCTCAAATGCTCCGTTTGTCATCTCCCTGCCGGCAATGTATTCCTCAATTAGAACAGTGTCCCCTTCAAGAAGGGCACTGGCAATTGCTGCCTCAAGCTCCTCTGCTTTTTTAACTTTTGTAACCCCAAAACTGCTTCCTCCGTCGTTTGGTTTTACAAACAGCGGCAGCCCCAGTTTTTCAATAATCTTAGACGAAGTGTAGCTCTCTCCCCTATGGAGAAATACCTCTTTTGCCATATTTATTCCTGTATCCCGCAAATAGCATTTGCAAGCATATTTATTGAACGAAATTGCCGAAACCGACGAAGAGCAGGTTGTATATTTCACACCAACCATTTCGAAATAGGCCTGAAGGAGCCCGTCTTCTCCGGGAGTCCCGTGAATCATTATCAAGGCAATGTCAAAAACTATTTTCTTCCCGTTAAGAGAAAATGAGAAATCCGATTTGTCTATCTGTACTATACCGCCTCCTGTATCAACCCTCCAGTCTTGCCCTTTGAGCATTATTTCATACACTTCGTATTTCTCTCTGTCTATGTGGCCGGCCATGTGTTTGCCGCTCTTTACGGAAACTTCTGCCTCCGATGAATCCCCCCCATAAATAAGGGCTACAACTTTCTTCATTTTTAAAAATTAATTTTTAGTGGAAAAACGGGTCATTTACCATTGAGTTGCTCTCCAGTTCATCGTCACTTCCGTTACAGTTGAGCTGTGCAGAAAATCCCGAAGGCATTACAAACTGGTCCTTAACAGAAATTCCGCAAGAAGGGTCTTTTAAAACCTTTTGCATGAAAAGTCCCCATATTGGGAGAGCCATATTCGCTCCGCCGCCGTTTGTAAGTCCTTCAAAGTGAACCTGCCTGTCTTCGGCCCCAACCCAAACACCCGCAGTGAGTTTTGGTACATATCCTATAAACCAGCCATCGGCCTGGTCGTTTGTTGTTCCTGTCTTTCCTGCAATAGGCCCTTCCGGCACATATTTATACCGGAGCCTTGCAGCTGTTCCTTCGTTCACAACTCCCTGCATCAGGTTTACCATGAGGAAGGCCGTTTGTTCGCTTATCGCTTCGCGCTTGCGTCCTGTGAAACTCCCCAGCACATTTCCGGCTTTGTCCTCAATTCTTAGCACGAATGTAGGATCGACATTCACTCCCCTGCTAGGAAAAGTATTGTAAGCTCCCACCATTTCAAAAAGAGTGAGGTCGGCAGGACCAAGGCAAAGTGATACTACAGGATCAAGATAGCTTGTTATTCCAAGCCTGTGTGCCATATCAGCCATAGCATATGGCCCGAATTGTTTCATGAGATAGGCAGATATGTTGTTTGAGCTCTTTGTAAGGCCCCATTTTAAAGTAACCGTTTTCCCTATCCATTCCGGTTTGTCGGTACTCTCCGGCGTCCAGGTGGAATCTCCCACTATAAAGGTCTGAGGAACATTCACCACTTTGTCGCAAGGGGTCAATCCTTCCTGCATTGCAAGAGTATAGAGGAAAGGCTTGATTGTAGAACCCACCTGTCTTTTTGCCTGACGGGCATTGTCAAACTTGAAGTACCTGTAATTCGGCCCCCCAACATATGCTCTTACAAATCCGGTTTGAGGTTCCATTGCCATAAACGATGCCCGCAGGAACGATTTGTAATATTTAATTGAGTCGTTTGGAGTCC
>DOSU01000090.1:3398-7800 GCA_003513895.1 Rikenellaceae bacterium
TAATTGAGTCGTTTGGAGTCATTACTGTGTCGGCATATCCCGCTTTTTTCCATGAGAAAACAATCATCTTCGTAGGCACATTAAATGTTGCCTCAATTTCTCTGTCCTGCATCCCCTCTGCCTTGAGCATCCTCCACCGGTCGCTCCAGCGGCGGGCACGCTTCATAATGTTGTCCGTGACAGACTTTGGTTCGCTGTTTGAAAAAGGTTTATTTCTCTTCCCCTTAAGTTCGCGGTTAAATGTAGGTTGCAGGTCTTTGCCCAGATGTTCGGCAACTGCCTCTTCGGCATATCGCTGCATCTTTGAATTTATTGTTGTATATATCTTAAGGCCGTCTTTATCAAGATTGTACTGGGTTCCGTCGGGCTTAAGGTTTTTGTTGAGCCATCCGTAAAAAGGATCCTCTCTCCACATTTTTACGTCATAAGCGTAGTCTTCATCATGGATGTATTCGCTTCTTACCGGTTCATTTGCATTCATAATCCTGCGAAGCATGTCCCTGAAATACGGACCAAGACCTGAATTGTGGTCCTGCTGTATATATGCAAGCTTTATTGGAATATTTACAACCGAGTCATATGTGGCTCTGTCGATAAAATCATACTTCCTCATCTGGTTGAGAACATGGTTTCTCCGCTGCAGGGAGAGTTCGGGGTTTAGTACCGGATTAAACTTTGTTGGTTTATTTACCATTCCTACAAGCAGAGCACTCTCTTCCATAGTGAGATCCGAAGGATTTTTGGCAAAGAAAGTCGTAGAAGCCGCCCTTATTCCGTATGCATTGCTGCCAAAGAAGACGGCATTCATATACATACTTAATATTTCGTTCTTTGTGTAGTTCCTCTCCAGTTTAACGGCTGTTATCCACTCTTTGAATTTATTTACCCCAAGGACGAACAATCTTGCACCCGGAATTTTGCTTCTAACAGTATCTCTTGGGAAGAGGGTCTTTGCAAGCTGCTGGGTGATTGTGCTGCCACCTCCGCCCGATCTTTTTTGCCCGAGCAGGATTGATTTAACGCCAACTCTGGCCAGGCTCCTGAAATCTATACCGCTATGGCCGCGAAAACGGGCGTCTTCGGTAGCTATTACTGCCGACACAAGGCTGGGAGAGAGCTCTTCATAAGTAACAAATGATCTGTTCTCAATGTGGAAAGTTGTAAGTATCTCCCCGTCTTCCGAAATTATCTCGGTTGCCAGGTTGCTTTTTGGATCTTCAAGCTCTTTAAAGGATGGTATATCAGCGAACAGCCCAACAAGCAGAAGGATGAAAAGCAGTAAAACAAACGGACCAAAAACTATTATTCTAAACCATTTCAGGAACTTATCTCTATTTTTTATCTCCATAATCTGCTCTGTATATAAGGTGTGCTAAAAAGCAAAATTAGGAATAAAAATTTGGATAATACCTTATTTTATACCTTACTTTGTGCCCGTCAAGGATTATTAGAGAAGTTATGGGAGAGAATTTAGTTATCGTCGAGTCTCCTGCAAAAGCAAAGACAATCGAGAAGTTTCTGGGGAGTGGTTTTACCGTAAAATCAAGTTTTGGTCACATTAGGGATTTGCCTTCGAGTTCGCTTAGCGTAGACATCGAAAATGGATATGAGCCTAAATATCATATTTCGGAAGACAAGAAAAAAATTGTTTCGGAGCTCAAAGCTCTTGCAAAAAAAGCAGATACAGTATGGCTTGCATCCGATGAAGACCGTGAAGGAGAGGCCATCGCCTGGCACTTGCGCGAGGCTCTTAATCTGGATGTAAATAAAACAAGGAGGATTGTTTTTCATGAGATTACAAAAGATGCCATTTTGCATGCAATTGACAATCCGCGTGCGCTTGACATGAACCTTGTAATGGCTCAGCAGGCACGAAGAGTACTTGACAGAATTGTCGGGTTTGAACTTTCGCCAATTCTCTGGAAGAAGGTGAGACCAAAACTCTCTGCCGGCAGGGTACAGTCTGTTGCCGTTAGAATTATTGTAGAACGGGAGAGGGAAATTCTCTCTTTTACGGCAAAATCGCAATACAAAATCGAAGGAACCTTTTCTCCTTCGGAATCAAAATCACCGGTTAAGATAAAAGCCGAAATTCCCGAAAAATTCGAGAAACGAGAGGATGCACTTGAAATTCTTGAAGCGTGCAAAACTGCTGTTTTCAAAATAGTTTCAATAGAAGTAAAAGAGGCTAAAAGGACTCCTTCTCCGCCATTTACCACATCCACACTCCAACAGGAAGCCTCCAGAAAACTCGGATTCTCCCTGAGTCAGACCATGAGAACTGCCCAGAATCTTTACGAGAGCGGGCTGATAACATACATGCGTACAGACTCCACCAATTTGTCCAAACTTGCTCTCGGAGCAGCAAAGCAGGTTATTACGGATCTTTACGGAAAAGAGTACTCCAAGACCCGTCAGTATGCTACAAAAAGCAAGGGCGCACAAGAGGCCCACGAAGCAATAAGGCCTACTTACCTGAGCAATATGGAAATTGAGGCAGGACCTCAGGAACGAAAACTATATAGTCTCATATGGAAACGCACAATTGCCTCTCAAATGGCAGATGCTGCAATAGACAGAACAGAAATTGCCATAACTGCAAACAATCTTAAAAACAGATTTATTGCAACCGCCGACAGAATTAAATTTGAAGGATTTTTAAAGGTTTATATAGAATCCAAAGACGACGACTCGGACGATGAGGAAAAACTTCTGAGCCTACCTAAGCTTACCGAAGGAGAGTTAATGAGCCGCCATACAATTATTGCCGGCGAAAAATTCACTCAAAAGCCTCCCAGATACTCCGATGCAAGTCTTGTAAAAAAACTTGAAGAACTTGGAATAGGGCGCCCTTCTACTTATGCTCCAACTATTTCAACAATCGTCCAGCGCGGATATGTAGTCAAAGACAGCAGGCCGGGCATCGAGAGAAGTTGCAACTCTTATACTCTCGAAAAGAATGATATAAAGCACAGGGAAGTCAAAGAGGTATGGGGAACAGAAAAGAACAAGCTTTTCCCCGAAGATATCGGGATACTTGTGAATGACTTTCTTGTAGACAATTTCGATTCAGAAATTGACTTCGGATTCACAGCCAGGATAGAAGAAGAGTTCGACCTGATTGCTGCAGGAGAATTAAAGTGGAACAAGGTTATTGATGAATTTTACACACCTTTCCACAAAAAGGTAGAGAACACACTTCAGGTTTCCCGCCCGGCAAGTTCCGAAAGACAACTGGGAACAGACCCGGCAACCGGAAAAAATGTGTGTGTAAGGCTGGGCAGGTTTGGCCCACTTGCACAGATAGGCGACAGTGAAGATCCGGAAAAGAGGTTTGTAAGTCTTGGCAAAGGCCAGCTCATTGAGACCGTTACCCTTGAAGAGGCTCTTCGGTTGTTTTCTCTCCCAAGAACATTGGGCGATTATAATGGTCATCCTGTTATCGCCTCTTCCGGAAGATTCGGCCCCTACATTAAATACATGGGTTCGTTTATATCCACCGGCAAAGATTCAGATCCCTTTACAATTGACCTCGAAAGTTCAATTTCAATCATAGAAGCCAGCAAGAAAAGCGAACAGCAAAAGCTAATTAAAAATTTTGAGGGAGAGGGAATTGACATCCTTAACGGAAAATATGGCGCCTATATCAAGAAGGGAAAAAACAACTACAAAATCCCAAAAGGAACCGACCCTGCAACAATGGATCTTGAAAGCGTTAAAAAAATAATTGACAGCACCGACGCTAAGCCCGAGAAAAGTAAGAAAAAGCGATAATATAAAACCAGCTCCTATGAAACAAAACAGTAAAAGCAACATAGAGGCAATCCCCGCGGCTGCCCTTAGCGAAGTAACTGCAGCCGGGGCACTGGCAGTAATTGTAAATACAACCGGAGACGGGTCGGTACTTAAGGCGCTCAACACTTTGTTTTGCCACTCGGCCTATAAAATCTTCTATGTGGAGCCGGGCATCAACCAGCTTAAAATGTTTCTCGAGCTTTGCCGTACAATAAAAATCAAAACAATCGTACTTTCCGGCGAGGAACTTCCGGCAATCAAAAACATCGCCCCTGAAATTGAATATTCTGCCTCACTTATTTCGGCAGGCAGCGAGGTTTCCGGGAACAACATCCTGGACTACATTCTTGAAGATAAACTTGCTGTTGACTTTTCTCATATCGGTTTTCAGGCATACAAATATGACTCCTTAAAACTCAACCGACTTCGCGAGAGGTTTTTCGAAGACTTGCGTTTGGGCAGTATCCGCACAAATATTCAGAACACAGAACCTCTTTTCAGAGGCAGCACTCATGTTTATTTCGATCTCCGGTGCGTGAGAGTGTCGGACTTTCCTGAAAACAGCACTCAGTCTCCCAACGGGCTTTATGCCGAAGAGGCTTGCCAG
>DOSU01000090.1:7882-14578 GCA_003513895.1 Rikenellaceae bacterium
TTATGCCGAAGAGGCTTGCCAGCTGGCAAGGTATGTTGGAATGGGACAGAAACTGAAATCTGCTTTTATTTATGGTTTCCATTCGAAATCTAAATACAAAAGTACATCGATGCAGCTGATCGCAGAAATTCTGTGGCACCTCTGTGAGGCCTTGGCCTCAAACATAAATGAAGATCCCGGGGTATCGGGAGCAACTGATAATTTTAACAGAAAAACTGTAAGCATGGGCCATGAGGGACAGGATTTGACATTTGTATCAAGCAATGCAACCGGTCGCTGGTGGATGGAAATTCCAGAAGGGAAATCGAATAACAATCAATATGTTCCATGCGCGTACTCCGATTATCTAACCGCCTATTCAGGCGAAATTCCGTTGCGCTGGCTTTTCTTTTATCAAAAAATAAATCCTTCTTAATTATAATTTATTATTATATTTGTCTTTTAGATAACAAATATTACTATTTATGCCAAAGTACCAGATTGATCAGATTGATCAGAAAATTCTGTCATTTCTTGTAAAGAATGCGAGAATGCCATTTCTGGAAATAGCCCGCGAATGTGGAGTTTCCGGAGCGGCAATACATCAAAGAGTAAAAAAGATGGAGAACCTGGGAATCATTACAGGATCCCGCCTCCTTGTTAAACCGCAAACTCTTGGTCTCAATGTTTGTGCTTTTGTTGGAGTAAGCCTTTCACAAGCAAACCATTACCCTCAGGTAATTGAGGCTCTTAAAAACATATCAGAGGTAGTTGAATGCCACTTCGTTACAGGTAAACATGCCCTCATGTTAAAAATCTACTGCCAGAATCATGACCACCTTATGGAAATTCTGATAAACACAATTCAGAACATTCCTTCGGTTGAGCAAACAGAGACATTTATTTCTCTGGACCAGGCAATTGAAAGACAAGTGTGGGTTAAAGATTTTCCAATGAAAGGGGCTCCCCTCAGAAAGAAATAAGAATAGCCCTGGCCAGAGTTAAATCTTCCGGCCTCGTTATTTTAATATTCAAC
Source organism: Rikenellaceae bacterium (assembly GCA_003513895.1). Classification (GTDB taxonomy): domain Bacteria; phylum Bacteroidota; class Bacteroidia; order Bacteroidales; family UBA932; genus Bact-08. The sequence continues at coordinate 8,898 of DOSU01000090.1, forward strand.
ATCCTGCCTTCGGCCAGCCATATTTTTATTCCTCTGCTTTCAACAACAGATGCATCGTCTGTAAACTTCGGGCAGTAGGCTTGGTTATAGGCATCCAGCAACAGTTCCGAGTGAAAAACCTGAGGTGTTTGTATGCCCACAAGATTTTCCCTGTCCACCGGACGGCTCCCTGTTTCATCTGCAAACCTAAGAGAATCCACAACTTTTACCACAGGTATAACAGCCATTTTCTCCTGTCCCTCATTGTACATGTACTCAAGAAAATCGGGTCGTACAAATGGTCTTACTCCGTCGTGCACAGCAACAAGCGCTCCTTCCGGTATATATTTAAGAGCATTCTTTACAGAGTGAAACCTAGTTATTCCTCCGCTAACAAGTGTGTGTCTGAAGCTGAGTTTCTGATCTTTGTAAAACTCTTTCCAGTATTCCCTTAATGAAGCGGGTACTACAAGAACTATTTCCACGGGAAACGAAAGGGCAAGGAAGGCTTCAATAGTGTGCAACAGAATGGGTTTGTCTCCCAGCATTAAAAACTGCTTTGCGGTTTCCCCTCCCATTCTGCTTCCTGAGCCACCGGCAACTATAATTGCATAACATTTTCTTTGCATAATTTCTGTTATTTTATGATTACAAAATTAACTATTAATTGGTTAAATTTTCGTACTTTTGTGTCTATTTGAGAGATATGGACAATAGAACTGTAAGACGCGCATTAATCTCTGTTTATCACAAAGATGGCATAGAGACCATAGCCCGGAAGCTTGTTTCAATGGGAGTAGAGCTCCTTTCAACAGGGGGCACATATGATTTTATTAAGGAACTTTCACTTCCTGTAACATCTGTTGAAAATGTTACCGGATATCCGTCAATTCTGGGGGGCAGAGTAAAAACTCTTCATCCGAAAATTTTCGGAGGGATTCTTAACAGGAGGGAAAACAAGACCGATTCCGAACAAATCCGGGAATTTGAAATCCCTTCAATAGACCTTGTTATAGTTGACCTCTATCCTTTTGAGGAGTATGTGGCATCCAAATTCCCGCACGAAGAGATTGTCGAGAAGATTGATATCGGAGGAATTTCTCTCATTCGCGCAGCTGCAAAAAATTATAAAGACGTAATAATTGTTGCCTCAAAAGATCAGTACCCTGCCCTGCTGGAGTTGCTTAACAGAGGAAACGGCATAAGCACTTCCTTCGAGAGGCGTTATTTTGCCACTCAGGCATTCAATGTAAGTTCACACTACGACACTGCAATTTTCAAGTACTTCAACAGAGAGGAGAAGGTAGATGCTTTCAAGGAGAGCATTCTTGTTTCAAGGTCTCTCAGATATGGCGAAAATCCTCATCAGAAAGCGCTATACTTCGGCAGTGAGGGATCCTTGCCGGAACAGTTGTGGGGAAAAGAAATTTCATACAACAATCTTCTTGACATTGAAGCTGCAATTGAGCTCATTGGCGATTATGAAGAGACAACAGTTGCTATTCTCAAACATAACAATGCCTGCGGATGTGCATCCGGAGAGAATTTGGAAAGCGCATGGAAAAGAGCCCTTGAGGCCGATCCCGTATCTGCTTTCGGAGGGATAATAATCTCAAACAAAGAAATTGACGGAGCTACAGCTGCCGAAATGAATAAACTCTTTTTTGAAGTAGTTATTGCGCCGGATTACCACCCGGACGCTCTTTCTATATTAAAAGAGAAGAAAAACAGGATAATCCTTCTCAACAAATGCGAGAAGCGCACAGAAACAAAATTCAGAAGCCTGCTGGGCGGTGCCCTCATGCAGCAAAGGGACTCTGCTGTTGAAAACGAACTTTCACTTACAACGGTAACCAAGTTGGCGCCGGATGCAAAACAGGTTGAAGATTTAATCTTTGCCAATAAACTGGTTAAGCACTCTAAATCAAACGCAATTGTACTGGTAAAAGACCGGTCACTTCTTGCAAGCGGAATCGGACAAACTTCCAGAGTGGATGCTCTGAGGCAGGCTATTGCCAAGGCCGAGAGTTTCGGCTTTTCATGTGCAGGTTCGGTTATGGCCTCGGATGCCTTCTTCCCTTTTGCAGACTGTGTGGAAATTGCACACAAAGCAGGGGTTACCGCAGTTATACAACCGGGAGGGTCTGTAAGGGATAGCGAGAGCATTGGTTACTGCAACGAAAACGGACTCCCTATGGTTACAACAGGAATAAGACATTTTAAACACTGATTTATATAATATAAAAATATGGCTTTCTCATTTTTAACCCAAGAACTGGCTATTGACCTGGGTACAGCCAACACTATAATCCTTATGAACGATAAGGTTGTTGTGGACGAACCCTCAATTGTAGCAATTGATCAAAACACCGGTAAGCCCATCGCTTTTGGACAAAAGGCAAGGATGATGCACGGCAAGACACACGCCAACATCAAAACTGTCCGCCCGTTAAGGGATGGAGTTATCGCCGACTTCAACGCCGCAGAGGCAATGATTCGCGGATTTATCAAGATGATAAACACGCGTAATTCCTTCTTTACACCCAGCCTTCGAATGGTTGTTTGTATCCCTTCGGGAAGTACCGAAGTTGAGATTCGTGCCGTTCGTGACTCTTCTGAACACGCTGGCGGCAGAGACGTGTATTTAATTTATGAGCCAATGGCTGCGGCCCTCGGTATAGGACTGGATGTTGAGGCGCCTACAGGTAACATGGTAGTGGACATTGGAGGCGGTACAACAGAGATTGCCGTAATTTCACTGGGAGGTATTGTTTTTAACCAGAGCATTCGAATCGCAGGAGATGTGTTCACCAATGAAATTCAACAGTACATGCGTCAGCAGCATAACATCAAGATAGGAGAACTCACAGCCGAGGATATCAAAATTCGCGTAGGTGCAGCCCTCTCCGAACTCGATGAATATCCCGAGCCTTATGTTGTGAGAGGCCCTAACCTTATGACTGCACACCCTGTTGAAGTTGCTGTAACAAGTCAGGAAATAGCCCATTGCATAGACAAGTCGCTTGCTAAAATTGAAGCGTCAATAATAACTGTACTTGAACAAACCCCGCCTGAACTTTATGCCGATATAGTACAAAGAGGAATTTTCCTCACCGGTGGAGGAGCACTTCTAAGAGGTCTGGACAAGAGGCTTACAGAAAAAATAAACATCAAGTTTCAGGTATCCGACGATCCGCTTCATGCAGTTGCAAGAGGCACTGCTATTGCCCTTAAAAATTGTAACAAGCTTCCATTCCTAATCCGGTAACTCAAATGGCAAGAAGATCTCCAAATCTGGACAGATTGTACACTCTGTTACTTTTTATCGTTATGGAGATTCTGGCACTTATGATGATTTCAAATGATTCGCTTTTCCAGCAAATTAAGATTGGCGGAATATATATGGGAATCAGGGGATCTTTTAGCAAAGCAGGTTCGGATATAAAATATTATTTTAACCTCCGGCAGGTAAATGAGCAACTCAATGACGAAAACGAGATGCTGCTTGCAGAAATTGAGAGATACAGAAGTTATATATACAGGACAGATACTACCGATTCTGCAGGATCTTTCGTTGTTCGAGTTTTAACGGATACTGTCAGCCCTCAGTTTACCTTTATTCCGGCAAGGATAATTGCCAACGGGACAAACAAAAAGCACAATTTTATAATAATTGGCAAAGGTAGCAAGGATGGAGTTGAACCGGACATGGGAATTGTTTCTCCCCGTGGAGTTGTAGGTGTAGTTAGCCGGGTTTCGGACAATTATTCATTTGTAATTTCCACTCTCAACATAAATCAGAGCGTAAGTGCAAAATTAGGCAGGAATGGTGCTTTCGGGCCTCTTGTGTGGGACGGAAAGAGAACAGACTATGCTTTGCTCACCGAAATACCCCAGCACATAAGGTTTAGTGTGGGTGATACTGTTTATACAAGCGGGTATTCAACCCTTTTCCCCGAAAACATACCTCTCGGAACAGTGAGAAAGTCTTGGATAATAAAGGGTACTCACCACGAGATAAAGGTTAGGCTTTTCGAAGAATTCAGTACACTTAGGTTTGTAAGAGTAGTTGTTAATCACAATAAAAATGAGATTAAGGGAATAAGTAATCCGAATGAATCAAAAAATTAATACTACAATACTGTTTTTCAGCTTTTTGCTGGCTCAGCTTCTGATTTCGAACTTCGTTGATTTCGGTCCGATGCTCTTTATTGCGATATACCCTCTTTTTATAATCGTCCTGCCCACCAGTTTCTCCCTTTTATCGGTGCTTCTGTGGGGGTTCGCGATGGGATTTGGCGTGGACATTCTGTACAACGGAGTGGCAGGCATGAATACGGCGGCGGCTGTTATGATAGCTTTCCTCCGGGAACCGGTTTTAAGAATGGTAATCCGCAAGGGTGAGATGGAAAGCCAGATTCGTCCCGGATTGCTGGAGATGGGTTTCCCACGGTTTCTTTTCTACTCCGGATTTATTCTCATTATTCACCATATGACAATAATATTTCTCGAAAGCCTCTCTTTTACATACTTTTATGGCAATTTCCCAAGACTTATGATAAGTTTTGCAGTTAACAGTGTGCTTCTACTCTTGCTGGAATTTGGCATCTTTTATAAAAACTGGAGATAAATATTGGCAAAATGGGAGTAGAACTAAAGAAAAAAAATATTCTCATAATTGGTATTATTGCTGCTTCGGTTATAATAGTGCTTCAGCTTTTTAACATTCAAATCATAGACGAGGAATACAAAATTACCGCCAGCAACAACGCTTTCCGGTATGATATACGCTACCCCGCAAGAGGGATCATTTATGACCGAAACGGCAAGATTCTGGTGGGAAATGAAACTGCATACGATATAATGATTACTCCCTATGAGGTAAAAAATCCTGACACTCTTGACATATGCCGGATTTTTGGTCTAAACATTAAGGATGTAAGGAAAACACTTAAAGATTACCGTAAATTCAGGAGAAGAGTGGGCTATCAGACCTTCCCCTTCGTTAAGCAGATATCTCCGGCTCAATATGCAATTTTCCTTGAAAAATCTTACAAGTTTCCCGGATTCAGTGCCGTTTCCAGAACTATCCGCAACTATCCCTACAATGCGTGCGGGAATCTGCTGGGGTATATTACAGAGGTGGACACTTCATTCATACGCAAAAACCCGGAATATAAAAGAGGCGATTATGTCGGACGGACAGGAATGGAACAGTCCTATGAAGGAATTATTCGGGGAGAAAAAGGTTACAACATTTTCCTGCGGGATGTTCATAACAAGGTTAAGTCAAGTTTCTCCAACGGAAAATACGACAAAGAGGCTATTCCAGGCAAAAACATCATTTCGTCAATTGATGCAGAGCTTCAGCAATATGTAGAGTCGCTCATGGTGAACAAAGTGGGGAGTGTCGTTGCTATAGAGCCGTCGTCCGGCGAAATTCTTACCTTAGTTTCCAGCCCTGGAATTGATGTTTCAAAACTTGCATCAATCAGTAAATTCTATAACGAAATTATTGAAGATCCTTTAAAACCGATGTTTAACAGGGCCGTTATGGCACCATATCCTCCCGGATCGGTGTTTAAACTTGTTAATGGGCTCATCGCGCTTCAGGAAGGAGTAATTGACACAACGACCACCTATCCTTGCAACGGAGGCTATAGAGTAGGCAGAGGGATTGCCTGTCACATACACCCTTCCCC
>DOSU01000156.1 GCA_003513895.1 Rikenellaceae bacterium
TATAACTGACTATTCCTAGAATAATTAAATATCCAAGTCCAACAAAATAACCAGCCTGAGAAGAAACATAAGGCAGACCAAAAATTCCAACTCCAATCACAGTGCCGATCAATGACTGAACGCTCTTAATAAAAGCACGGGACTTTAAGGTCATAGATGCGTTTATTATAGCACAGTGCGCAGTACACAGTGCGTAGCCGTGCTCTTCGAAGCTTGAAAAGTGTAGAAGAGTACACGGGAACATCAGCCTTGTTGTTCAATGCATAACAAGACCTACCTGACCTACAGGACCTACGATCCCCATCTCGACCACCCTCATCCCCATCTCGAGCGGAGCGAGAGATCTTCTCAGTCCGAGAGGATTTCTCCTAGACGTCGAAATTGGGAAAATTAGTTCCCATCTCGACACGCACTATTCCCATCTCGAAGATAGGAGAGATCTTCTCAGATCAAATCGAAATAAAAAAAATCCCACCGCATATCGCAGTGGAATTTTTTATTCAATCTATTGTCTGATTACCAAGAACACAACATAGGCCACATAAAGCAGGATCATGAAAATTCCTTGCCAGCGTTCGATTACGCGCTTTTTTCCAATGAACATAACCACAAACAGTAATAAACTGGCAAAAATTGTCATGCCAATATCAAAATTTGAGCTTTGCTCAAAAGGTAACGGTCTGACGATTGAACTTAAACCAAGAATCCAAAAAATGTTGAAGATGTTTGAGCCAACTATGTTTCCAATAGCAATGTCTGTCTGCTTTTTATAAGCCGCAACTGCTGAAGTTGCCAACTCTGGCAACGATGTTCCAATTGCTACAACTGTAAGTCCAATTAGCGACTGACTAACATCCAATATCTCAGCAATATGAACTGCGCCATCAACAATCCATTTTCCACCAACAGTAAGACCTACAAGTCCCAATAAAACAAAGACGATTGACTTAAAATAACCATGATCCGTGATCTCCACTCCTTTTATGCCTGCATCTTTAAGTTTTGCAATTCCAAAAGTGTAATAAAGGAAAATCAAAAAGAAACTAATAAGTACAATTCCGTCGATTCTGGTAAGCCCGGAAAAACCACTTCCATCAATCAAAAAATCATTTGCCATTACTCCAACCATGATCGCTGCTAGTAATGCAAATGGAATTTCCTTAGCAATAGTATTTTTCTTAGCAACAATCGGATAAATTATTGCACAAATTCCAAGCACTAGTAGGATATTGGCAATGTTGCTTCCGAGTACATTTCCAATTGCTATTTCCGTGTTACCAGATATGCTAGCGAAAATGTTAACAATAAGTTCTGGAGCCGAAGTTCCAAACGCAACAATGGTTAAACCAATAACGATTGATGAGATTTTGAGTTTCTTAGCAATCGAAGACGATCCATCAACCAGCAAGTCAGCACCTTTGATAAGCAAGACAAAGCCAAGAATGAATAAAATATAGACGAGCATAGATTAAAGTAAAAAATAGAAAGTATAAAAAGGCTTGATAACGACGATATTATACCATTATTTTAAAAACCACGGATTTTTGTCTGTGGTTTATCTTGGCTTGATTGATCTAACTAATTTTTCCGGTTCGTCAGTGCCAATTCTAAAAGCTGATCCATTCTTGAGCGTAATCTCAACAGCATCAAATCCAGACACATTGTATATCCACAATCTTGGAACTAAACAAAACCTAATCCCCCATCCATAGTACCACTTGTGTTTGACTGCTTTTACTGACTCAATCTGATCAAGCGCAAACTTTTTTCTAAATAAACCAAAACCAAACTTGAATCTTAAAAACTGATTATCGATCTCCACAGTCAATGTCGTGAACGATGACAGGATAGCCACAACAAGCACCATAACGATCAAAGCGGGCATTAGTGTATTATCTTGCATTAAAATAAATCCAAACAATGCGATCACAGCAACCAGAACATATATCATTAAATATCCAACCTGAGTGTGTTTATAAATCATATTATCGATTATTATGACTTACCCACCATCTTTTAATAATTGGCATGGAGAGCGTAGAAATAATAAAGGCAACAGCCGGAACGATCGCGTTTACGAGTGGCTTTGGCAGCCCAGCAAAATGAAAAAATAGAACAATCACAATATAGGTGAAAAGCGAAACAACAACTCTCCTTGTCCAGCTAGTTTCCCAAGCCTTATCGAGCTCAACCCGCTCATTTCTTTTCTTAATTTCGTTAACCTCGATATATAATTGATCAATTTTCATATTTATAATAAGTCAGACGCTTCAAGGGTTGATATATGGTCGAGCATATCTTTTGTCATTTCTTCTATACCAAATTCATGCTTCCATCCCCAATCTTTTCTCGCAACGCTGTCATCAATGGAACGCGGCCATGAATCCGCAATCCTTTGTCGATCATCTGGGTTATAGCTACAAACAAAACCGGGAATGCACCTTGCAACCGATGTTGCTAATTCCTCCGCTGAAAAGCTCATAGCTGTTAAATTATAACTCGTTCTAACTTTAATATTTTCAATTGGCGCTTCCATCAACTCTATTGTAGCTCGAACAGCATCAGGCATATACATCATTGGTAAAACAGTATCCCGTCCAACAAAACAATCATATTTTTTATTTTTAATGGCTTCAAAATATATAGCTACAGCATAGTCAGTGGTACCACCACCTGGCTCAGTTTTGTAACTAATTATACCAGGATATCGCAAACTACGAACATCAAGCCCGTACTTTTTCCAATAATATTGACATAAAAGCTCACCTGCAACTTTTGTTACGCCATAAATAGTAGTGGGATCCAAGATTGTGTTTTGAGGAGTGTTATCACGCGGCGTAGTTGGCCCGAATGCCGCAATCGAACTTGGCCAGAATACTTTAGTAACACCTCGATCGCGTGAAATATCAAGTATATTCTTCAACCCCTCCATATTCACCCTCCAGGCTAAATCCGGGTTTTTCTCTCCTTTGGCTGATAGTATTCCAACAAGATGATAAATCGTATCTGGTCGATACTTCTGCACTAATTCATCCAATGCGGGTTTATTTGTTACATCAACAATTTCAAACGGAACAGATGATAACTCTCCTTCTATTGGTTTTGAATGGCCGACTGCGACAACCTGCTGTTCTCCATATTTTTTTCGAAGTTCGATTACTAATTCCGAACCAATTTGGCCAGTAGCTCCAGTAACAATAATTTTTTTTGATGTCATACTTAACTCAGTTAATAATTATAACCAATTATTTTGTTTATCTGCTCTTTGCTATCCACTTTTTATCAATCGCATCTTCAAGGTCGATACCAAATAAATTGGCAATAACAATTGCCATACCAACAACATCAGCTAGTTCTTTTGCTAATTCATTTCTTGAAACTTCTTCAGTAACATGTTTTTCAGGACGACTTTTTTTCCTATGTATTAACAGGGCCTGTGCAAACTCCCCGACCTCTTCATACAACTTCAAAACAGCAAAGTCCTCATCAATCTGCACATTATATTTTTCACCATAGCTTACAGCATTCTCAACGACTTTTTTTGATAAATCTTTAAACTCCATAAATGAATTAGTTAATTTAATTAAAATTTAGTATGTGTTTGTACTGCATATTTTTTCATTGATTTAACTATACCAAATACTAGTATTTTCACAAAATATTTCGATTTTATACATAATATACAACATAATATACGCAGTTGACCTTTGTAATCCGTCAAGATATAATTACTTAGTATGGAAGAAATAAAAAAGAAATTACTTGAACACGATATACGCTTCGATGCTCATGATGCGAGATT
>DOSU01000044.1:0-143 GCA_003513895.1 Rikenellaceae bacterium
ACTATGCCACACATGGTTTCTTTTCGTCGCCCTTTTCATAACCTTCTGATTTGCTAATACGTGGTAAGAGGACTTATTCACATCGAAATGCACTGAGTTGCCAACACATTCGACACATAATATCGTAAATATCGCTTATATAT
>DOSU01000044.1:214-4385 GCA_003513895.1 Rikenellaceae bacterium
AATATCGCTTATATATGTAGTACATATACACTACATATCGTAACAAAACCAAGGTATTTCTTTTAAAATGTGTGCGAGAGAGTATCATAAAATCAATTACATAATCTATATAAACATTGTATTATCGGTTTGTTACCTGGTATCATGCGTAATCATATTATATTATCATCGCCAACGAAAGAACTTGGAATAAACGCAATATATATTTATCGATATATTATCGATAAATACCTTGACAAGAAAAATTCCTCCTGTACAATTACCACTAAAGTCAGACAGTTTTTTAGTTTAACTAAAATAAATCTGCGGGAGGGAAGTCTATGAATTACTTCGGAAAAATCAGAAATCTCAACTCACCTTTTTTCCTTCATTATCTTTCCTCACTATTTTCCCTGGGCTACAATGTTACAACGGGAAAATCGATGGGTACTATCCTTGTCACATCAAGCATTTTGCTTACGTTCGCATCTGGCTACACTACATTTTGTGGCTTGCTTGAATACGTCCAAACTTTCATCGCGGTTCTTGTCACTATAGGAATCCAGGGGCTCCTATTTGCATCTAGCTGGAGGCTTGGTGCAGGTCTTCTTCAAAATTTCAAGATTTCCGTCATTTTTATATTTTTCATTACCATGATTGTTTCTGTTTTCTTTTCGTACTCAGATTTATTGAATAAAATGTTCTCCCCTGAAGATAGGCGACGTTTACAAATCGAACGTGCTACTGAGCAAGCATCGAATATTATTTATGATGTTCGATTAAAAATTGAAGATGAATTAAATCAAACAACATCTTCTATAAAATCTGATTTTGAAAAATATAACCAAGAGCAGAACATAGCGATTAAAAAGTCACTAACCGTTCTGAATGATGATATCAATAAAACAGAATCTAAATACAAGGAATTTGAAAGATTATTCAAACGTGAAGTTGAAAATGGTGGGACATCTATTTCGGCAAACCAGATTTCAAAGCCAGGATATGGTAACATATCAAAGGATTATGAAAATAAATATCAAACCATTTATGACTCTGAATATTTACCAAAGAAAAGAGATGTAGAACATCTAGAGAAAATTATTGCAAATAATATTTTTTTAGCAAATTCTGTTAAAAATTCTCACAATACTCTCCTATCTGAAAATATTCGAAAGTATCGGGAAAATATTGATCAATATGGCCTTAAATTAAAATCTGATTTTGAAATAACGAATGTTGGTTTTCCTTCCAATATTAACAATAATATAAATTATATTATCCGTCTTAATGAATTTAATTTACTTCAAAAAGAAGAATGCAATATTAAGACTTCATTTGATCTTTCTGTTGTTAAGCACACACTAAATGAGTGCGTTTCATTGGCACCAATAGAACCTCCTGAACAAAAACGCGAAATATTACATAAAATAAACAAAATAGGACTGTCAGATGGTGATAAGGTCCATTATTTCCTACTTTCAATTAATGAATTGACACAAAAGAATATTCTAGCATTCGGCGCATTATTCATAGCCTTATCTATGGATGGTTTAATTCTTTTCTGTGGCATTTTGGCCTCTAGACCTGAGTCATATCTAAATATGAAGAGTGTTGATGATCTAATTGAAGTTCAGGAACAAGCACTGCAAACAGTTTTCGAAATTAAGTTTGACGAAACATTTTTGAAAGGTATAAATAGTCGATACATCAGACACTTAATCAACATACTGTCTAATTGTGTTCCTGATATGGAACTCGCATACCAGGGCATACCTGTCGTTATGAGAAGAGAAACAATAGAAAGCATGAATCTTGGCAGAGAACTTGGTACTCTTATCGCTTTAAAACTTGCTGAGATTGTTAATGATGGTAAAGACGTTGGCCTTCGAACGCGTTTCATCATATGGGCTAGCGATCAAATCACCAGCTATTTAGAAAAAGAAGAAAATCTAAGTAGTTTTCACAAGACCTTTGCAAAGGAGGCTAATGCATGAACACTACAATCTCACCATGGGAAGCAGTTGCTAATTCAGTTGTAAACATTTCTTTCTCTGATATTGGTTGGATTATTATTGGGATTACATTTTCATTCATCTTCTACAGTATTGCAATCAAGAGGCCTTTTAAAAATGGTGCGACATGGAAAACAGCTATGTTCTGGCTTATTTGTATAATTGGTTGGGGGTTTGTAATGTTTATGGTCGTTTTAAAATATATTACCCCTGGGGATATAATTGCAAAACTTACCTTAATATTGACGATTATTCTCGTCGCTTCAATCATTGTAATTCTAACTAAAAAGACAAAAGTATGGGAACAAATTATCTCTGGATCAATTATTGCTTTGGTTGGCTTCGGTGTATTAGCTGCCTTTGGAACCAACAATCAACCAATAGGTTATGCATTGATCACAGGAATGATTGGCGGTGCTATCATAGGTCAATTTTCTTCTTCAGCTATTGCAGTGTATCAGAGCACGTTTAATTCATCGATTGAGATCCAAGAACAATTAGAATTGCAAAACAGAGAAAATGAAAAACCTTTGTTTCATAAATGGATGAAAATCCCTAGACGAATATAAGAATGTTTTATATATTTGATTCAGTGTAAAAAGATATTGTACACTATTATTCAATTCTGATGGAGAACTCTCCAAGCTATTTTCAGCACGGAGAGTTCCAGAATGCCATCATTCTTTGTCGCATATTTCTGTTCTGCACTATAGTAGTACTTCTATCGTAAAAGATTCAATCAAACCCAAAAACCTGTAATAGGATATTATCAAAAATCGCGGCTTTTTTCCTTTTCTCAGGTTGAGTAAATTGCATCCCATGACGGAGTAATTCAAATACTTTGTGCACTAAAGCATTTCTCACAGAGAAATACGTTATATTTACAGCAAGTTAGAAGCTGATTATAGAACTGATGTTATTACTACTTCACCTGTGGCCTTGCTCTCGATATTTCAGGAACCATCCATCATGCCTACCAGTAACATTCCGTCACAATGACCTTTATTAACCCCGCCAAGTGCCAGTAGATACCGCCAAGTGTTCCCCCCCCTTGCTGGCTGTGCAATGCAATAAAAAACACCTTTTTTCTCTTCACCCCAAATACCCACTTTCAAAAATCCAGATGTCACTCATATCGATTTTTACCGGCAGCTTTTTTATCAAAAGATGGTCTGTGGGATGGGAGTGGTTCAAATAAATAGTATGACCGCCCCAGGATGTCATTGTCATATTTCAACTAATTACCGAAAGCTTTTCACGAACAAAACGCATATTAAAAGTGCCGTCCGAGTCGAGATATCAAATTTTGCGACCGCATCAGTGCTGTTGAACGGTTAGCCACGTAACAAACAAAAAAATGGTTCGTATCCAATACAATCGGCCTCACGATTGTATGTTGATCATCAGTTTTTTTTAAAAATCCTATCTATTCCGATTCAATGCACTTTCCCCCCTCTTTGCATCCTTGCACCAATCCCATGGCTGGCATGGGGCATCGGCATTTCAATTCTCTTCTTCTTTGGCGTGATTAATGATCTGATGGCATTGGTTTTCCGCATCCATTGCATTCTTGGCAACAAAACGCTTTTGCAAATCCAATAATCTTTCTTCCGGGATTTTTTTACCCATAGTTTCCGTGCCAAAAACCAAGGTTTTTGAAACATACATTATTTTGTACTCACCCCAAATCAAAATACCTATTATTATGTTTCAAAACATTGTTCTAAAACATTTGTTCTGTTATTCTCAAGTAAAATCGTTTTTGGGATAAAAATAATGCTAATTGGATATGCTCGTGTTTCAACGATGGACCAGAACCCGCAGATGCAAACCGATGCTCTGGAAAAGGCTGGGTGTGGACGGATATTTATTGAAAAAATATCAGGTTCGCACAAGGAACGGCCCGAACTGGAAGCAGCGTTAGATTATATGAGAGAGGGAGACACACTTGTTGTTTGGAAATTGTCAAGGCTGGCTCGTTCCATCAGGCAAATCATTGCCACCACCTATGACCTTGACCAACGTAAAATTAAGCTGAAGGTTATTACCCAGAATATCGATACAGGAACACCAGAGGGACGCTTGTTTTTTCACATGACCGCCGCATTCGATGAATTTCAGAGGGAATTGATTGTTGAGAATACCCGTGCGGGTCTCGCAGCTGCTCACAAAAGAGGGCG
>DOSU01000007.1:0-21679 GCA_003513895.1 Rikenellaceae bacterium
TTCTGTTAAGAAAGTTGTTGATGCAATGAATAATATAGATAATCAAATGAGTGTAATTTCTGCTACTATAGTTAAATTATCGGAACAGAGCAAAACTATTGGAGAAATTACATCTACCGTTGCAGATATTGCCGATCAATCTAACCTTCTCGCTGTTAACGCCGCCATTGAAGCTGCAAAGGCCGGCGAGCAAGGAAGAGGCTTTACTATAGTTGCTCAGGAAATCCGATCACTGGCAGATCAATCAAAGAAAGCAACTCAACAGGTAAAAGACATTCTTAACGAAATTAATAAATCGGTGTCCCACGCAGTTGGAGTAACTGAACAGGGAACAAAAACTGTTGATAATGGCATAAATTTAGTAAACCAGAGCGGTGAAGTTATTGACATATTGTCGGAAAATGTTGAAGAAGCTGCAGAAGCTTCAATTCAGATATCCTCTTCGACACAGCAACAAATGGCCGGAATGGATCAGATTGTGCCTGCAATGGAGAACATAAAAAAAGCGAGCGAACAAAACACACTAGGAATTAAACATACTCAGGAAGTTGCTCAAGAAATTCACAAACTTGGACAAACACTAAAGCGAGTTTTAATCAAATACAATTTATAGTGAAAAATGATTAACGAACAAGATGAGTTTCTTCAGGAGCTTCTTGCAGACTTCAGAATAGAGGCAAATGAACACTATAACACTATCCAGGAAGGTTTGCTTTCGTTGGAAAGCGGAGGTTCGTCCGTTCCGGACAGCACTACAATTGAGAGAATCTTCAGATGTACACATTCGCTCAAAGGAGCTTCCAGGGCTGTAAATCTGCTTGATATTGAGAAACTGTGTATGGCTTTAGAATCTGTTTTCAATAGTCTAAAAAAAGGAGAATCCATATTAAATCCACCATTGTTTGATGTTTTAAATAAAGCAGTAGATGTACTTAACTTGTTGATATCAAACATCAAAAAAGACGGCTCATACGACACAGTCGCAGCACTTCCTCATATTATCAGAAATCTTGAGTTTGCACAAAAGGGGTCTGCTAATGTTCCTAAAGATACTGAGAGCATCTCTTACGATACTGCCGATATACAAAATATCCAGATAGAGACTGAAGATAGCATATATGACAAAAGGGATCCTTCTGAAAAAGATGACGACACAATTAGAATTTCATCCGGTAAACTTAATCTATTGCTTAGAGAAACTGAAGACTTCATAGTTGTAAAAAGTGCAGTTGAATTTTACAAAAACGAGTTATCAGAAATAAGTGCAAAATATAATGACGATAAACTCACTTATGTATTTGAAGATATTATAAGGTTTCAAAAGATTGTGGACAGAATGGTAGATGATTTGATAATTGGCATTAAATCCACGCTCCTCTCTCCATTTTCAACTATACTGAACATAGTTCCTAAAATAGCTCGCGATATTGCAAAAGCGAGTTCCAAAGATATTTCCGTTTCCATTAAAGATGATTATTACGAAATAGACCGGCGTATTCTTGAGGAGATTAAAGATCCGGTTATACATCTGGTTAGAAATTGTGTAGACCATGGTATTGAAACCAAAGAAGAAAGAACCAAAAAAGGCAAACCTGCACAGGGAAAATTGAACATAACAGTAAAAAAAGAGGCAAGCAGGCATATATCCTTAATAATTGACGACGACGGGGATGGTATTAATACCGAAAAAGTATTAAAATCGGCCATTAAAAATAACATTATAGACGAAGCCAGAGCAAATAAACTCACAGAAAAGGAGATTTTCTCACTTATTTTCAAATCCGGGGTCTCTTCTAATGAGATGATTACAAATATTTCCGGAAGAGGTCTGGGAATGGCTATTGTAGCAGAAAAAGTTGCTAATCTGGGAGGGACGATTGATATTAAATCCTGCAGAGGATGCGGCACTACTTTTACAATTACTCTACCCCAGAGTATTGCTACTTTCAGGGGAATTCTAATAGTTGTTGAGGGCCGGTCATTTATTATCCCTTCTATTTTTCTGGAAAAAGCCTTACTTGTTAAATCTCAAAGCATTAAAAGTGTTGGAGGCAGAAATGTCGTAATCATTGATGGAAACGCAGTTGGATACCTTCCTATGCGGGAGGCTCTCGGGATAGAAAGACTAAACAGCGAAACAAGTAAAAATAATTACCTAAACGTTTTAATTCTCTCCGTAAATAACAACAGAATAGCATTTTCTGTTGATGAAGTCAAGGAGGAACAGGAAGGGATTGTAAAAGATCTGGGGCCTGTACTAAATCAGATTAAAAAAATTGCAGGAGTTACAATACTTGCAAACGGAGTTATTGTGCCTGTAATTAATGTAAGTGAATTAATCAATGAGATTTCATATAATAATCAGTTTGATTATTTGGATGAGACCGAACCAGATATTATTGAGCAAGCCAAGAAGAAAATTCTTGTTGTTGAAGATTCAATAACTATCCGTACAATGCTCAAGACTATGATAGAGAATGGCGGTTATATAGTAAAAACTGCAGTTGACGGCCTGGATGCATATGAGACTCTCATGAAAGAAGAATTTGATATGCTTGTTTCCGATATCGAAATGCCAAGGATGAACGGATTTGAACTCACTACCAAGGTGAGGCAAAACGGAGCTTTTACCGATATGCCAATTGTACTGGTAACAGGCAGGGACAAACCGGAAGACCGGAAAAAGGGTATGGAAGCCGGCGCCAACGCCTATATAATAAAAGGCAGCTTTGAAAAGAGCAATCTCCTTGATTCAATTCAGAGACTTATTTAATTTATTTGCCACATGAAATTAAACTCAAGTATAAAAGAAAAAAAGATAAGAGTTCTAATAGTTGACGACTCTCTTGTTGAGAGAAAACTTCTTATTGGAATTCTTGCTGCAGATCCTGTATTTGAGGTTGTAGGTGTTGCCGAAAATGGTAAACTTGCATATGAAAAGGTTCTCCAGTATAATCCAGATGTAGTAAGTATGGACATTGAAATGCCGGTAATGGATGGTATTGATGCAACCAAACTGATTATGAGCAACCATCCTGTCCCTGTTGTGATAGTGAGCAGTATTTACCGCGACACAGAAATTGAAAGGGCTATCAAGGAACTGGAAGCAGGCGCAGTTACCATATTACCAAAACCATACGGACCAGGTCATCCCGATTTTTCAAAAAATTCAAGAAAGTATATAAGCACTTTAAAATTAATGTCAGAAATAAAGGTTATCCGAAGAAATTTTATTTCTAAAGACAATCCTCATTTTGAAGCAAGAGGAGTTAATTCGGACTTTTTCCCGTTCAATAAAAAAGCAAAAGTTCTTGCAATTGGGGCATCGGCCGGAGGTCCGGAGGGCATCAGAACAATATTGTCGAAGATTAATCCTGCTTTTCCACTCCCAATTCTTTTAGTACAGCATATTGATCCCAATTTTGCAGAAGGATTTGTCTTATGGCTGAACACTTTTTCAAAGATTAATGTAAAGATTGCAGTTCACGGCGAAAGAATAACCGCAGGAAATGTTTATTTACCTCCTGGAGACAAGCATTTAAGGTTAAACAAAAATGAAGAGTTGATAGTCTCATCTGAAAAGGGGAATACTTTAAACCGCCCTTCTATAGATGTTCTATTTGCAAGCCTTGTAGATGTATACAATAGCAATGTAATTGCTATTTTACTTTCCGGAATGGGAAAAGATGGCGCTCAAGAATTATTGAGGCTGAGAAATGCAGGCGCATATACTTTTGTTCAGGATGAAGAGAGTTGTCTGGTTTTCGGAATGCCGGGAGAAGCAGTAAAACTTGGTGCGGCGTGCAGTATCATGTCTCCGCAGGAAATTGTTGAACAAGTTAATAACCTTTTTACTTATTAGGATAGGATATGACAGAAGATTTAAGATCGCTATTGGGAGACAGCTACATTTTGGCCGTTGAAGATTCCCTTGTTCAGGCCAAAAGGCTGAAGTTTTTTTTTAAAAAAAACAGTCTCAACTACAAAATATTTCCCAATGCCGAAGAGGCTTTTGAAGCAGCAAAGTCAAATCCTCCTGCTATAATAATAAGCGATGTTATTATGCCGGGGATGAATGGGTATGAGTTTTGCGAAGCACTTAAATCAATACCCCGCTTATCTGACATTCCCGTTATTCTGTTAACTTCTCTTCAGGAGTCCAAAGATATTATCAAAGGATTACAGGCCGGAGCAAATAATATAATTACCAAACCTTACGACGAAAAGTCACTTCTCCAGAGAATTGAGAATCTTTTGAGTAATCAGCTTCTCTCTCCTACAGAAGTATCGGAAGGCGGGCTCGATGTCAAGTACCGGGGAGAATTGCATCATATAATGTCCGGTAAAAAGCAAATTCTTGATCTTCTCCTTTCGGTATATGAAACTTCTCTTCAAAGAAATGAAGAACTGGAATCTGCAAAAACTCTTCTTGAAAAGACAAATGCCAATTTGACTCAGGCAAACAACGATTTGGATTGCATCTCTAAAACTGTTTCTCATGACTTAAACTCCAAAATCGACACAATTATTGGCTCCAGTCGAGATGTTCTTAATAACTCGGTAAGCAAATTAAACACCAATAAACAATCTGATATTACTTATATTCTTGAATGTGCAAATGAAATGTCTCACAGTGTAAAGGATCTTCTTGCTTTTGTCCAATCGGGATATGTAGAAATTTCCGAAGAAGATGTTGAATTGAGCAAAATTGCACAAGAAGCTTATACGGATAGTTTGCCTAATTTCTCTCAATTAAATCCAACAATTGAAATTGAACCTGAAATGCATGCCAGAGCAGATTCAAAAATGGTTAGAATTTTACTTGACAATCTATTTCACAACGCACTACAATACTGCAAAAATATCGACAAGCCTATTATTACAATTGGTCAAAAAGAGTATTATGGCTCCAAATTGTATTTTATTAAAGACAATGGTGCCGGATTAGATACTGCAAGTTTGGACAACCTTTTTAAGCCATCTTTTCAATACCAATCGGGTGAAGATTACTCATCATCAAGACTTGGACTATCAACTGTTAAACGGATAGTCGACAAACACAAAGGGCAAATTTGGGTAGAGAGCGAAATTGGAAAAGGGTCAACTTTTTTCTTTACACTAGGTTAAATGGAGTATAAATACAAACTGGGGCTGGCGCTTTCCGGCGGAGGAGTAAAAGGTTTTGCTCATGCGGGAGCACTTAAAGCTCTCGAAGAGGCAGGCATTAGACCCGATGTAATTGCAGGAACAAGCGCAGGAGCAATTGTTGCCGCACTCTACTCCGCCGGACATTCACCCGACGAAATATGTTCCCTGTTCAAGGGAAGATATTTTAATGATTTCGTGGAACTGAATATTCCAAAAAACGGGTTTTTCGGAATCTCCGGATTTTCTAAATTTCTTAAAAAGAACATTTGTTACAAAACATTTGAAGAGTTGCCAATACCTATTTATGTTGTTGCAACTGATTTGGACAATGGAAGAAGCATTACTTTTTCAAGCGGAGAACTTCATAAAAAGATAATCGCTTCCGCTTGCGTTCCCGTTGTTTTTAACCCAATTGAGATTGATGGAATTCATTATGTGGACGGAGGAATATTCAAAAATTTTCCTGTTTCTGTGATAAGAGATAAGTGTGAAACAATCATTGGCATTAATGCCAGCCCGCTATCGGCAGAAAGATATTCAAAAAACATTGTTGGTATAGCTGAGCGAACCTACCATTTTATGTTCAGGGCAAATACGGTCGAAGATAAAA
The DNA here is from genome assembly GCA_003513895.1 of Rikenellaceae bacterium. Lineage (GTDB taxonomy): Bacteria > Bacteroidota > Bacteroidia > Bacteroidales > UBA932 > Bact-08. Next base: position 5,759 of record DOSU01000007.1, read on the forward strand.
AAATGTGCGATATCGTTGTTGAGGTAGAGAATGTTATGCAGTTCAGAACATTCGACCTTCAAAAAGTTGATGTAATTTTTGAGATGGGGTACAAGGCAATGAAAAATTCACTTGAGGTAAACAGCCTTTAGCTGTTTTTTACAACAGTGTCGATGAGAGTCATGAGTGGTTGCTTCATGATAGGTTTTGAAATGTAGCCATCGAATCCGGAAGCTCTTATATTTACTTCATCATCGGTAAGAGCATATGCTGTTTGGGCTATTACAAGAAGAAACGGTCTCATCTTTTTTATTTGCTTGAGGGCGTCAAAACCATTTAAAATCGGCATCTTAATATCCATAAGGACAAGATCGATATCTTCATTCTCTCTGATAATATCTACCGCCTCTTTTCCGTTACAGGCCCTGAATACCTTATGGTTATATTTTGTGAGAAGAGCCGACAAGTACAAGTAATTTGTATCTTCATCCTCTGCGATAAGTATTCTCATCGAATTTCCCATTTCATCCTGTTTTTTTGAATTATCCGCACTTTTGCTTCTGGCAGATTTCCTGCATACAGAAAGAGGAATGGAAAATTTAAACATCGATCCTTTTCCATATTCAGAATCCAGGCTAATCTCGCCACCCAGCATCTCTACATATGCCTTTGCTATTGCAAGACCCAGTCCGGAACCGCCTTTTATAGCTGATTGTTCATTGAGTATTCTGTGAAACCTTTCAAAAATTTCCTTATGATTCTCTCTGTCTATTCCAATCCCTGTATCTTTAACAAAAAAACTAATGGTATCGCTTTCTCCAATATTTAATTCGTACCAAAATTCAACAAAACCCATATCTGTAAACTTAACAGAGTTTGATATTAGGTTAGTAAGTATTTGACGTAATTTAACCGGGTCTGTTTTAATGTTTTCGTAAAGTCTTACATCAGGAATCCTATATATTAGTTCAAGCTTTTTACCGGAAGGTATTGAAGAAGACATTGTTTTCTTAATAACATCCATCAACAGATTAACATCTACCTCTTCCAAATTTGGAGATATTTGCCCTGTTTCAATTTTTGACATCTCAATTATGTCATTTATAAGAGACAACAAGTGATTGCCGCTGTCATTTATAATTTCTACATAATTGTCCCTTTGTTCGATCTCCAGGTCTTCTTCTTTGAGAAGATCGGAGAAACCAAGGATAGCATTCATAGGAGTCCTTATTTCGTGAGAGAGGTTAGCAAGAAATGCTGTTTTCAGACGATTGCTGTCTTCTGCTTTCTCTTTTGCAATGTGAAGCTCAATGTTTTTCTGAATAAGACGATCTTCGGCCTCTTTCCGGGCGGTGATGTCTGTAATGTATCCGTCGATATAGATTACTTTACCGTTACTGTCAAATATTCCCCTTCCCTGCTCCAGTACCCACCTTACTTTACCGTCTTTTCTAATAATTTTATACTCTTCCCTTAACATTCCGTCTACCTTAAGCAAGGCTTTCCAGCGTGAAAACAAATAAGTACGGTATTCTTGTGCAATTACATCGTTATAGGAGATAAATTTATTATGAGTGAGTTCGTCGGGAGTATAGCCGGTTATATCCGTACATTGGTTACTCACAAAAATCATTGTCCAGTCCTTATCATGCCGGCAACGATAAATAAAGCCGGGCAAGACTCCAATAATTGTTGCAAGGGTTCTCCTGATATCCTCGACACTGTTTAATTCAGATGTGATTGGTTCCGGCATAAATCCAAATTTCTTGGAACAAATATAAGATTTAATTTTTATAAGTTATGCATTAATACTTCTTAAGAAATGATTAATTGGACATTAGGCATTTTATCAATAATTTTAGTAATCGTTTCGGAAGCAATTAATGAATTTTCCCAAAAAACGAAAGGATCTGATGCATTTTTCATAATATAACCGGCTGGAAACATAAGCTTTCCATAGTTCATTGATATATTTTCCACTATAGACAATTTATCCGCACCATTAATATAAAAAAATACAATATGTGAATTAAATATTCCGTTTGAAGTCAACGCAACTCTTTTTTGACCGGTATTAGGATTGACAGATTCTTCATAGATTTTTTTTGATTTGAGCAAGTGATCCTGACCCGGAAAAATTGAAGATGTGTGTCCATCCCCTCCTATTCCAAGAATTACCATATCATAGCCTTGAATATTGCCAAGATAAGATCTTACAAATCCATCATAGCGATTCGCTTCTGAGGCAGGATTATTTTCCCCCTGAATTCTGTGTATATGGTCCTTATGAAGAGGAATTTTATCAAGCAGCATTTTTTTTGCTGTACCATAATTACTCTCCGGATTATCCGGTGAGACACATCTTTCGTCTACCCAAAACAAATCCAGGGAGTTCCAGTTAATTTTATCAAGATATTTTCCCGACCATAACCCGAATAGTTTCAAGGGGCTGGAACCGCCGGAAATTGCAAGTGAAAAACGACTTCCCGGATTATGCACGGTTTTAAGATTTATTGCTCTTATAAGTTGTTTTGTTAGAATTTCTGAAGGGTTCATTATAATTATTCTATAATTCGCAATATAAATCGGTATCTATCAAATTTTTACATGGATTTGTCCATGATTTTCCGCTATCAATAATTTCATTACTCTCCAATGGTCCCCAGGTCCCTGCAGGGTAGCCATAAAGCGGTATATCCGGTGAATTATTCCAAGACTCGATAATTGTGTCGAAAAAAGACCAGCTGGCTTCAACTGCATCGCTTCTGGTAAAAAGAACCGACTCTCCGTTCAAACAGTCTTCGATAAGTTTTGAATATGCATCTTCCGCAGGCAACCCTCCAAGCTTATCATAAGTAAACTCCATTGGCACCTGCTTTACGTCAAAACCGGCACCTGGAATTTTAATGTCAAATTTAAGAACGGCTCCTTCATTTGGCTGAAGTCTTATTATAAGCTGATTTTGTTCGGGGCACTCCTTTCGATTGCTGAAAAGCCGGTGCGGAGTTGGCCTGAAATGGACTACAATTTCCGAAACCTTAGTTGGCATCTGTTTGCCGGTCCTGATATAGAAAGGAACACCATCCCATCTCCAGTTTGAAAGATTAAGCTTCATTGCCAAAAAAGTCTCTGTATGAGAATTTGGATTGACATTTTTCTCTTCTCTATATCCCTTTACTTTTTTTCCACCCTCTCTTTCTGATGCAATATATTGACCTCTAACCACTCTGGTTGAAATTTCATCGGGTTTAAGTGGTGTAAGTGACCTGTATACTTTAACAACTTCGTTCCTGAATTCGCTCTCGTTGAAAGCAATCGGAGGCTCCATTGCAACTAATGCAAGTAGTTGAATCAGATGATTTTGAACCATGTCTCTCAGCGCTCCGGTGGAGTCATAGAAACCTCCCCTGCCTTCAATCCCAAAATTTTCAACTGCAGTTATCTCTACTCGTTCTATGTAATTTCTGTTCCACAAAGGTTCGAATATTCCATTTGCAAAGCGGAGAGCAAGGATATTCTGTACAGTCTCCTTTCCCAAAAAATGGTCAATTCTGTAAATCTGTTTTTCGGAAAACGCCTCTCTTAAAATTGAATTAACTTTTTTAGCCGATTCAAGATTGTATCCGAAAGGTTTTTCGACTATTACTTTGCTGCTTTTTTCGTTAAGATTTACACTTTTGAGATTAAGAGGGATTATTTCATACAACGAAGGTGGCGTTGCCAGATAGAAAACATATTCTCCGTTAATGCCTCCTATTTTGGCAAGTTGCTCCTTCAATGAACCATAGTCACCTTTATCGGAAGGATCCATGGTATAATATCCAATTATTGAGATAAAGTCTGCGATATTTTTTTCATCCTGATCTTCCTGAGGGACAAACTGTCTAAGATTATTTTCCGTAAAGATTCTGAATTCGTTATTGTTATATTCAGTTCTTCCTACAGCCAGAATTTTAAAATTTTCATTTACCCTCCCCTTCCTGTGAAGATTGTAGAGTGCAGGCATCAATTTTCTCTTTGTGAGATCTCCTGAACCTCCGAAAATAACCATTATGGTGTTTCTCATAATCCTTTTGCCTGTTCTTTTAAATGTTATATGTGCCTGATGATGTCTCACCGCCCTCCCCTGTCCAGTTCTCGTGAAAAAATTCTCCTCTCGGCATGTCTGTTCTTTCAAATGTGTGCGCTCCAAAATAGTCTCTTTGGGCCTGTATGATTGAAGCCGGAGAATTTGCCGTTGTGAATGAATAGAAATAGTTGATTGCCGAAGAAAAAGCAGGAAGAGAAATTCCGGCCAGAACAGCCTTTGATATAAGCGACTTCCAGTTTGGCAAAGCAGCATTAATTTCATTTACAAAATAGTCCGAAAGCAGTAGAGCCTCTAATTGAGGGTTTTTTTCATAGGCATCGGAGATACGATTAAGAAAACCCGATCGTATTATGCATCCATTTCGCCATATTCTTGCTATTGATGCAAAATTCAGGTCCCATGCATATTCAACAGATGCCTTTTGCATCATCTCAAAACCCTGTGCATATGAGGTTAATTTTGAAGCATATAGAGAATCGTGAATCTCTATAATTCCCGGTGTTGCAAAAGTATTTGCAATCCTGTGATATACCTTCGAAGCCTCTTCCCTTAGCTCTTTGCGCGCAGAAAGAGATCTTTCGAACACCGCAGTAGCAATAAGGTTGAGAGGGATTCCCAAATCCATGGCGCTGTTTACAGACCATTTACCTGTGCCTTTCTGGCCTGCTGCATCAAGAATTTTGTCGATGAGATAATTCCCGTCCTTTTCCTTGTGCAACATAATGTGGGAGGTAATTTCTATGAGATAGCTCTGAAGTTTCCCCTGATTCCATTCGTTGAATATATTTCCGATTTCATTATTCGACAAGTTGACCATGTTTTTCATTACAGAATATGCCTCAGAAATCAGCTGCATATCTCCATATTCGATACCATTGTGAACCATTTTAACAAAATGTCCCGATCCGCCTCCTCCAATCCATTCGCAGCAGGGCGAGCCATCCTCGGATTTTGCTGCAATTTTCGTAAACAATGGCCTTATATGCTGCCAAGCTTCAAATGATCCGCCCGGCATTATTGAGGGACCTTTTAAGGCACCCTCTTCTCCACCTGATACTCCGGTGCCAACAAAAAGCAGACCTTTTGATTCAACATATTTCAGCCTCCTGTTCGTATCTGCAAAATGTGAGTTGCCTCCGTCAATAATTATGTCTCCTTTTTCGAGCAGGGGGATTAGTTCTTCAATAATTATGTCCACTGCTGCTCCGGCTTTTACCATAAGCATCACTTTTCTTGGACAGGCAAGTGAATTAACCATTTCGGCAATAGTGGCATAGCCTCTTATGTTCTTTCCTAATGCCCTTCCGGAAAGAAATTTATCTGTAACTTGTTTTGTCCTGTTAAAAACTGAAACGTTGAAGCCTTTGCTCTCCATGTTGAGAACCAGATTCTCCCCCATTACTGCCAATCCAATCAGGCCAATGTCCGATTTTTCCATTATATTGAAATTTGAATATTTATAAATATAGCTAATAACAAATAACTCTGGAACAAGTTTTGCTAAATTTGTATCATTAAACCCGAAATCATGAAACATCTCAATAAAACCTTATACACTCTTTTTATAGTTTTAATGGTCACTTTATTAATGTTTTCATGCAAAGAGAGAGGCAGCAGTGATTCTAAAATCGCAATGGACAATAATACAACCGGCTCAGAAAGCTTTAAAATGGTAGAAATCCCATCTGTAATAACAGATAACGATTTAAGAATAAAATTTCTGCTAAATCACTACTGGGACAATCTTGATTTGAATGATACATTAGCAACAGCAAATCCTGCAAACATCCAGGAGCCATTTCGTGCATACCTTAATGTTCTGGCATCTTCCGACTTTAAGAGCGCAACTGAATCAATTGTGAATCTTGCAGGGAAAGTGAAAGTTTCACACATAAAAATAGTTACATGTTTTATGGAGATTTTCGAAAAAAGCCTGTATGATCCAAATTCACTTTACAAGAATGAAGAGATATATCTTGCTGTTGTAAATGAGATGCTTGATGAGACAAATTTCCCTTTTGAAATTAAAGAAAAACTCTCTTTTCAAAGCAGGAATTTAAACAAAAACAGAATAAACACAAAAGCGGTCAATATTAACTTTATCACTTCCGAAGGTAAATTATCATCACTTTACAATGTAAAGTCTGCTTATATCCTTTTGTTTTTTTATCAACCGGATTGCCACTCGTGCAATCTTACTGTTGAGCAGATGAAGCGTTCTCCAATTTTGCTTAACGCTTTAGACAAAATTAAAGTTGTTGCAGTATACACCGGCAACAATGAAGAACTATGGAAAGATTATAATAAAAGCTTGTCAAAAGAGTGGATTGTAGGATTTGATTTAAAACAGGAAGTCGTGAACAACTCAATTTATGACATAAGATCTTCTCCTTCAATATACCTGCTTGATGCCAGCAAAACAATCCTTCTTAAGGATGTATCGTTTGATAACGCCGCCGAGTATTTAAGGTCAGTTATTTAACTTCAACGACCTCATTGTCTTCGAGGTACCAGAGGAAACCCTTAACATTCTCAAATCCCATTTGTACAAGAAGGGAGGTATATGATTTAATTTGATTCACATGTGAATTGGGCCGGAGTTTGCCTGTTTTAAAATCGATTACCATACATTCTCCTCCAATGAGTACTCTGTCCGGCCTTCTAACATTCCCTCCGGGTTCAATTATTTCCAGTTCGTTGTAAACTCCAACTTTTTTTGAAAACCAGTTCCTGTGGGAAACACTGCTTATTAATCGGGTGAGAGTAATAATTATTTCATTTTCTTCATCTGCAGGAAGTTCTCCTAAAGAGACAGCTTCCTTTACTGAATCATGAATGTCTGTTTCGGAATAAATGCGGGAAAGAATATTGTGAATAATTATTCCCTTGTTCCTTGAGCTTTTCTCCTCTTCAAAGAAATCCCCTGCCTTTAGAGATAACTTTAATCGTTCAAAAGCATCATAAGAGCGGAATGGCGGAATTTGAATCTCTCCTGCAAAACTTGTCTCCTCTTCGGCATCGATTTTTATTTCTCCTGTTATATGCTCTTTGTTTTCATTGAGTGAAGGCGAGAATATTTCAAATAAGATGTCGGAAACAGATGAGATTGTTTTTCCTGAGTATTCCGGGGCAAAAATGAATAACTCCTCTCTGGCTCTTGTAAAAGCAACATATGCCAGGTTGAGATTGTCTACTATATTTCTTGTATACTCTTCTTCATACTCCAATGCAAAAATAGTTTTTGCCAAATCGCTCCTGTATTTAACAGGAACAAGTGTCATTGCATTAAAAGGCTCAATCGATGGTTTGCACCACATAATTTCGCCTGAAATATTCTTGAAATCACATTTAAAAAACGGAACAATAACCGATTTAATTCCAAGTCCTTTTGATTTATGAATTGTCATAATACGAATCGCATCCTGCCCTTCAGGAGCAGCAACCGATGCTTTTGATCCTTTTTCGTCCCACCAGCTTAGAAACGACGAAACATCTGCCCTTCTGGTTTTTACAAAATCAAGTACAATATCCAGAAATGACATTATATAAACCGATTCCGATTTTCTAACGCTTTCACTTAGCATCCCTGCAATTTCTTCGCACATTTCATACAAAGGGAGCCTTGAAATCTTTGAATTTGTTTCGAGAGTAATACCTTCAAATTCTGCAATCGTGTTGTTGATTGAATCATCCGGCCAATTATAATATCGAAGCATGGATACAATTGTAGCTACACTTTGAGACGATTTTAAAAACAATGATTCTCCTGAGATAACTTTATATCCTTTTGAAATTAACTCTTCGGCAACAAGCGCACCTTCATCGTTAGTTCTTACAAGTATTGCAATATCTCTTAGCTTTCTCCCCCTGGCGGTGAGAGCGTCAATTGTATTACTAATCCGGGCAAGTGCACTTACTTTCCAGTTTTCTTCGTCATCTCCTTTTTTAGGAAAAAATTTCAGTTCTAAGTAACCCGGTTTAACATCTCTTTCTTTCGGAATGGTTTGGAATACCTCTTTATACAGTTCACTTACAGTCAAAAGCATTTCCGAAGAATCTTTATCGCCATGAATTACATAATCGCATTTTTTAGCGGCAACAGGGAAAAATTCATTGTTGAAATTAACAATATTAGTGCAAGAACGCCAGTTGTCATTAAGCTCTTTCTCTTCAATTCTTTCTAAATCAAAATCGTCATAAATTGAATTACTGAGTATCTCCCAGTCCGATGCCCTCCACCTGTATATGCTTTGCTTAACATCTCCCACAATGAGGTTGTCGTTCCCGGAAGCAAGACTGTTTGCTATAAGCGGTTTGAAATTTTGCCACTGCAAAACAGAAGTATCCTGAAATTCGTCTAGCATAAAGTGGTCGAGTCGACTGCCAATTTTCTCGTAAATAAACGGAGTATCGCTGCCGTCAATTATACGGTTTAACAGTTCTGTCGTTTCTGAGAGAAGAACAAGTCCGTTTTCTTTTGAGTATTCATTTACAAATTTCTCTATATCTGCAAGAATCCCAAGGGAATATATATTAGAATAAATTGCGGTTGCAGTTTGATAGTTTACTCTTCCGTCTTCCATCTCAACGATTTTCAACATTAGATCCTGAAGGCCGTTGTTACAAGCTATTTGAACTAACGCGGCAAGATGTGGATTCTTTTTAAGATTGTCTTTTGAAATCCAGTTTTCGGGACTATCGTACATTTTTTGGAATGTACTTGTGGGTGGAAGTGTATCGTCCCCTGCAAGCTTGCCGAACTTTTTCGCCCAGGAATTTTGACCGCCGCTAAAATCTTCGGCATTAATTCCGCTCTCTTTTAATATACTTACTCCTTCTCTTCCGTACAATCTCAATTTGTCTTCAAAGTCCGAGATGATAACTTTGAGCATATCCCTGTACTCCACAAGGCTGTTCCTGTTTGTAAGAGATTCTCCAACCTCTTTTTTTGCCAGTTTGTATGCCTCTTTGTATAGCTTCTTTACAAGTGAATTTATACCCTTTCTTGTGTCCCAGTTTTCTCCTTTTTCAATACTCTCATAAGAGAGGTCCAGCAACCATTCCAACAGACCCTGATTCTCCTCTTTGTCTAGTTCCTGCATCATCTGATCTGTTGCTCGAAGCAAAACCATATCCGAATCAAGTTCAACATTGTAAGAACTGTTTTTGCCTATTTCTCGTGCAAAAGCCCTCATTGTTTGTTGAAAAAATCGGTCTATTGTACTGATATTGAATGATGAATAGTCGTGAAGAATATTTATTAGAATTTTTCTGGATCTTGGGTCTTTTGCAGATAATTTATGAAGCTCTTCGATGATTCGCTTCTTCATCTCTTCCGTAGCTTTGTTGGTAAAAGTAACTGCAAGAATATGGCGGTATGCAAAGTCGTCGAAATAAAGCAGCCTTAAATACTCCTTTGTTAGGTTATGGGTTTTACCCGAACCTGCCGATGCTTTAAATAACTTGACTTTTCCTCTCATTATGTGCAGATTACATTAAATGGACAAAATTCACACCTGTCAGTAATATCAGTTTGGACAAAAGGAATGGATGGGTCAAATATTTCAGACACTTTTTCTCTTAAAAGAGTTTCAAAAGTTTCCATGTCTTCGGGAGTGACAAGTTGTTCACTTGAATTTCCCCTGACAATTTCTCTGAGCAGATAGGGAGCAGTTATAAGATTTTTATTTTTATTGCACACATAGGCATATAAATACATTTGCCTTGTGACATCAAAATATTTCTTTGTTTGAGAATCAAAAAGATCACTTAAATATTTGTGGCTGTCCGGGCCTTTGCCTGTTTTATAATCGACTATCCGGAGAGTTCCATCCCTCTCGTCCATCCTGTCTATTATTGATTTGAACATAATTTCCCTTTTTGAATCAAGGGAAAATTTTCTGAATAATGTTTGTTCAGAGGCAATATACAGAAAAGGAGCAATGGAATGGTCGTACTCCAATGTTTTTTCTACATATCGTACAATAAGCTTTTGAACAAGCAGGTTATGGCCTTTTATTTCCTTAATTTTTTGAACATTACGAAAAGATTGTTCTACAGTTTCATTTATTGATTCCTTATCCTGAATTAGTTCCGACAATAATTTCTTGGTTATAGTTTTGCTTAACCATCCGGAATAGAGCTTTTCCATGGACATGTGGAATATTGTTCCGAAAGTATTCGCTTCAACGGATTCAGAAACTTCCTCCTCCTCCTCTACCCTTTTGACATATTTGAAATAAAACCACAACGGGCACTTTATGTATGTGTTTATAGCCGAAGCCGACAGCGGTTTTTTACCTTTGAGGTAATTGTTCTCCAGCAAAGCAATCACAGAAGCGTCTTTTATCACCTGTATGCTTTCTCTCTTTCTTTTCTCAATTTTGTAAGTGGCTATACTCTCTTTTAACTGAACTCCGTAGTGGAATTTCAATTGCAAAATGAACCTGCTCTGTTCTCCGGATTTCAGACCTTCGGTTCTTGTATCGTAGAGAAGGAATAATTTCTTTGCTCTGTATACAGATCTGTAAAAGTGGAAAGCTGTTACACCATCCCGATATTCATAGTCCGGCAGCGAAAAACCTTTCCTTAGATTATGAGGAATAAATGAATTTGATCCTGAGCGTGTAGGAAATATCCCTTCATTCATAGAGCAAATAATCATGTTATCAAAATCCAGACACCTTGTTTCAAGTACCCCCATAACCTGAAGGCCGGAAAGAGGTTCACCCCGGAAAGGGATGGATGTACTGTTTACAAGTTGCCGGAAAAACCTGAGATATGTTTCAACCTGCATTGGGATATTAAGGTCTTTAAGCCTCGTTATCAAGGTGTACAGATAATATACAAGCTCTTTCTCAACTCCGGTTATCTCAATTTTATTTATCAGAAAATCAAGAATTGAAAGCAGATAATCCGAAAGTCGGTTTATGTTCTCTTCTGGCATTAACTTATCATCGGTTACCCTCCGGAAAATCATGTTTAAAAGTTCAGTCTCCTTAAACATCTCCTGAGAAACATAAATAATATTGCCTTTAATTATTTCATTTTCCGCTCTTTGGGCATCATCCCTGCATATGAGTTTTATATAGCTGTGGCTTAAGACGGGTAAAACCCGTCTAAAGTATAAAGGTCCTTTCTGTAACTCAATAAAACTTTCCACAAGCGATACAATTGAGCCTTCCCTAAGCGGATAACCCATTGTGACATTAATGCTGCCAACAGAATTGTCTATTGAATGAAGAAGCGGTGTCAGAAGAGATTCATCGGGAAGAACAACAGCAGTATTAATGCCTCCTCCGCACTTGTTTATAAGTTCCCCTGCTATTTTGACCTCCCCGGCAGAAGATGGTACGCCAATTATCTCAATTTCGGGCGTATAGTCTACTGAAAAATCAATCTTCTCCTTTGAGGGAAACCTTAATATATTTTCTTTCATGAAGAGGGAAGCCTTGTTGAATTGGTCCGTGATCATCTCTCCACAAAAATCCCAGTAAAAATCTGCTTTCCCCTGCTTGTGCAAAAAGCTCATCAGCTCTTTTTCACAGCTGTTTAGAGCGTTGAATCCAACAAAAACTATTTCCCTGTATCCGCCAAGCTTATCATGAATATCCGAGAAATTCTCTCCTTTTTGCGAAATAAGCGACTCGGCAATTTTCCTGTAAATCATTCCTTCGTAGCCACATCCGTCTCTCTCCAGATCTTCCCTGAGCATACTGTAGAGAGGATAAAGAATTTGCCAGAGAGTCTTGAATTTTATCTTCTTTTCACTTGAATCGGTTGGGAGAAAATTGGTCCAGAAACTTTTAACCGCTTCCATCTGAGTTTGTGAGAGAAATGAATAGTCGCTGTCTATCTCCTTTAAATCTTTTATGTTGGCAAAGAGTTTCTCCGGATTGGCCAGATATTTATCTACATCGTCAAAATCGCCAAGGACAGTCTCTCCCCAAAACATAAATTCGTCAAAACTTTCAGTTGAACCGGAAACATCTGTATAAATGCGGTACAACCTAAACAGGGTATCAAGTCTGTCCGCAATGCGAAGTCCGGAAAGACGAGTGAAAAGGTCATTTATTGTTACGATTGCAGGAGAGAATATTGGTTTTTTGGCTACCTCTCCCAGTGATTTTTGGAAAAAGAGACCTGCGCGTCTTCCAGGAAAAACAAAACATATGTCTTTTATATTTTGTCCTTCCCGTGCATAGAAACGGGAGGCTATCTCTTTCAAAAATTTCATTACAGGCTGCGCTCCCTGAGCTCTTTTGCCTGCTGCTCAAAGCCGGGACGGCCAAGAAGAGCAAACATATTTTTCTTGTAATCCTCTACACCTGGCTGGTCAAAAGGATTCACACCAAGCATATAGGCACTTATTCCACAAGCTTTTTCAAAAAAGAAGAACAGCGCTCCAAGGTTGAATTCATTTATTGAAGGTATAGATATTCTAATGTTTGGAACACCTCCGTCTACATGGGCAATTCTTGTTCCCAGTTCGGCCATCTTATTGCATTCATCCACAGCTTTGCCGGAAAGGAAATTGAGGCCGTCAAGATTCTGATTGTCATTTGCAATTTTAAGGGATCTGTTTGAGTTTTCTACACTTAATACAGTTTCAAAGAGTGTTCTTTCCCCTTCCTGGATATATTGACCCATCGAGTGGAGATCTGAAGTAAAATTAACTGACGCCGGAAAAATTCCTTTATTCTCCTTGCCCTCACTCTCTCCGAATAATTGCTTCCACCACTCGGCAACATACTGAAGTTTTGGATTGTAATTGACTAATATTTCTACTTTTTTGCCGGTTTCATACAAAGCATTTCTTATTGCTGCATAAATAACTGCAGGATTGTCCAATGACCTGTGAGCTGTAATTTTTTCCATCTCTGCAGCACCTGCGATAAGAGATTTCACATCATATCCGGCAAGTGCAACAGGAAGGAGGCCAACAGGAGTGAGAACAGAAAAACGCCCTCCTATATCGTCCGGAATAACAAAAGTTGTATATCCTTCCTTCTGTGCGAGTTCTCTCAGTGCACCTTTAGATGCATCTGTTACTGCCACTACTCTTTTTGCACTCTCTTCCCTGCCATATTTTTCCTCAAAATGTTGTTTGATTATTCTGAATGAAACAGCAGGTTCTGTAGTTGTGCCGGATTTTGAAATAACTACGGCTGCGGCAGATTTTTCCTTTAGTAGATCCATAAGTTCGGAAAGATACTCTTCAGAAAGATTTTGCCCGGCAAAAACAATTTTTGGACTTGAACCCTCTTTCATATACAAACCAAAATGGTGAGAAAGAGCCTCCAATGCAGCTTTTGCTCCGAGATACGACCCTCCGATTCCAATTACTACAACAATTTCAACATTTTTTTTCCACCTTAAAGAGACTGCCTCAATATCATTAATTAGAGATTTATCGATTTTTGAAGGCAAATCAAGCCAGCCAAGATACTCGTTTCCTCTTCCGCTCCTGCCTTCCAGGGTGTCAAATGCTTCAAGCGCAGTTTGAAAAGCCTCATCTATTTTTGTTGTAGTTATAAAGCTTTTCGTTGCTTTAAAATCTACATTTATAATATTATTCATCATTTACTGTAATTGTTCCGATAGCTGTTTAATAATATACGCAGGATATTTTTGCTCATACAGGATTTTATACATTGCCTCTGCGATAGGCATATCTACATTGAGTTTTTTATTTATTTCATAAATACATTTTGTGCCATAGTAACCCTCTGCAACCATATTCATTTCAACCTGAGCAGAGTGAACAGAATAGCCCTTTCCAATCATGATTCCAAAAGTTCTGTTTCTGCTGAACTGAGAGTAGCAGGTAACAAGAAGGTCCCCAAGATAGGCAGACTTTGAAGTTTTTCTATTTGCATCCGGATGAGTTGCATGAAGGAAATCTCTCATTTCATGAAACGAGTTTGTTATGAGTACAGACATAAAGTTGTCGCCATATGAGAGAGCATGACACACCCCGGCTGCAACTGCATAGATATTTTTAAGTATCGCTGCATATTCAACTCCGTAAATATCCGTTCCCGGTATTGTTTTAATGTAATCACAGGCAAATACATCACATAAAGAGCGTGCTGTTTCGATATGTTTACTCGAAAGGGTAAGGTACGATAGTCTTTCCATAGCAACCTCCTCGGCATGACAAGGACCGCTTACTACTCCAATCCTGCTGAATGGAACTCCGTAGTATGTATTAAAATATTCGGCAATTGTGATGTTTTCCACCGGAACCATACCCTTGATTGCAGTTATTATAAACTTGGCTTCAAGCGAACGGTTTATTTTCATTGCTTCATCCTTAAAAAAAGCAGAGGGTATAGTGAAGAGAAGAACATCCGAAGCATCAATGACCTCGTTAATATCTGAGCTGAAATCAATTCTGTCTGAATCAAAGTGAACTGCCTGAAGGTAAAATGGATTGTGTCCTGTTTGCTTAAGCTGGTCAATTGACTCCTGATCTCTTACAAACCAGGAAATGCGGTCATGATTATTGAGCAGAAGTTTTGCAAGGGCCGTCGCCCAGCTGCCGCTGCCAATCATTGCGTAACGAAGATTCTCTCTTTCAAAGAAATTGTCCATGTTAAATATAATTGTTTGTTCAGGTTTATATTAGCACAAATATACCTAATTTGTAACATTTTCGAAATAAAACTTCTACTTTTGCACACACGACTGACGAATACTAATATAATGGATATTAACATATTGCACAACAAAGCCTTAGAAGGAATGCCACTTTCTTCCCCTGAAGGAGTTTTCATATATAAAAACAGTTCTGTTCAGGAACTTCTCTCTCTTGCAAACAAGATCAGGTACAAACACAATCCGTTACAGAAAGTTAGCTGGCAAATAGACCGTAATATCAACTACACAAACATCTGTATTTCCGGATGTCTTTTTTGCAACTTCCACTGCACTCTTTCTCAAAAAGATAAAAGTTATACCACCACCATTGATGAATACCGTGAGAAAATATTAGAACTGAAAGCAATGGGCGGCGACCAGATATTGCTTCAGGGAGGTTTGCACCCGGGCTATGATATACATTTTTACGAAAAAATGTTCAGTGATATTAAATCAATAGACCCGGAAATAAAATTAAATGCGTTAGGTCCGCCGGAAGTTGCTCATATCGCAAGAATCAGCAAAATATCTATCGGTGAAACCCTACAAAGATTAATTGCAGCAGGTCTTACATCTCTTCCGGGAGCAGGAGCAGAAATTCTTTGCGACAGAGTCCGCAAAATTCTTTCTCCGGGAAAACCAGGCAGTGCAAAATGGATTGAGGTAATGAAATGCGCCCACAAATTAGGTTTAGGATCGACTGCCACAATGGTATACGGACACATTGAAGCTATTGAGGAGAGAATTGAGCATTTAATTACAATTAGGGATATTCAAAGCAAAAAACCCGCAGATGCGCCGGGATTCAGAGCATTTATTTGCTGGCCAATGCAAATAGAAAACACCAGGCTTGCAGAAAAGTTTGACATTGCTCCCGTAAGTGCTGTTGAGCATCTTAAAATGGTTGCAATTTCCAGAATAATGCTTAATAACATTACACATATACAAGCATCCTGGCTTACGCTGGGACCCGAACTCGGAAAAGTCGCCTTGCATTGCGGAGCCGACGATATGGGCTCAATTATGATTGAAGAAAATGTTGTTTCAAGCGCCGGGGCCGATTTTCGCCGCAATAAAGAGGAGATGCAAAATATGATAACAGATGCCGGATTTGAACCCTGGCTCAGGAATCAGGATTATTCTCCGCGCTAAAAAGCGAATCCCTGTTGTTTTCAATAATATAACCACTGTCCGGAGGTAAATTGGTGCTT
>DOSU01000007.1:21744-32304 GCA_003513895.1 Rikenellaceae bacterium
GTCCGGAGGTAAATTGGTGCTTAATGCAGCTTCCACGGCAAGAACATCACACCTCTCATTCTCTTTGTGACCGGCATGCCCCTTAATCCATACAAACTTAACTTTATGAATTCTATAAATTAAAAGGAATCTTGCCCATAAATCCGGATTTTTCTTTTTGGCAAAACTTTTTTTCTCCCATTCAAAGAGCCACCCTTTATTTACAGCATCACACACATATGAAGAGTCCGAGTAGACTGTTACCGCGCTGCCCTTTCTTTTAAGTGCCTCTAATCCTTCAATTACCGCAAGAAGCTCCATTCGGTTATTTGTTGTGACCAAAAAACCGCCGGACAACTCTTTCCTGTGACTTCCGCTTTTAAGCACAACTCCGAAACCTCCGGGGCCCGGATTGCCTCTCGATGCACCATCGGTATAAAGCTCAATCATTGTTTCTTGAAGTAGGTGTTTCGATTTTAAGAGGGTTTGCGCGGAGTATGTCATACTCCTTTCTTTTGTTAAAAATATCAATTGCAGTATATATTGCAGAAAGCATTGATGCACCTGAAGCAAGGTTTTTTCCTGCAATATCATGACCGGTGCCATGGTCGGGTGAGGTTCTTACAACAGGAAGTCCTGCAGTAAAATTCACTCCGTTTTCAAAGGAGAGAGCCTTGAATGGAATGAGTCCCTGATCGTGGTACATGGCAAGGACTGCATCAAATTTTGACATTAGAGGTGATGCAAAAAAACCATCAGGAGAGTAAGGTCCGAAGGCCAGTTCACCGGAGTGTTTGATTGTTTTGATTGCCGGTTTAATTATCTCTTCCTCTTCATTGCCCAAAAGACCTTCATCGCCTGCGTGAGGATTAAGTGAAAGAACAGCTATTTTTGGCCTCTCGATTCCAAAGTCTTTTCTAAGAGAATCCGCCATTAACTTATATTTACGGACGATGATTTCGGAAGATATATTTTCTGAAATGTTTTTTACGGGAAGGTGATTTGTAACCAGGCCAACTTTTAACACCGGTGAAACCATAAACATCAGTGACTCTTCTACGCCGAATTCTTTGGCCAGATATTCTGTATGGCCCGGAAAGTTGAATCCGTCCCGGTTCATTGATGCCTTATTAAAAGGAGCCGTTACAAGAACATCAATTTCGCCTTTTTTAAGATCGGCAACCGCTGTTTCAAGTGCAATAAAAGCACCTCTTGCACTTTCCGAAGAGGCTTTACCGGGTTCGGCTGCAAGCGAATCGGGTATACAATTGATAATATTAATTCTCTTTGAATGAATCTCTTTTGGAGAGTTTACAATATTTGTGGTTAATCCTTCCAGGTCCGGTATGTTCTTTTTGTGAATTCCGAATATTCTTGAAGACCCATAGATAACAGGAGTACAAATTTCAAGAATTCTTATGTCCGAAAGAGCCTTGATTATAACTTCGTAAGAGATGCCATTACTGTCGCCCTGCGTTATTCCAACCACTATTTTATTGTTCATACTCTATGATTAAACTATTTTTTTGCAAGATACAAATTTTAGATAAGATTGTTAACTTTGTAGTATGCCGAGCATACTGGACAGTGAAATCAAATTTCTTCCCGGAGTGGGGCCCAAAAGAGCTGTGCTCCTCGAAAAGGAGCTTAATATAAAAAGCTTCCGGGATATGCTTACACTCTTCCCTTTTCGCTATATAGACCGTACCAAAATTTACTCCATTTCGGAAATTGAGGCAAGCATGAGCTACATTCAGCTCAGGGGAAAAATCACACGAATCAACATAATTGGCGACAAAGGTCCCGGAAAAAGACTTGTAGCATCTTTTGCAGACTCCACCGGAGTTATAGACCTCGTCTTCTTTCAGGGAGTTAAATGGGTTAAAGACAAACTCCGGCTAAACACGGAGTATATAGTGTTCGGAAAACCAACTATTTTTAATCAGAGTCTAAATATTGTTCACCCGGAGATTGATCCGGCCACAGAAGAAAATCCCTTTTATGTGGGTAATATGATAGGAGTTTATACTTCTACCGAAAAAATTCGCGGCAGCGGAATCGGTAACAAACAGTTTGCAAGGTTTGAAGCCACACTTCTAAAAAATTGCCACGAGAGCATACGCGAAACCCTTCCAGAATATATAATGGAAACGAAAAAGCTTCTTCCGTTACGGGATTCGCTTCAAAACATACATTTTCCGGCAGATCTCAAAATTTTGTCTCAGGCTCAGTTTCGACTTAAATTTGAAGAGTTGTTTTACTTACAACTCTCACTCCTTAAGCAGAAAAGTTTTCGGCAGAGAAATGCAAAAGGACTGTTAATCAATAAGGTTGGAAATTATTTCAACCTCTGCTTTAAAAACATTCCCTTTGAACTTACCAATGCTCAAAAAAGAGTTATAAAAGAAATTCGTTCCGATTTCACTTCCGGAAGGCAAATGAACAGGCTCCTGCAGGGAGATGTGGGCAGCGGAAAAACCATGGTAGCGCTGCTTTGCTCACTTCTTGCCGCCGACAATGGATATCAGTCTTGCATAATGGCCCCTACTGAAGTTCTTGCAAATCAGCATTTCAACGGTGTCTCAAAAATTATACAGGGGTCGGGGATAACTGTTGCTCTGCTCACCGGAAACACAAAAGCCAAAGAACGCAGGGAAATATCTGCCGGACTGCTGGATGGTTCTATAAACATCCTCTTTGGGACACATGCTTTAATTGAAGAAACCGTTCAGTTTTACAATCTTGGATTTGCGGTTATTGACGAACAACACCGTTTTGGAGTTGAACAAAGATCAAAACTGTGGAGCAAAAACGAGTCCATGCTTCCCCATGTACTTGTTATGACTGCAACACCTATTCCCCGTACACTTGCAATGACTCTTTACGGCGATCTTGATATATCTGTTATAGACGAACTGCCTCCCGGCCGAAAATCAATTCAAACAATTCATTCCACAGAAAGCCAGAGAGCCCGTATCTATTCGTTTATGAAAGAACAGATAAAAGCCGGGCGACAGATTTTCATTGTCTTTCCACTTATAAAGGAAAGTGAAACAATGGATTACAAAAATCTGCAGGATGGATATATGGACATTATCGACAAGTTTAAAGCGCCGGAATATGTAATAGCAGTTGTTCACGGACAACAAAAGAACGAGGACAAAGCATATGACATGGAGCTTTTTGCATCCGGAAGAGCGAACATTCTGGTTTCTACATCGGTAATTGAAGTTGGAGTGGATGTGCCAAATGCATCTGTAATGATGATTGAGAGCGCAGAGCGCTTTGGCCTTTCGCAGCTTCACCAGTTAAGAGGCCGTGTAGGAAGGGGAACAGACAGTTCTTATTGCATATTGATGACAGGTCATAAATTGACCAAGGAGTCTAAACAAAGAATAGACCTTATGTGTTCTACACAGGATGGTTTTGAGCTTGCAGAAGCAGATCTTAGAATGAGGGGACCCGGAGACCTGGAAGGCACTATGCAAAGCGGGCTGCCTGTAGATCTTAAGATTTCCAATCTTGCAAAAGATTCACAGATACTCGAAGATGCCAGAAATGTTGCAGAACGGCTGCTGGAAGAAGATCCTCTTCTCGAACATTCTAAGAACACTATTCTGCGAGAGGGACTATCAAGACTTAAACGTGAAGTTAAGGACTACTCACAAATAAGTTAATTTAAACAAATATAATATCTTCTATGAAATATACAGGAGCACATATAAGCGCATCCGGGGGTGTGGAAAATGCACCATTAAATGCACATAACATTGGAGCAACAGCTTTTGCTTTTTTTACAAAAAATCAGCGGCAGTGGGTTGCATCGCCACTCTCAAAGGCAAGTATTGAACTTTTTAAGTCGAGATGCCTCGAATTTGGTTTTAAACCTGCACACATATTGCCTCATGACGGATATCTCATTAACCTTGGACATCCGGAGAACGAAGGGCTCGAAAAATCCAGGGCTGCTTTTCTTGACGAGATGCAAAGATGTGAACAACTCGGGCTGGACAGGCTCAACTTTCATCCGGGCAGCCATCTAAATAAAATTTCAGTTTCGGAATGTCTGAGAACAATAGCTGAGTCGATAAACATTACTCTGGACAAGACATCGGGAGTAACTGCAGTTATAGAAAATACTGCCGGCCAGGGGAGCAATATGGGGCACACATTTGAACAAATTGCCGAAATTATCTCACATGTCGAAGATAAGACAAGAGTTGGAGTTTGTATAGACACCTGCCACTCTTTTGCAGCAGGTTACGAGCTCTCTACAGTTAAAGGTTTCAATGATGCATTTGACCATTTTGATAAAGTAATCGGATTTAAATATCTCAAGGGTATGCACCTCAACGATGCAAAAAAAGGACTGAATTCCAGAGTGGACAGGCATGACTCCATTGGAGCAGGACTCCTTGGGAAAGAGACATTCATTACCCTTATGAGAGATCCCCGTTTCGACAATATCCCTCTCATTCTTGAAACACCTAACGAAGAGTTGTGGAAAGAAGAGATACTTCAACTGCGTGCCTGGGAAAAAGATTAATTCCGTTTAATATGAGATATTTATTTACCATAATTGTAATAATGCTTTCAATGAACAATATAGAAGCACAAAAACCCAAACCGCTTTCCGATCTTGAAAAGAGAGTAATTGAAGAGAAAGGAACTGAAGCGCCGTTTACAGGGAAGTACTATAAACATAGCGAAAAAGGGACTTATCTTTGCCGGAAATGCGGTGCTGCACTTTACCATTCGTCGGACAAATTTGATTCTGAATGCGGATGGCCAAGCTTTGACGATGAAATCAAGGGCGCAGTCACTCGCAAGAGAGATGCCGACGGCAACAGGACAGAGATTATTTGTACAAATTGCGGTGGTCATCTTGGACATGTCTTTTTAGGAGAAGCCTTTACAAAAAAGAACACCCGCCACTGTGTGAATTCAGTTTCTCTTGAGTTTGTCCCCGAGAAAAGAGAACGGGCAATTTTTGCCGGTGGATGTTTCTGGGGAGTTGAACACTTGTTAAGGAATCTCAAAGGCGTAATATCTGTAGAAAGCGGATATACCGGCGGCAAGACAGACAATCCTTCCTATGAAGATGTTTGCAGCGGAATGACCGGTCATGCAGAGGCAGTAGAAGTTCTGTTCGATGCCAGTCAGATAAGTTATGAAAAGCTTGCAAAACATTTTTTTGAAATTCACGATCCCACTCAAACAAACCGGCAGGGTCCGGATATTGGCACTCAGTACCGGTCGGAAATTTTTTATACCACCGAAGAGCAAAAGAGCGTTTCTGTAAAAATTATTGAAACTTTAAAATCAAAGGGATATAAAGTTGCTACCAAAATAACCAAGGCATCCAAATTTTATCCTGCAGAAAAGTACCATCAGGACTACTATTTAAAAAAGGGAGGCATTCCATATTGTCATTCTTATATTAAAAGATTTTAACATAAGGTTTTTTTAATGAAAGATTTAACAACGGGTGCCGAAGGTAAGCAAATTCTCCTGTTCGCGTTCCCCATGCTCATTGGCAATATTTTTCAGCAGCTTTACAATATTGTAGACAGCATTGTTGTTGGAAAGTATGTTGGTTCTGCTGCTCTTGCCGCTGTTGGGGCAAGTTTTCCCATTTTGTTTACAATATCTTCACTTGTAGGAGGAGTGACAATAGGCGGGTCTGTACTTGTTTCTCAATACTTTGGCGCAAAAAACTACAAGAAAGTAAAGATAACATCCGATACTCTTCAAATTTTTCTGCTAATAAGCTCCGCAGTAATGTCTGTGGTGTTTTTTCTTCTAAGCCGCCCGATTTTTACCATGCTTTCCATACCGGAAGAGGTGATGCCGGAAGCTGTGAGGTACTTTGATATTGTCATTCTTACAACAACTATCCCCACATTTTCTCTTTTCGGTATCTCTTCAATAATGCGGGGAGTTGGCAATTCCAAAACTCCAATTTATTTTGCTGTTGGTTCAATACTATTAAATACGGTTCTTGATCTGGTTTTCGTTCTTGTTTTCGGATGGGGTATAGATGGTGTTGCATGGGCAACCGGCATCGCAACTCTCACTGGCTGGGGAGCCCTGTGGTATTACCTCAATAAGAAGGAAGACAGCATGATAAGGTTTAACCTTAATTATAAAAAATGGGAATTTGACTGGGATAATTTTCGAATATCCTTAAAAATCGGGCTACCATCCGGAATTCAGCAGGTGCTTGTAGGAGTAGGCAGTATGGCTCTCCTTTCAATTGTTTCTCCCTATGGAGTTTCTGTTCTTGCCGCATATACGGCAGCCGGCAGGGTAGATATGTTTGTATCCATGCCTGCAATGAACCTGGCAGCAGCCCTCTCCTCTTTTGTAGGTCAAAATCTTGGAGCAAACAGGTTCGACCGGATTAAAAAGGGACTTTGGGAAACATTGAAATACTCAACTGCAATTTGCATTTTTCTTACTCTGGTAGTTGTCTTTTTTGGTGAAAATATAATGGGACTTTTTGTCCAGCAGAACTCTATTCATCACGAAGAGATAATTCGAATAGGAAAAGAGTATCTTCTTATCGTTACATCTTTTTATATTGTTTTTTCCACAATGTTTGTTGTTAACGGAGTAACCAGGGGAGCAGGAGCAACTCTGGTTCCAATGTTAATCACAACACTTTCGCTTTGGATAATAAGAATTCCCCTGGCCTATCTCCTCTCGGCAAAATTCGGAGTGAGTGGGGTATGGTGGTCAATTCCAATAGGATGGACATTCGGATGTTTGGGAGCTATAATATACTATAACTCAGGGCTCTGGAAAAAACACAGAGTAAAGACCTCGTTAAGCTGACAAGCTTAAGCAGTAAAGTTGGATTTAAGACCAACAGTTCTGTTGTAAACAAAATTCTCAGGTGTGCTGTCCGAATCTTTTATAAAGTATCCAAGTCTTTCGAACTGTACCGGAATTGTAGATGTATCGGCAAAAAGATCGGGTTCTACATGACCTTGTGAAACTTCCAGCGAATTCGGATTCAAATAGTCTTTAAAGTTTTTGTCCTCAGGTATGGAATCCATATCCTGCTCGGTAAACAGCCTGTCGAACAGTCTTATTTCGGCAATTTTTGAATGACTGGCACTTACCCAGTGAATAGTTCCTTTCACAGAACGCCACTCTCCCACTCCCGGTTTAGTTGAAGGGTCGTAAGTACAAATTATCTCTGTAATTTCTCCATTTTCGTTTTTAATAACCTCTTCACATTTAATTATATATGAATATTTCAAACGAACTTCCCCACCCGGCTTTAATCTGAAGTATTTTCTTGAAGGTTCTTCCATAAAGTCTTCTCTCTCAATAAGCAACTCTTTCGAAAATGGTATTGATCTTGTTCCTGCTTCGGGATTTTCCGGATTCACCGGAGCATTGAAATATTCAGTTTTATCTCCCGGAAAGTTTGATACAGTGAGCTTTATTGGGTTTAATACTGCCATGTACCTGTTTGAACGTTTGTTAAGGTCTTCCCTTACACACCATTCAAGAAGAGAGATGTCAATAATGTTGTCTCTTTTTGCCACTCCTACTTTATCGGCAAAGAGCCTGATGCTTTCGGGTGTAAAGCCCCTTCTTCTCAAGCCGCAAATAGTTGGCATTCTTGCATCGTCCCATCCGGAAACCAAATTATCTTTAACAAGCTCCAGCAGCTTTCTTTTACTCATAACAGTATAGGTAAGGTTAAGACGAGCAAACTCAAATTGCCTTGAGCGGAATATTCCAAGTTTTTCTATGAACCAGTCGTACAAAGGACGATGTACGTCAAATTCAAGAGTACAAATTGAATGAGTTATATTTTCAAGAGAGTCGCACTGACCATGGGCATAGTCGTACATTGGGTAAATGCACCAATTGTTGCCGGTCCTGTGATGATGTGCATGAATTATTCTGTATAAAATCGGGTCTCTCATGAGCATGTTTGAGTGACCCATATCAATCTTAGCCCTTAAAACTTTCTCGCCGTCGGCATATTTTCCATCCCTCATTGCGGCAAAAAGTTCCAGATTTTCGGCAATGCTTCTGTTCGAGTATGGGCTTGAATTCCCGGCCTGTGTTACACTTCCGCGATTGAGACGAATCTCTTCCTGCGTTTGGTCGTCCACATATGCAAGTCCTTTTTTAATGAGTTCCTGCGCCCAGATGTAGAGCTGTTCAAAATAGTCTGAAGCATAAAGTTCCTTAGCCCAGTCGAATCCCAGCCATTTAACATCTTCTTTGATCGAATCTACATATTCAACATCTTCTTTTGTTGGGTTTGTATCGTCGAACCTCAGATTTGTTTCCCCTCCATATTTTTTTGCAAGACCAAAATTAAGGCAGATGCTCTTTGCGTGGCCTATGTGTAAATAGCCGTTAGGTTCGGGAGGAAAGCGGGTTAGAATTGATTTATGAAGACCTTCTTGAAGGTCTCTCTCTACAATCTCTTCCAAAAAATTCAGTTGCCTCTCCTCTGTCTGTTCTCTTTTGATCTCTTCCATATGAAATGATTATTTAACCCGCAAATATAAGATTTCTTAGCCGAAATATGGATTAACATACGCCTAAATGTATAACTTTGCCAATAGTACTACCAATAAAAAATAAAACGATGGTTCAATCAATGACTGGCTACGGAAAGGCAGAGTGCCTGTACAACGACATTAAAATTGTTGTGGAGATTCGTTCTGTAAATGGAAAAGGGTCGGATGTGGCTCTTAAAACACAAGCTATTCCAAGAGAAAGAGAATATGAAGTGCGCCAGATTATATCCTCTGCTCTAATGAGAGGCAGTATTGATTTGTTTGCAACGGTTGAATACCTTACAGAGAACAGCAGCCGAAAAATCAACAAAGATGTTTTTACTTCCTACTACAATCAGATTAATGAGATGAACAATTCTCTCCCGAAAAAGCTTAGCGACGATGCTCTTCTCGGGATTATACTTAAAATGCCGGATGTGCTTGAGAATAATAAAAAATCCGACGACACTGATATATGGGAACCCCTTAAACAGTGCATTATTGATGCAATATCCGGACTTGTAGAATTTCGTAAGGCCGAGGGCAAAAAACTTGATGAGGAGATCAGATCCAGAGTGGCCTTTATTATTGAATATCTTGGAAAAGTTGAGAGTTACGAATCCGAGAGGACGGAGTCTGTAAGGCAGAGAATAACTTCCAGGCTGGAAGAGATAAAAGGGGAAATAGACAATAACCGCCTTGAGCAGGAAATTATCTACTATCTGGAAAAACTAGACATTACAGAGGAAAAGGTAAGGCTCACCCAACACTGCAAATATTTTAACGAAACACTGGACAAGGAAGAATACCCCGGTAAAAAGCTTGGATTTATAGCTCAGGAGATTGGCAGGGAGATAAATACTCTTGGGTCAAAGGCCAATCATGCCGAGATTCAGCGATGGGTAGTAAGGATGAAGGACGAACTTGAAAAAATTAAAGAGCAGTCTCTCAACATTTTGTGATTATTTTTCAAAATAATTGCAACTTTTTAAAATATGGCTTCGTCTATAATGCAGAAAAACAAAATAACTTTTTTAAAATCTCAATTTCTCTGCATCATGAAAACCACAATTTCAACCCTCGCCCTAGCCTTATTAATTTCTGCCACAAGTTTGACAGTTTCGGCTAAAACCAACATCGCATTCCTCTCCAATCCGGATTACGACGCATCTGTGCTTGTTCAATCCGCTTTAAGAAACATCTCAAAAAACTACAGTAAGAATGATAGCTTTGTATCTGCTTATTATAAGGAGATCATAACAAAAGACGATAAAGCTGTTTCTCTTTCCGAAGCTATTCTTGATATTAACAAAGCGTCTTACCTCACATCGAAGTCCGACCAAATTGCAATTAAAGCAGTTCGCGCAAACAACAAATCAAAAACTTCTTTGCCTTTTGCTGTTAAATTACAGGGAGGCCCCAACACAGCGCTTATGATTGACCTTGTAAAATATCCTTTCCTTGGTTGCGATCCTTCCAAGATAAACGATTTTTACACTTTCGATTACGATTCTCCGGTTAACATCGACAATAAACTATTCTACGTTGTTAAGTTTGACCAGAAGTATTTGGGAGAAGATATCCTATTCAGGGGAAAACTGTTCATAGAGGCAAATTCACATGCCATTGGCAAAGTAGAGTTTGCTATGAACGTAGAAAAACGCGGCGATGCCTACCTAGCATTTGTAAAGGAAAAACCTGCTTATCTTCAGCTAAGTGTTAAATATGCAAATTATACAGTTGGATACAAAGAGTACAACAACAAATGGTACTACGATTACTCAAGATCCGATGTGAAATTTGAAGCCAAAAACAAGAAAAGAAATATCGACAGCGAATATATCTTAAGCTCAAAAATGGTTATAACTCAAGTTTACACTCAAACTGCAAATAAGATGGATAAAAACAATGTGCTCAGATACTCCGATATTCTTTCCGAGAAAACAAGAACAGGAGACGACAGCCTTATTTGGGAACTGTACGACGAAATGATGTTGCTTGCAATGCTATAAATCTACCTAAACAATTATATATAAATGAGGCTCAT
>DOSU01000007.1:32400-49025 GCA_003513895.1 Rikenellaceae bacterium
ACCTTCCCCCGGGTGAGCCTCATTCCTTTTATAGAAATTACTGATCCAGCAAATATTTCTTCCAAAATAATATTTCTGCCTGTTTATCATGCATGGCCTGGGGTCCCCTGTATCCGTGCATTCCTCCGGGATAGAGCATAAGGTCAAACTGCTTTCCCGCCTTTTGTAAAGCATCTACCAGTTGAATTGTATTTTGCATATGAACATTATCATCTGAAGTACCGTGGGTGAGATAAAGGCGTGAGCCTGTTTCACTTTTGTACATCCTCACTTTGCCCAGGACACTGGAAAGCTTGTAACCATCGCGATTGTCTTCAGGCGTATCCATATATCGTTCTACATAGTGTGAATCATAAAGCTGCCAGTCATATACGCCCCCTCCTGCAATTCCGTATCTGTAGTATTGGGCACCTTCTGTTAAAGCAAGAACCGTCATTGTCCCTCCGTAGCTGAACCCGGTTATGCCAATTTTTTTCTCATTCACAAACGGGAGTGCTGCAAAATATTTTGCCCACTCTATGTAGTCCTGAATTTCATATTTACCCAAATTGCGGTGAATAAAATTAATTCCCTCTTTGCCGCAGTGGCCGGAAGCTCTGTGGTCTATATTCACCTGAATGATTCCCTCTTCGAACCATAATTTTGCTTCTCCCATACCCATGGGCGACCGCCATGCATCCATTACTGTTCCCGAATTAGGACCTCCGTACATATTCACCAGTACAGGATATTTTTTGTTTTTATCCATGTTTTTAGGCCAGATAACAGATGCAGGAAGCCTGTATCCATCGGGTGTCGTGATGAAAATCATCTCGGCCACAGGCATTAAAGATGCGTCAAATTTATCTCCTTTTGAATCTTCAATTACTTTCAACTCGCCGGGTTTAACAACCCCTCCTTTGGAAGCGGCAGAGAGTACAAGCATGAAAGGAGTTGAAATATTCGATGCATTGGCCACAAAATGCTTTTTATCGGGAGACAAAAGTAAGTTTGAAAAATTCAATTCTCCCGAAGAGAGCCTTAAAATCTGTTTTTTGTCCATTTTCTTATCCCAGCTTAACCGATAAAAATCGTTCCTTGTAGAGACTTCTCTTCTTGCAGTAAAATAAATTGAACGATCCTTTTCGTCGAAACCAACAACCTTTACTCCCCAGTTTTTCCCTTCTGTAAGTCGGATAAGAGATTTACCATCGTAGGATTGGTAATATATCTGCTCCCAGAGTTCAAAATCGCGGATAAAATAGAACCCCAGTTCTCCAAACTTAATGTCTTCAATCCAATCGATCCAGGTTTTTTGATACTCTTTATAAATTTCATTTTTTGAACCGTCTGAAGGGCATACAGAATATACAATAAGATTGTTCTGATCCCGGTTCATCCACTGTACAAAGATGTTTTTACTGTCCGATTTCCATTGCGGAGTCCCAAAATACTGATCGGCATTCTCATCAAAATTTGCCCACACGATATTTCCGCCTTCAACAGCTGTAATTCCAATTTTTACGGTTGGGTTTGGATCTCCGGCTTTGGGATAGCGTGTTTCGGTAATAAAGCCGTGCCTGCCTTCGGAATTATAAATCGGGAACATTGGAACTTTTGAATCGTCAAAGCGGTAAAACGCAATTTTTTTACTGTCCGGAGACCACCAGAAAGCCCTGTATCGCGAAGGCCGGCCTAAAATCTCTTCGAAATACACCCATGATGCCCAGCCATTTAATATAAGGTTGGAACCATCGCTCGTATACTGAATCTCTTTGCCGGTGGAGATGTCAACAGAAAAAAGATTGTTTTCTCTGGTGAATGCTACTCGCGTGTAGTCGGGAGATAAAGTAGGATTCTTCTCTTCTGCTTTGGTATTGGTTAATCTTTTCTCGTTTTTGTTGATGTCGTAATAAAAAATATCTCCGTTTTTTACTAATACCGAGGGTGTTGCATCTGGAGGCACAGGCATTTCAGTTTCAGAAATGATTCCGGTTTTTATATCATAATCAAAATAGTTTTTTTTGTCTTTTACTGCTTGTGTTAATATTACAGTAGTTTCGTTTTTCCACAAAAGAGCCCATTTAACAGGCTTTAACTCCTGTCCATCTAACTTGTTAAAAACAAACTGCCCAAAAAAGGTAATAGCGATGCTTAAAAACAGAGAAAGTTTTCTCATATTCCGTTTAGTTTTATTTTATTTATTGCTTTTTAAAAAATCTGCCGTCAAAATTAACAAAATATACTTTTCCTGTGGCTCTTGTAATGGCAGTATACATCCATTTTAAGTCGTCTGTTGTGATTTCTCCTCCCCAAAAAGGATTATCTATGAATATGGTGTTCCACTGACCGCCCTGAGACTTATGACAAGTTATTGCCGAAGCAAACTTGATTTGAAGTGCATTGAAATATTTGTCTTCACGAACGGCGGCAATCCTCTTTCTTTTTACTTTAATGTGGCAGTAGTCCTCCATAATATCGGCAAAGAGTTTTCTTTGCTGCTCGGAACCCAGTGATGCGCTTTCGCTTTCGAGGGTATCCAAAATAATTTTTGCTTTAATTTCAATATCGTTGTAATCCATGAACCGAAGAGTTGCATCGGCAAAAGTTAGTCCGTAACGATCTTCATAGTTGGAAATCTTCAAGAGTTCGGCAACATCGCCGTTTGCGATAAATCCAATCTCCTCCACATCGTCAAGAAACTGATAGCAATTCTTAACAATCATCACTTTATCGCCTCTGCTCAACCTCTCCTCCCTGTATAAAATGCTGGCCCGGATTCCATTATTATATCTGTTTGCTCTTTTGTTTGAACGGCAAAGAACCAGAGTGTTGTCGGCACCGTACTTGTCAAATGAGGAAGATATCTCTTCAATAAGTTCACCTCCGCCAATTTTAACAATATCATCAAAATTATCCAGTTCGAAATTTGGAAACCCTGACTCTCCCTTTTCAATCATCTCCCTCAAAATGGTAGCGTTATGAAGAATACCGGATGCTTTCGCCTGCCGTACTACACTGCGAAGTTGTGAGTACACCACATTTCCGTAACTTCCCACAAAAGAGGGATCCAGGGCATCGGAAACAGCAAGACCCACCGGTGGAAGCTGTGCAGAGTCACCTACAAGAATGAGTTTGTTGCTGTCGTTTGAATATACATACTCAACTAAATCGTCGAGAAGATGCCCGGAACCGAATGTTGAATCGAATCCTGAATTTGAAATGAGCGAAGCTTCATCCACAACATATATTGTCTCTTTATTAAGGTTAACATTGAGAGAAAACAGGCCAAAACCATCCTTCATGGAACGCTGCCTGTAAATTTGCTTGTGAATTGTGAGGGCATTTACTCCGGTATAACCGGTAAGAACTTTTGCGGCTCTTCCTGTAGGAGCCATCAGGATAACATTCCTGCCAAACTCCTTTAAAACAGCAACAAGAGCAGCTATGGACGACGTTTTTCCCGTTCCAGCATAGCCATTTATAACCATCAGCATCTTGTCGCGGGAAGATGATGATTCTCCGATGAGAACAAACTTTGATAAATCGCGAAAAAGTGATCGCTGGCAAACTGTGGGTTCAAACCCAAGTTTTCCGGTCATTTTTTCGTAGAGGAATTCTTCTAAAGCCATACCCTCCCCTCTATCTTCTCCTGAAGATAATAAATAACAATAAAAGGGAATATATTTCCACACGACCAAGAAGCATTTCAAAAGCAAGAATAAACTTACCTAAGGCAGGAATCGACGAATAATTGCCAAGAGACCCTAAATTTCCGAATCCCGGACCCACATTACCCATATTGGCAGCAGAGCCGGTGAGAGCATCAAGCATATCGACCCCCATTAATGTTAAAAGTATTCCAACTATAAAAATGATCATCAGATATACTACAATAAAAATACTCACAGAAGAGACAACTTCTTTGTCGACTGCGTGATCTCCGACCTTTACGGGAATAATTGCGTTTGGATGTATCTGCTTTAAAACCTGAGTTTTGAAAGCTTTAAAAAATATCCATATCCTGTCTGCCTTTAAACCACCGGATGTAGATCCGGAACAAGCACATTGAATTGTAAAGAAAACCATTATGAGTATTGAGAATCCCGGCCATACCGATGAATCGCAGCTGGCCAGTCCGGTTGTGGTTCCAACAGAAATTACCTGAAAATATCCGTCTCTAAAGGCTCTTCCCCAGTCCGGCACAATATCCGAAAACTTGATGTTAAGTGTTACAATGAGCCCGCCAATCAATATCGCACCTAAATAATATCTTATAATCGAAGACTTGAACAAATTTAAGGGACGCCCTATTGCCGCACTGTACAAAAGTCCGAAGTGCATTCCCGAGAGCAGCATGAAA
Source organism: Rikenellaceae bacterium (assembly GCA_003513895.1). Taxonomy (GTDB): domain Bacteria; phylum Bacteroidota; class Bacteroidia; order Bacteroidales; family UBA932; genus Bact-08. Next base: position 36,743 of record DOSU01000007.1, read on the forward strand.
ACCATAATTATTCCCTCTATCCAGGGTGAATCATAATATGCTATCGATAAATTTCTGGTACTGAAGCCTCCTGTTGCAACCGTTGCAAATGAGTGGTTGACTGCATCAAACAGGTCCATTCCGGCAAACATGAGAAGAATAATTTCGGAAATGGTAAGCCCTAAATAGACAGTAGTGATAACTCTGATCGTTTGCCGCGCCCTAAACTTGAAATTGTCTTTTGAGAGTGAAGATATTTCAACTTTGCTGAGCCTCATCTTAAAAGTAGACATGGAAGGAAGGATAAGAAGCATAAATAAAACAACCCCCACACCACCAAGAAAATGCGTAGAAGAACGCCAGAAAATCAACCCTTTAGGGAGACTTTCAACATCTGTTAAAATCGTTGATCCCGTTGTTGTATATCCTGAAACACTCTCGTACCAGGCATTGATTATTGAGAATTCCCCTCCATATAAAATGTAGGGCAACATTCCAAAGAAACATGACAGAACCCATGACAAAACTCCAATTATGAGCCCCTCTTTGTCGGTAATGTTACTTGAGCCTTTTACAAAAATCATTGGGAAAGAGGCAACAATGGCAGTAATTATACCGCTAAGCAGCAAAGGAGAAAAAGATGAATCTACTCCATACAAAACCGAAACTCCTGCCGAAATGAACATAAAGATTGCATTCAGCAGCAGAGCGACCCCAATATTTCTCGATATCAGCTTAAGGTTCATTTCAAATCCCTATGCTTTTTTAAATTTTTATGTTCGTCGATAAGAGCCTTTATTTCACTGTTAAGATCCTGCAACTCATCATTATTGTCAAACTGTACAATATAGCTTTTGTTAAACTCCTTATAACTTTTCAGACCTCTTGAAATAAGCAGTATGGGAGATATAAAATATAAATTGATAAAATAATTGAAAAGCATTACCAATAATATTCCTGCTGCCACGGAGATGATACCCGGCATAATGCTTCGGTAGAAACCTGCCTGAAGTTCCGATGTGTTTTTTGCCAAAGCGCCCTGTGTGAGAAGTCCCAGTTTTCGTTTGTAAATCCTAAGATTTTCGTAAACCGGTTTTAATTTGTTATGGTACCACTCTTTTCTCTCCTTTACCGAGAGAGTCATTATTTTAGACGCGAGTCCAATCTCCTCCAGATATTTTTTATATGCAACGGAAAGAGAATCGGCTATAGCGGATTCCTCTTCGGATGTAAATTTGCTTTTAATATTAGCAATGTAAACTTCAAATCTTTTATCAAACACAACCTCGGCGGAATTAAGTGTAGAGTCCAGTATTACACTGCTTAACAACATATAATTATATTCGTCGGTGAGTTCCAGCAGCAAACGCGATGTGTTTATGCTGTTTATGTTGTCTTTCATCAAATCGGTAACAGAGTGGCGCATTCTGTTAAATTCGAAGATAGCTATTATACTGGACAGGAATAGTATGGCCCCAATAACGACGAAGCCCAGTGAGATTTTTTTCCTGATTCCCATAGTTTTAGATTTGATTGCAAATATATAAAAAAAATGAGACCAACCTTTTGGTCAGTCTCACCTTCAATTTTTAACTCTTGATTTTAACCTGATATTACTTTACAGTATTCATGTAAACTATCATTTCAAGAACTTTATTCGAATAGCCCCACTCATTGTCGTACCATGCAACAACCTTTACGAAATTTGGGTTTAGTGATATACCTGCCTCTGCATCAAAGATTGAAGTACGGGGATCGGTAATAAAATCAGTTGAAACAACTGAGTCTTCGGTATATCCCAGAATTCCTTTAAGTTCTCCTTCAGATGCTTTCTTCATTGCAGCCTTAATTTCGACATAAGTAGCCGGCTTGTCCAGCCTGCAAGTAAGGTCAACTACCGAAACATTTACTGTTGGAACGCGGAAAGACATACCTGTAAGTTTGCCGTTCATTTCCGGAATAACTTTGCCAACTGCTTTTGCAGCTCCTGTTGAAGAAGGGATGATGTTTGCTGCTGCAGCGCGCCCGCCTCTCCAGTCTTTTGCACTCGGACCATCTACAGTTTTCTGAGTTGCTGTTGTTGCGTGAACAGTTGTCATAAGTCCTTCTACAATACCAAAATTGTCATTAAGAACTTTAACTATTGGAGCAAGGCAGTTTGTTGTGCAAGATGCGTTGGAAACAAATTGTTCGCCTGCATATTTCTTATGATTCACACCGTATACAAACATAGGAGTATCGTCTTTAGACGGAGCAGACATTATAACTCTTTTTGCACCGGCATCAATATGTGCCTGGCATTTCTCTTTTGTAAGGAAAAGGCCGGTAGATTCAACGATATAGTCGGCTCCAACTTCGCCCCACTTTAAATCGGCAGGATTCTTCTCGGATGTAACACGAATAGGAAAACCGTTTACGATTAGTTTGCCGTCTTTTACTTCCACTTCTCCGTTAAAACGACCATGAACTGAATCGTATTTAAGCATATAAGCCATATAATCCACATCAATCAAGTCATTGATAGCAACAACCTGAATATCGTCTCTTGATTGTGCAGCACGAAATACAAGTCGTCCAATACGGCCGAAACCGTTTATTCCTACTTTAATTTTACTCATTTTACAAAATATTTTTGGTTTAATCTGTTTTTTTTAATCTTGAAATCCGACTGCAAAGTTACAAATTTTAGAATTGTAACAAGCATTAAAATTCCAATTTTAATGAGCAAAAATCCTACCAAAATTATTAACTTTGTTGATTAAATAGTAATTTAACAGGATACGACAAGATGGACAACAGGGGAAAAAAGTTAAAAATATTGATTACAAACGATGATGGAGTAAAATCAAAAGGCATTTCTGTTCTTACGGAAATGATGAGACCATATGGAGATATTACAGTAGTAGCACCATTTGAGGCCCAATCCGGAATGTCTGCAGCACTTACTATTGGAAAACCATTAAGGCTCACCGAACTGAAAATTGAAAAAGGATTAAAGATTTTCGCCTGTTCCGGCACTCCTGCAGACTGCGTAAAAATGGCAGTTAATCAATTGTTTAAGAACGGACTTCCCGATTTACTGGTTTCAGGGATTAATCATGGCTCAAATGCATCAATTGCATCTCTCTACTCAGGTACTCTTGGAGCAGCGGCAGAAGGTACAGTATACGGAATCCCTTCTATCGGGTTTTCGCTCTCTTCTCACGATCCGAAAGCAGATTTTTCAGTTGTAAGCCATTATGGTAAAATTATAATTGAGGAATTCCTGAAAAATCCTGTAAAAACAGAAACATATCTTAACATAAATTTTCCTGCTACCACAATTGATAAAGTGAAGGGTGTAAAATTCTGTCATCAGGGAAGAGGACAGTGGATAAAGGAGTTTGAAGAGAGGACAGATCCATACGGTTTCAACTACTACTGGATGACAGGAGAATTCTTTAACCTTGAGAACGGCAGCAACGAAGCAGACCACAATCTTGTGGAACAAAACTACATAAGCATTGTTCCGCATAAAATTGACTCAACCGATTACAACGAGCTTGAAAGACTTAAATCATTATGGAATTTAAGCTGAATAAATAATTTTTAAACATTTGCCTTATGCGATATTACATTATTGCCGGAGAGGCATCGGGAGACCTGCACGGGTCAAACCTGATGAAGAGTTTAAAAGAGTCTGATCCGCATGCCGAGTTTCGCGTGTGGGGAGGAGATTTAATGAAATCTGCCGGAGGCGAACTTGTTCGCCACTATAAAGAAACCGCAGTAATGGGATTTGTCGAAGTTATTGGCAAGCTCAAAAAAGTTTATGGTAACATTGATTTATGCAAATCAGATTTGTTTGCCTACAAGCCTGATGTGCTTGTTTTGATAGACTACGCCGGTTTCAATATGCGCATCGCAAAATTCGCAAAAAACAAAGGGATAAAAGTCTTTTATTATATTACGCCTAAAGTTTGGGCGTGGAAGGAAGGAAGAGTAAAAAAACTCCGCCGGTTTGTAGACAGATTGTTCGTAATATTTCCATTTGAAGTTGAATTTTTCAAAAAACACGGAATTGATGCTGTCTATAATGGCAATCCGCTTTTGGACAGTATCAAATCTCATCCTGCACTAACCGAATCAAGAGAAGATTTTCTTAAAAGGAACAATCTTGAAGACAAACCTATTATTGCATTTCTGGCCGGCAGCAGAAAAGACGAAATAAAGTATCTGCTTCCCCGGCTTACAAAGATTGAAGATAAATTCTCCGGTCATCACCTTTTGCTTGCAGGAGCGCCTTCCATCGAAAAAAGCTTCTATGAATCGTTTCTTTCCGGCAGCAATATCAAGCTTATAGAAGGAGAAACATATTCAATTCTAAAGCATGCCCGCGCTGCAGTTGTATCTTCGGGAACAGCCAGTCTGGAAGCCGGGTTGATTGGCACACCTCAGGTTGTTTGCTATGGGATGAACCCGATTAGTGCCTTAATTATCCGAATGGTAGTAAAAGTAAAATATGCCAGTCTTGTAAATCTGATCCTTGATGCTCCTGTTGTAAAGGAACTCCTTCAGGAAAACTGCACTCCAAAAAACATTGCTACTGAATTAAAGAAGATTCTAACAGGACGGGCAAGGGCCAAAATGATATCAAACTATCGCAAGCTAAGAAAGAAACTGGGAGAAGAGGGTGCATCTGAAAAAACAGCTAAAAAAATGATACAAGAGATTGTACAAATGAACATCTCTCCTCTTTATACAATGAACCACCAAACCCCGCTTGGACTTCTTAAAATCACATGCGACAACAAAGCATTACTCGAGATTCAATACATTCACAGTGACTCTAATATATCTGAGAAAAAAGGAAAGTATAAGAGTAAAAATAACATTCACCCAATATTAACAGAAACAGCCCGCCAGCTTGACGAATATTTTGAGGAAAAGAGGGATTCTTTTGACCTCCCTTTAAGACTGGAGGGAACCGATTTCCAGAACAAAGTGTGGGAAGAGTTGCAAAAAATCCCATACGGCAAGGTGAAAACTTACAGTGAAATTGCCGGCCTTGTAGAATCCAAGGACGCCAACAGAGCTGTAGGAATGGCCTGCAAGATGAACCCGCTTCTCATTGTCGTTCCTTGCCACAGAGTCCTGGGGGTACATAATAAATTGACAGGATTCAACATTGGGCTGGATAAAAAGAGCTATTTGCTCAATTTGGAAAAAGTATATCAGAACACAGATAATAATCTGTTTAAACAATAAAATAATAATGAAAATAACTGCATACAAGTATCAAAGTACCGGAAACGACTTCGTAATTATTGACAACCGAGATGGGTCTGTAGCTCTCAAAGAGGAACAGGTAAAGCTTCTGTGTGACAGAAGATTCGGAATAGGAGCCGATGGACTTATGCTGTTAAATTCCAGCAAGGACAACGATTTTGGAATGGAATTTTTCAACGCAGACGGCAAGCCGGGAACAATGTGCGGAAATGGCGGCCGCGCACTTGTTGCATTTGCTGCACACAGAGGTATTAAGAAATTCAAATTCGAAGCTCCAGACGGAATACACAATGCAACCGTTCAAAGTTACTCCCCCACTAAATGTATGGTCACTCTCGAAATATTAAATGTCGATGAGGTAAAAGATTATTCTCCAAAAAGCTACTATCTCAATACCGGATCTCCCCATCTTGTAATATTTGTAGATAATATTCAGGATTACGATGTATTGGGGCAGGGAAAACTCTGGAGATATCATTCTCATTTTCCAGAAGGGACAAATGTCGACTTCGTGCAAGGAAGCTGGGGCCGATTCAACATTCCAAAGTTTGAAGAAGGGCAACCTCAAAAAATTACAGTCCGCACATACGAGAGAGGTGTTGAAGATGAAACTTATTCATGCGGGACAGGGGTTGTTGCATCTTCAATAGCGCATCACAAACTTTTGACAAGAAATAAATTTTCATATAACAAAGTCGAAGACAATTTTCCACAGACAGTGAAAAATTTAATTGAAACCAAGGGAGGCGACCTTGAAGTTGAATTCACATATGTTGGCAACGACAAATATTCCGGAATAAAACTTACAGGACCATCTTCGTTCGTTTTCTCCTGTGAAATTGACGTGTGAAAATTCATAAACTAAATTGTAATGAAAAGAGCTGTTTTTCCGGGATCGTTTGATCCTTTTACAATAGGACATCTGGATGTGCTGACCTCGGCACTCAGGTTATTTGATTCAGTAGTTGTTGCGGTTGGATTTAATGCTCAAAAAAGCGGATATTTCGACCTTGAAGAGAGGCTTGCGATAATAAAAGAGTCAGTAAAACACCTTAAGAATGTCGAAATAGAATCTTACTCCGGGCTTACGATTGATTTGTGTAATAAAACCGGAGCAGAATTCATCGTTCGGGGAGTTCGTTCCACAACTGATTTCGATTTCGAAAGAGTTATTGCGCAAGCAAATACTAAAATGTCTCCAAACATCAGGACTGTTTTTATCCCGTCCAGTCCGGAATATTCATTTATCTCTTCCACTGTGGTACGGGATGTGCTTGTAAACGGCGGGGATGCAGGAATATTTCTCTGCCCCGGCCTCGATATATCCGGGCTTCGTAAGAAATAGGAGATAACTGATGTTGAAAAAAGTACTCACAGCTCTGTTTTTTATACTCTTTGCGATTGGAGTTCATGCTCAGCAGAAAACAGATGTCGCAATGAATGATTCAGCTGTTGTAAGGTTGGACAATTACCTTAGGGACTATCTGTCGGTAACTCCTTCACATCCCGATTCTCTCATCAGGGCCAGCGATTACCTTATTTCATTATCAAAAGATACTGTTGTTACCTCGCATATTGCTTCATTTTTATTCAATCGCTTCTACAATTCCGATATAATGGGAATGGATAGAGTTGCAATTCATATCGCAAAAGAGTACTTTCTAAGCGAAAGAGTCAAAATGCCGGCTACAATGGAAGAGACACAGCTTAGATTGTACGTGGAATTCAACAAAAACTCTCTCATAGGGATGAAAGCTCCGGAACTCAATATCTATGCACCGGACGAGACTCCGGTCTCATTGATTTCGGTTAATTCCCTCTATACGATTCTGTTTTTTTTCGACGACAATTGCAATGTTTGCAAAAACATGCTTCCCGGGCTTATAAAACTTTCCGATTCGCTCGCCTCAAAAGGAGTTTCTGTTTTTGCAGTTTATACACAGTCGCAAAAAAGCAACTTTCATAATTTTATTGAATCCGAATTTACCTCAAAAGGGTTAGGCAAAAACTGGATTTTTGCATGGGATCCGGGTTTTGAAAGCGATTTCCCAAGATTGTACAATGTTATAAAGACACCTCAGATTTTTCTCCTCGACAAAGACAAAACTATAATCGGAAGGAATTTAGACAACGATGCTCTAAGACAGCTTCTGGGGCTGGAACTTGAACGGGACAAAGAGTCTTTAAACAGAGTCAACAGTTTTTTGGAAAGTTATCTTAGCGGTGTGGATCTTTCGGATACTAATGCAATCCGCAATGAGATCGATCCGCTTTTTGAAAAAGTATCTGCACAAAAGGAGCTCTACAGCTCAATTTTCATGAATCTTTTCTACAAGATGCTCTATTCCGAAAACGATACAATAACCCAGGCTGCGGTATTTTTGGCAAAAAGGTATATTATGCCGTATCCTGCTCTTTGGTGGGACAAAAACTATCCTCTGGAATGGGTTCCAAAGATGGTGGAGAGAATTCATAATAATAAACCAGGCAGTATTGCAGGAACCATAACATTATACGATAAAAAAGGGCGGCCTGTTCAATTGAATTCAATTAAATCGAACTATACTGTTTTATACTTTATGAACCCCGATTGTTCAATTTGCAAACCCTTCTCAGTGGAGTTGAAAAAGATCAGCCGCTCGCTTAAAAAGAGAGGGGCAACCATTGTTGCCGTTAACTCCGGCGGAAAATCAAAAGATTTTTTTGAATACAACAAAAAGAACAAATTTACATGGCTAAGCCTTAGCCCGAAGGACGATACTTTTTATGAGATATTTGATAAATTCGAGGCCGAAAGTGTGCCTATGATTTATCTTCTGGACAACGAGCGAAGAATTATAGCAAAGAGAATAAATACAATAACCCTAGAAAAACTTGTCAGATGATTACAGGAAAGCACCTTGAGTTTTACAACAAACTCTCCGGATTGATTCCCAAAGAACGGCTGCTTCACGACTCATTAAGCACTCTCGCCTTTGGAACAGATGCATCATTTTACAGACTGATTCCTAAACTTGTAGTAAAAGTTGTAAATGAACAGGAGTTAAGACATGTTATGACTAATGTAGATGAGATGTCGATACCGGTTACCTTTCGGGCAGCAGGCACATCTCTCTCCGGGCAGGCAATAAGTGATTCTGTACTGGTTATTGCAACGCACGGATGGCACGATTTTAAAATCCTCGGCAACGGTTCTCAGATAAGACTTCAGACTGGCATAAGAGGACAACAGGCAAACAATTATCTTATCAAATACGGAAGAAAAATCGGACCTGACCCCGCCTCGCTGGACAGTGCCATGATTGGCGGAATTGCAGCTAATAACGCAAGCGGAATGTGCTGCGGCACTTCTGAAAATTCCTACAAGACACTGGCAAACATGAGGTTGATTTTATCCGACGGCTCCATACTAGATACTTCAGACGAAGATAGCATTGCAAGCTTCCGCGAGAGGAGGGCAGATATAATTGAAAAACTCGAAAAATTATCGGCCAAAGTAATAGCAAACAACGACCTTAGGGAGAAAATCCGAAGGAAGTACAAAATCAAAAACACAACAGGGTACAGTCTAAATTCACTTATAGACTATATAGATGGAATTGATATTCTAAAACATCTGATGATTGGCTCGGAAGGAACCCTGGCATTTATTTCGGACATTACATACAATACTGTAGTTGATCACAAGTATAAATCTCTTGCACTAATTATTTTCCCGGACATTGAGTCGGCTTGCAAAGCTGCTCAGATTCTGAAGAAACAACCTGTGACCGCAGTTGAAATGATGGACAGGGCTGCAATAAGGTCTGTGGACACTACAAAAGGAGTTCCCGAATACCTTAAGACCCTTCAGAAAAATGCAGCAGCACTACTTGTAGAGACACGGGCAAATGACGAGAACGAACTCAAATCCAATGTGGATATTATCTCCAGCAGTATAAAGGAGATAAAGACAGAACTCCCCTACTCGTTCACTTCCAATAACAAAGAGCAGTTAATACTTTGGAAAATAAGGAAAGAGACCCTTCCAACTGTTGCCGGGATGAGAAAGTCCGGAACTACCCCAATTATTGAAGACATCTGTTTTCCAATTGAAAGCCTTGCACAGGGCACACTTTCCCTGCAATCGCTTCTCAAAAAGTACGAGTATTCAGATGCTGTTATATTCGGTCATGCTCTTGAAGGCAACCTCCATTTTATGTTTAATCCCAATTTCGGCAACCGGGACGAAGTCGAAAAATACAGCAACTTCATGGATGATGTTGCAAAAATGGTTGTAGACGGATACGACGGCTCCCTTAAAGCAGAGCACGGAACAGGCAGGAACATGGCTCCCTATGTCGAAATGGAATGGGGTACGGAGGCATATACTCTCATGAAAGAGATCAAAGAGATTTTTGACCCTAAAGGAATTCTAAATCCGGGTGTTATTTTAAATAACGACAAAGAGATTCATCTCAAGAATTTAAAACCACTTCCGGCTACAAAAGAGGTAGCAGACAAGTGCATGGAGTGCGGTTTTTGCGAAGGTGCCTGCGTATCCGAAGGATTCACCCTTTCGCCCCGGCAGAGGATTGCCGTTTACCGTGAGATGGAGCGGTTGAAAAGTACAGGGGAAGAGCCGTACAGAGCAGCTGAAATGGCGAATCTTTACGAATATTATGCCCTTGATACTTGTGCGACAGATGGTTTATGCTATCTAAAATGCCCGGTAAAAATTGATACCGGAAAACTCGTAAAAGAGCTCCGGCACGAGGGGCACTCACAAAGAGCCGAAAAGATTGCAATTTCACTCGCAAATAATATGGGAACTGTTACAGCAGGAATGCGCATGGGATTGTCTGCAGTGTATTATCTCCGTCTAATAGCAGGTAAGAAGCTGTTTGGAGCAGTTGCAGTGGGAATGCACAAAATATCGCGGGGTATTGTACCACTTTGGAACGAGCATTTTCCAAAGGGATCGGGCAAAATTGTCACAAATGCAAAAAAAGGAGTTGAGACCGTAGGCAAATACACACAAAAAGTAGTGTATTTCCCATCATGCATAACAAGAAGCATGGGTATCTCAAAAGACTACTCAAACGAAGCAGAAATCACAAAAATCACGGAAATTCTGCTGAACAGGGCAGGAATTGAAGTAATCTACCCTCAGGAGATGAACGATTTGTGCTGCGGGATGGCATTTTCTTCAAAAGGATTTGTTGAAGCGGGAAAACTGGCATCGGACAAACTGGAAGCATCGCTTATGAAAGCTTCTGAAAACGGGAAATACCCTGTTTTGTGCGATATGAGTCCTTGCCTGTACACCATGAAAACAAACATGGGCGAGAGACTTAAACTTTATGAACCTGCTGAATTTGCAGTCGAATATTTGCTGAACAAGCTGGAAATAAAACCTGTAAAACGCAAGGTCGCTGTTTTTGCAGTTTGCAGTGCAAAAAAGATGGAGGTCGATACTCATCTTTTCAATATTGCAAAACAATGTACAAGCGAAGTTGTTGTTATAGACAGCAACTGTTGCGGATTTGCCGGCGACAGAGGATTCCTTCTTCCTGCACTTAACGAACATGGTTTAAGAAATCTTCGTTACCAGAGCTCAGAATGCACCGAAGGCTACGCTACATCGAGAACTTGTGAGATTGGTCTCTCAAATCACGGTGGAATAACTTATAAATCAATTTTGTATCTTTTAGAAGAGACAACAAGATAAAAAAACTACAATGTACAGCAGTTTAAAAGAGTATGTCAATTTTCTGGAGTCAAAGGGAGAACTGGTAAGAATTACCGAATTTGCCAATCCTGTTCTCGAAATTGCAGAAATAACAGACAGGATGAGCAAGCAGCCTGGTGGCGGGAAAGCTCTTTTATTTGAAAATACGGGAACTCCCTATCCTGTTCTCACAAATATGATGGGCTCCGAAAGCAGAATAAGGTATGCACTTGGGTTAGATTTCAATGAAGAGATGTCGGACATATTCCACACCGTAATGGATGAAGTGATGCAGGAGCGTCCCTCATTGCTCGATAAGCTCAAATTGCTGCCACAACTGAAAGAAGCTGCCGGATGGTTGCCAAAAAAACACAAAGGAGATGCCCCTTGCCAGGATGTTATTTTATATAAACCCGATATCGAAAGACTTCCGGTTTTACAATGCTGGCCCGAAGACGGAGGTAGGTTCGTTACCCTTCCGCTTGTCCACACGAAAGACACTGAAACCGGTGCGAGAAATTTAGGGATGTACCGAATGCAGATATTTACTTCAGATACAACCGGCATGCACTGGCACAGGCACAAAACCGGAGCCAGGCATTTCGCTAAAAGTGATGAGAATCACTTCCCGGTAGTTGTTGCACTCGGAGGCGACCCTGTTTACTCATATGCAGCAACAGCCCCACTTCCCGACGGAATAGACGAATATATGCTTGCGGGTTTTCTTAGAAAAAAAGCCGTTAGCTTAACAGACTGCATTACACAACCACTTCAGGTTCCGGCCGACTGCGACTTTATTATTGAGGGATATGTGGATAAAAATGAATCTCTTGTTGTTGAAGGACCTTTTGGCGATCATACCGGATTTTACTCACTTGCCGATTTATATCCAAAGTTCCATATAACCTGCATCTCCCACAGAAAAGATGCAATTTATCCGGCCACTCTGGTTGGTATTCCGCCGCAGGAAGACAAATACATTGCAATTGCAACCGAGAAAATATTTCTCACCCCTATTAAGTTTACAATGGTACCGGAAATAATTGATCTTTTTCTTCCCGAAGAGGGAGTTGGTCATAACATTGCTATTGTAAAAATAGAGAAAAGCTACCCGGGCCAGGGAATAAAAGTAGCCCATTCACTTTGGGGCGCCGGCCAGATGATGTTCAATAAAATTATTATTGTAACCGATGAAGACATTGACATCCGCGATAGAAAAGCTTTATTGAAATCTGTCTTGAAAAATTACATTCCCAAAAGGGATACTCATTTCAGCCGCGGGCCTCTCGATGTTCTCGACCACTGCGCACCTCAGTGCGGATACGG
>DOSU01000007.1:49116-50132 GCA_003513895.1 Rikenellaceae bacterium
GCGGGAAAATCCTGATTGATGCAACAGTTAAGCTTCCCGAAGAGACCGGAACAATTGCCTCTCCCGAAAATCTGCATAAAGCAATCCATTTTACACACTCTCAAAACGATTTGAAGGGGCTTATAAACGTTATTCTTGATGCGAAAGAGCCAATTGACGACGACTACTTCTCTTTATGGCTGTGGGGCAGCAACTGCGACCCAATCCGGGACTCATCCTTTGTCGAAGGGAAGCTTGTAATGGATAGCAAAACAAAAGAAAAAGGAGTAAACGGCTTTACAAGAGAGTGGCCGGGAAAAGCACTCTCTTCTCGTGCAACAATTGAGGCTGTAGACAAAAAATGGGCTTCGCTTGGCATAGGAGAGTTTATTCCTTCCCCTTCACTGATTTTTTCAAAAGAGATAAAATAGCAAGACACAGGAACAGCATCATTGATGCAAAGGAGACTCTGCCAATGTAATCGCCAAACCGGACGAATGTTGTTATTTTGTCGTTTAGATTAAGTTCTCCGCGGAGCCACTCAATTTTCCACCATGCGGTTCTGGCGACAATGTCGCCTTTCTGATTAATTAATGCGCTCACACCTGTGTTTCCGCAACGGGCAATTGACCGTCTTGTCTCTATTGCCCTAAGCTGGTCAAACCAGAGGTGTTGTTTATATCCTGGTGAATTAAGCCACCAACCGTCGTTAGTAATTATTGACATTACAGTAGCTCCATTAAGGACATACTCCCGGTAATAATTCCCGTGTACCGATTCATAACAGATTGCAGTTCCAATAACTGTGCTGCTGTCATGCGATTTGTATACACTTCTTTTTGACTGAGTTGCGTAGTTACCCATGCTCCCTCCAAGTTCAATATAAAACATTTTTAACCCCCCTAGGTATTTTGGATATGGGAGATATTCAACAAGAGGAACAAGTTTTGATTTATGATAATACATCCGCAGCCCCGAGCTGTCCATAAAAACGGCAGTATTGTATGAGTCATACCAACCGCCGTCGACTCTTCTGC
>DOSU01000007.1:50204-52586 GCA_003513895.1 Rikenellaceae bacterium
ACCCAACCGCCGTCGACTCTTCTGGCAGTATAATTGGGCCTGTTGTATCTGCCGAATTGTTCTTTGGGAAACAGATAAAATGTAGAAGCGCCAAATATCAGATTCACATTATTGTGGTCCCTTACTATTTTTGCAAACCTTTTGAAAGAGTCGCTGGAATATGGCTCGTTTTCAATTACTCCAAACGAAAATGTTTCCGGAGCAATAACAAAAAGAGTGGAATCCGTAACACCCTCTTCCACAAGAGCCAACAACCTTTCATCCTGTTCTTTTTGAGTCATTCCGCCAAATTTGTCATGATATGGATCTATGTTTGGCTGTACGATAAGAAAATTAACCGGATCACTTTTTTCTTTGTAGCTCAAATACATTAAATGTGAGATAAATATTGGAACGATAATTAAGAAAATCGCAAGGAAGTTTGGAATTTTTGACCTAAAGCCAACGGCGCAGCCGGCAAAACTCTTGCTGAATAAACTGAAAATGGAAATATTCACAAGAAGTGCCCAAAGCGTACCTCCCAAAACTCCTGTATATTCATACCATTGCACAACCTTATACGAGGTTGCAAACCCATTCCCCAAAGAGAGCCATGGCCAGGGAATTTCTCCTTCGGCCAACAAATGTTCATATGCAATCAAGCCCAGAACAAGAAAAGCATATCCGAGAGCATTGTTGAATTTTTTCCGGAACCAGCTGTATCCTTTAAAAACAAGCGTTACACCCAGAGAGTACAGAATTATTGCTCCTATGGCACCGGGGAAGTTGGCAAAACCAATCCAGTAAGTTGTAAATGTATTCCACAAAAAAAATGTAAGATATATATACAGCCAACCCAATTTGGTTTTATTATCTGAGATATACTTCTCCAAAAACAAAACAGGAACAAGGGCAACAAGAATGAGAATTCCAAGACCGGAAAATAAAAAAGGGAGAGATAAAAGAGTTGCGCCTGAAAAGACAAGTGCGGCGATGATTTTTGATTTTCTTCCTGCTCTTAATCTCATTAGATGGCTATTAGAAAAAATGTATTCAAATATACCATAAAATCTTAAAATATTGTACTGTCGAATCATTTACCATCATATAATATTGATGGCTCAAAAAAAAACTCTATTTTTGGAGTAGAGATTGAAAATTCAGATTTAACATATGCTTATTGATTTTATTAAGGGTTTTATTGTAGGAATGGGGGCATCCATACCACTGGGTCCAATGGGTGTGATGTGTGTTCAAAAAACCCTGAGCAAAGGAAGAAATTCCGGATTTATTACAGGCCTGGGAGCCTCAATTACAGATACATTTTTTGCAGCCATTGCAATTCTTGGCCTTGCATATGTTCAAAGTTTCATAGTTGAATACGAAAAAGGCGTTTTGCTTTTTGGAGGACTTATTGTTGGCCTTCTTGGTCTCAAAATATACCTCACTAATCCGGTTAAGCAAATACGCCAACAAAAAAAGAGCGGAAATAAACATGCAGAAGATCTGTTTTCTGCAATCTTCATGACCGCTTCCAACCCGGGAGCAGTTTTTCTGATTTTAGGAATGTTTGCTTTCGTTGGGCTCGAAATAAACGGTGAGAGCGCAAACAGGGTTATCACAGCCACGCTTGGTGGAGTTTTTTTAGGCGCTGCATCATGGTGGTTCATTCTAAGCACAGCAATAAATCTTTTCAGAAAGAAATTCAGGCTCAGGCAACTGCTCATGATAAACAGAATATCGGGAGTTGTAATTGTTATCATTGGAATGATTTCATTCTTTGAAGGTGTTTGGAGGTATATTTCCCCGTTCTTCTTAAGGAAATAACAATTTATGTCATTAGAAATAATCATTTTGTCATAAGAAATTGCCATCTTTTCTTATAAAACAGCAAATTTTCAGATTGGCTCTTTTTTTGTATACCTTTGCAATAACTTTTCGGGGATGTTTTGGTTTTGACAGCAAATTGAATCGGAAAGTAAGCACGTCGAGCGTGGTGAGGCCGGCTCGTTAATCCCGGAACACAAGCCATAACTGGCAACAACAACTATGCACTCGCTGCGTAATTAAGTTATGCTTAATCGCTTTATCGCCGCCGGCTAGGTCCGGCCGCGACGAGTATCCCGCCGGGCTTTAAGCCAACTCAGTACCGGCATATGGGGTATCATCCAAGTTGTGCTGCGGACATCTACTTCTCTAAAGTGTTCAAAGTAAAAACAGAGAATAAGTTTTGAGTGGCCTGCCTGTTGGCAGCTCATTACCGACAATCAATAACAGAATAAGCGTGTAGAAAGCTTTTGGATGATTTGTTTGGACGGCGGTTCGAGTCCGCCCATCTCCACAGAAAAACACTGATTATCGGTGTTTTGTCACTAAAAAAAGTCAATGTTAAGAGGCTGCCTG
>DOSU01000159.1 GCA_003513895.1 Rikenellaceae bacterium
GATTATGCGTCTTGCGGGAGCAGAAGTAAAACATGAAACCGACTATCCCGGCTGGCAGCCAAAACTGGACTCCAGGATTATGAGGGAGAGTGTAGAATCATATAAGAAACTATTCGGAGTTGAACCAATTGTAAGGGCGATTCATGCCGGCCTCGAGTGTGGAATTATAATTGACAAGTTCCCCAAGATGGATATAATCTCCTTTGGTCCTACAATAAAAGGGGCCCACGCACCGGGAGAGAAGCTGGACATTGCCTCTGTAGAGAAATTCTGGTTATTGCTACTGGATATATTGAAAAAATTAAAATAAACGGCTATGGGTGTATTAGTTGCCCCTTCGATGCTATCTTCCGATTTTGGTAAATTGGACGAACAGGTAAAACTTGTAAACGACAGCGATGCCGATTTGTTCCATCTCGACATTATGGATGGTGTTTTTGTACCAAACATTTCGTACGGATTCCCTATTGTAAAAGCAATTGCCAAAAATGCAAAAAAACCGCTTGATGCCCATTTGATGATAGTTGATCCCGACAGATACATCGAAGAGTTCGCAGCATTAGGAGTTAAATACCTTAGTGTACATTGGGAGGCCTGCACACATCTCCACCGCTCGCTACAGAAGATCCGTTCTCTTGGAATGAAAGCAGGAATAGCACTCAATCCTCATACTCCGGTTAACTTGCTTCACGAAATACTTCCCGAATCCGACTTTGTACTAATTATGTCTGTAAATCCGGGATTCGGCGGGCAAAAATTTATTGAGAATTCTCTTTTGAAAATTAAAAAACTAAGAGAGATTGTTCAAAAGATTTCGCCTTCGTGCCTAATTGAAGTCGATGGAGGAGTTAATGAAGAAAATGGTCCGGCACTTGTAAGGGCTGGAGCAAATATTCTGGTTGCCGGAAACTCTGTATTCGGAGCTCCAAATCCAATGGAGGTTATCAAAAATTTAAAAAAACTTTAATCTCTGCCTAAAGTATATATTTTATCTCCTTGAAAGAGTATTCGGAGGTAGATGAATCTCGTTTTTCTATTATCAGGCAGGCATTTGAACTTATTCCCATAATTCTGCCCTCAAATACCTCTCCTGCCGGAGTCTCCTGAAACTTATGAAACTCTTCAAGTCTGTATAGCGAGTTGTGATAGCGGCTGGAAATTTTATCTGCCAGATTGCCCGAAGAAAATGATTTGTAGGGATAATAAATATCATAAATTGCCGATGATAGCTTTTGCAACTCATCTTTCAATTCGAATTCTTCTCCTTTAATCAATTTTACCGATGTAGGGTTTGGAGCGTCGGACACAAAAACATCCTGATTTATGTTAAGACCAATCCCAACAATTGATGCTGACAAATTGGCACCTTCAATCATATTTTCCATGAGTATTCCACATATTTTTTTATCACCCACATATATGTCATTTGGCCATTTTATTTTTGCTTCAATCGAAAGTTTTTTTAGGTAAGAGACTATTCCAAGAGTAACAATCTGAGATATAACAAATTGATTTTCTGCTCGTAATGAATCCGGCTTAAGGATAAGAGAAAAAGTGAGATTTTTACCGGGTGCACTCTCCCAGCTGGTTCCCTTTTGCCCTCTTCCGGCTGTCTGATATTCAGCAGCAATTACAGTGAAGTCTTCAGCTGTTTCTAGCTGCCTAAGTGCCTCTTTATTAGTAGAGTCTATGGTGTTAAACCAAATAATATCCATTAGCAAAAAAATTATAGTTAAATTGGCCGCAAAATTGCAGTACAGAAATCGAAATTTTATAATTTAAAAAACAACTATTGTGCCAATAAAGAAAAAGAGTGAGATTACTACAGAGAAGGTAATCAAAGAGAAAAAAGTTATCAAAGAGAAAGTAGAGAAAGCTATTAAAGAGAAAAAAGTTACCAAAGACAAGGTGGTTAAAGAGAAAGTGACCAAAGAAAAAGTTGCTAAGGAAAAGAAAGCAGAATCTCCTGTAATTACTGCAGACATCAATATTATTGACACTGATATCATAGAACTAAATTGCATTGCCCAGGCAATGCTCGACAAAAAGGCACAAATCGTTAGTTCTCTCAACCTAAAAAAAATAGGCACAGCCATTTCCGATTATTTTATAGTCTGCAATGCCGATTCTACACCTCAGGTGCTGGCTATTGCAGATAATGTAGAAGAGATGATGTTTAAACGCTGCAACAGAAAGGTTGTAAGGGCACAGGGAAAGGAAAATGCTTTCTGGATAATACTCGACTACACAAACATTGTAGTTCACATTTTTAAAACAGAGTATCGCCAGTTTTACAGACTGGAAGACCTTTGGGCAGATGCCGATAGAAAAACATACACAGAATAATCAAACACATGAGCACAGAAAACAATACAGACAACAAGAATAATTTCAACAAACAGCTTCAGAAGATAAAACCGCCTAAATTCAATAACCTCTGGATAATAATGATTATCCTTACAGGTATTGCCATTATGTGGACATCATATCAAGGGGGAGAACCGGTTAAAACCGAGTGGCTAAAAGTGAAGAACAATATGATTTCTGCAGGCGATGTCGAAAAAATAGTCTTTGTGACTAATGAAAACATGGCCGAGGTCTACATCAAAAAGGCCAATCTACCTAAATACAAAAACATGTTTGGGGGAAAAGAACCAAAGTTTGGACCCCATTTTTTCTTTATAGTTTCCGGTAATTTCAATCTGGAAGAGCAGGTAGATTCTGTTATGGCCGGGCTTGATCCTGCCAAGCGATTTTCTGTTGAAACCGAACAGAGAACCAATTATTTTGGCAAAGCCCTGGAATGGCTCCTTTTACCGCTTATGCTCATAGGTTTATGGGTTTTCTTTTTCCGCAGAATGAACAAAAGTATGGGAGGCGGAGGATCGCAGGGCGGAGGAATTTTTTCTGTAGGTAAATCTCAGGCCAAGCTATTCGATAAAGAGAATAATGTGAAAATTACATTCAAAGATGTAGCTGGTCTTGAAGAGGCAAAGGTAGAGGTAATGGAGATTGTTGACTTTCTTCGAAATCCAAAGAAATACACGAATCTGGGAGGAAAAATTCCTAAAGGCGCATTGTTGATCGGTCCTCCGGGTACAGGAAAAACCCTTTTGGCCAAAGCCGTTGCCGGAGAGGCCGATGTACCGTTTTTCTCCATTTCCGGTTCCGATTTCGTTGAAATGTTTGTAGGCGTTGGAGCTTCACGAGTAAGAGATCTTTTCCGCCAGGCAAAGGAGAAAGCGCCGTGTATTGTATTCATTGATGAAATTGATGCTGTTGGTCGCGCCAGAGGGAAGAACGCAGGATTTTCATCAAACGACGAAAGAGAAAACACTCTTAACCAGCTGCTTACTGAAATGGATGGATTCGGTTCGAATTCAGGAGTTATCATACTCGCTGCAACAAACCGTGCAGACATTCTGGACAAGGCTCTCATGAGGGCAGGAAGGTTTGACAGACAGATTCATGTAGATTTGCCCGAACTCAAAGAGAGGGTTGAAATATTTAAAGTTCATTTACGCGACCTTAAACTTGTAGATGGATTTGAAATTGATTTTCTTGCAAAACAGACACCGGGATTCTCGGGAGCAGACATTGCAAATGTTTGTAACGAAGCCGCCCTTATTGCCGCAAGGAACAATAAACAGTTTATAGAAAAACAGGACTTTCTTGATGCAGTTGACCGAATAATAGGCGGACTCGAAAGAAGAAGCAAGATAATTTCTCCGGACGAAAAACGCACAATTGCTTTTCACGAAGCCGGCCATGCAACAGTAAGCTGGATACTCCCAAATGCAAATCCTTTGCTAAAAGTCACAATCATACCAAGAGGAAGAGCATTAGGCGCAGCCTGGTATCTGCCGGAAGAACGCCAGATAACAACCACAGAGCAAATGATGGACGAGATGGCAGCCACTCTGGGAGGCAGAGTTGCCGAAGAGTTAATCAACGGCAAGATTTCCACCGGAGCGTTAAGCGACCTTGAGAAAATCACCAAACAGGCATATGCTATGGTCTCATATCTGGGAATGAGCGATAAAGTGGGAAACATCTCCTTTTACGACTCTACAGATTCTGCCGGATTTACAATAGGAAAACCCTATAGCGAAAAAACGGCAGAGCTCATAGACTCAGAAGCAAAAAGCTTTGTAAATCAGGCACATCAAATGGCAACAAAAGTGTTAAGCGAACATCTTGAGGGATTTACTAAACTTGCAGAGTTGTTGCTCGAAAAAGAGGTTATCTTTGCAGAAGATCTTGAAGTAATCTTTGGAAAAAGAGTAGGGAAATCTGTTGAGCTAAAATGAACAATACAGTAGTAAGAACTTTAAGCGGCCTGGTTTTTCTTATTATTATGGTTGGGTCAATATTAATTGGACCAATCACATATGGTGCAGTTATGATATTCATAACTGCCATGATTACGCATGAATATCTTCAGACAAGTCTTGGATCCAGCTATCGGATTTCGAAAGTTATTGCTGTTTTTACCGGCGTTTTGTTGTTTATTTTATTTTTCATTGTACAGGCCTTCGGAGTATCTCCATATATTCTGCTCTTGATAACTATTCCTTATGTTGCGTTGAATGCATCTCTTTTATTCTACAGCAAAGGGGATTCATACAGTAAGAACCAGTTTATGTCCGGCTCTCTCCTTTATGTTTCTTTGCCTCTTGCCCTTATTAACCTAATAGTTTTTAGAAGTGACGGAACTTTTTACGGAAACATACTTCTGTTTTTCTTAATAATACTCTGGATTTCCGATATTGGAGCCTACGTATTCGGAATGCTTTTCGGGCAGAAAAACGGTCATAAACTATTCCCCTCAATATCTCCTAAAAAATCATGGGAAGGTTTCTTCGGAGGCTTCTTCTCGGCTTTGGGTTTCGCTGTTCTAATACATTACACGGGGCTTTTGGAATTTTCAATTGTACATACAATAATTATTGCTTTAATAATAAATCTGTTCGGAGTTGTTGGCGATTTGGCCGAATCTCAATTTAAGCGTAACTTTGGCGTGAAGGATTCCGGCAGCCTTATGCCCGGCCACGGCGGTCTTCTGGATCGCTTTGACGGAGCATTGCTCTCATTTCCTTTAGCAATTATGTATATAAAACTATTTTCACTAATTTGAAATTTTAATGGGAATTCATAAAGAGGGATACGGTATTGTTTTCAAAAGCTTCCTTATTATTTCGATAATAACGGCTGCACTTTTTTTCATACTTAAACCCGGAACGGCATTTTACATCTGTTCTGCATCAGCTGCCCTGCTGTTTTTTATAATTGTAAGGTTTTTCCGCTCTCCTAACCGGATTCCGGTTCAGGACAACAGTTCGGTAATTTCTCCTGCAGACGGGCGTGTTGTTATCGTTAAAGAGGTGTACGAAGGGGAATATCTTAAACGAAACTGCATTCAGGTTTCTATTTTCATGAGTATTTTCAACGTTCACGTTAACTGGTTTCCTGTTAAAGGACTAGTTAAGTATTACAAATATCATCCGGGGAACTATATGGTAGCAATGCATCCAAAATCTTCCGAAAAAAATGAACGTACATCAATTGTTGTCGAAACAGAGTCTGCACCTGTTTTGTTCAGGCAAATAGCAGGGCTTCTGGCAAGAAGAATTGTATGCTATGCAAAAGAGGGTAACATTGCACAACAAGGCGAACAGGTAGGCTTTATTAAGTTCGGGTCCAGAGTTGACATTTTTTTGCCTGTTGAATCAAGAATTCAGGTTACAAGAGGTCAAAAAGTAAAAGGTACTCAAACCATTATTGCAAAGCTACCGGATCCGGTAGTGATAGAAACTGTCAAAGAATCCGATTTAAGTGAAACAGAAGATACTTTTGGTATTGTAGAGGTCTAATAAAATTAGATTATTTCGAGTCGAATCAGATTATTTCGAGTTAAGAAGAGAGGCCATTTCACAAGCGGCCTCTTTTGCTTTTTCGGCAGCAATTTCATCGAAATCTTTGCCGTTTCCGGCAAAAATTATATTTCTCGACATGTTTACAATAAGGCCGCAACGACTATTCATACCATGTCGCACAACCTCTTCGATTGTACCGCCCTGTGCTCCTACGCCGGGAACCAGAAGAAAATGATCCGGACAGTAATCGCGAATTTCGCTGAGTCTCTCCGGTCGTGTTGCACCAACTACAAACATCGTATTGTCCGTGTTTCCCCACTCCATTGCTGTTTCGATAACATTGCGATATAGGGGATGACTCTTGTAAGAAGCGCCGGTATTGTCAGAAACCAAATCCCTCATCTCAAAATCGGTTGCCGATGTATTGGATGTAAGAGCAAGAATAATTGCCCATTTATCTTTATACTTTAGAAAAGGTTCTGCCGAATCCCTTCCCATATAGGGAGAGAGTGTGACTGCATCAAAATCCATCCTTTCAAAGAATGCTTTGGCATAGCGATTTGCAGTGTTGCCAATGTCTCCACGCTTAGCGTCGGCTATAATAAAAATCGAGGAGTCTTTTTTTCGGATATATTCGACAGTTTTTTCAAGCTGCTCCCACCCTTTTGCTCCTTCTGCTTCATAAAATGCAAGGTTTGGCTTGAACGCAATAGCATATTCTGCCGTTGCATCAATTATTGCCCTGTTAAAATTAAATATAGGGTGATGAGAAGAGGAGAGATGCGACGGTAAGAGTGAAGAATCGGAATCAAGCCCAACACAAAGAAAACTGTGCTTTTTAAGAATGTTCCCGTATAACTCTTTGCTGTTCATATTATTCCCCTGCAGCTTTTAGTCTTTCTGAGTTTTCGGCTATTTGTAACAGATCAATTGCCTCCTGAATAGCTCCGTCCATAAAAACCGGAAGGTTGTACATCGTATAATTTATTCGGTGATCTGTCACCCTCGACTGGGGGTAATTGTATGTACGGATTTTTGCAGAACGGTCTCCGGTAGATACCATTGTTTTCCTTTTTGCAGAAATCTCATTCAGATACTTCTCATACTCCAGGTTATAAAGGCGTGTTCTAAGTTCTGCCAGTGCTTTTTCGTAGTTCTTGATCTGAGATTTTTCATCCTGGCACTGAACAACAATCCCGGTAGGTACGTGAGTAAGCCGGATTGCAGAATATGTTGTATTTACAGATTGACCACCCGGTCCCGAAGAGCAAAAAGTGTCCTTCCTGACATCACTTATGTTTAGTTCTATATCAAATTCATCCGCCTCCGGCAAAACGGCAATAGAAGCCGCAGAA
>DOSU01000144.1:0-23649 GCA_003513895.1 Rikenellaceae bacterium
AAAAGTGATAAATTAAATGAACTCATTTACTTATATTTGTTAAAATCAGTCAACCTATTTCAGGACGGGACATAATGTGGCATTTGAAAATATAGTTGAAAACAAAAAAAGGTCAACTTTTCAGGTTGACCTTTTTTAATCTGTATTTTTTGCCGATTATTTTTTCTTAAGAACATCTATGTAGAAGAACATTGGCTGATAGCGGCCAAAAGGTTTCTCTGTTGAACCGTAACCATATTCTGAAGAGAAAAAAGTAATGGCCTTTTCCCCGTACTTCATTTTTAGGATTGACTTTGCCATACCTCTAATTACTTTCCCATCTCCGGTTTCAGTTTCGACATGTGCTGTAAGATCAAGAGGAAGGTACGATTTGGTTGCGTCATAAATGTTGTATTTCCTTGCTGTATCTTCAATGTTTGTATCAAACACAAACCCGTCCAGCAATTTGCCAACGTAATAATATTGCAATGCCGAATTAACTTTTATAGAATCTCCGGTTGAAGAGGAGATTGTTTTAAAGTAATAATTGTTAGTAATTGAGTCTATTCCGCCCCAGTATTTATTGCTGTATGCCTCAAGTGTATCTGTCTGGAAAACTTTCATGTCTTTGACCACTTTGATGATTTCAACATCGTAAATAGTAGTTACTGTATGGATTTTATTGCTACCGGAATTTTCATAGTCCGAAAGCCATGATGGAATTATAAACCTGGCAGTTCCGCCCTCTTTCATTCCTTTCATCCCCTCTTCCAGTCCTTTAATGGATGTATTGTAGCCAATCTCCAATAGATAAGGACCATAATAAGACCCATACGAAAAGCCACCTACTCTCTTTGCAATATTTTCATCAGTTGTGCTGATGTAGTTTTCCTTAAGGTCCAAAGTAGAATATCTTACATATACACCATTTAGGCTTTCAACTAATAATCCATCTCCACTTTTACCGGGAATTATGTAAAGCCCTGATGCAGTAGGCTGTAGAGTGTCTTTATGTACAACGTGTATATATGCATCCAGTACTCTTTTTTCTATATCATCTTGACCTTCCTCAACTTCTCTTGCACAAGAAAATGCAACCATTGATAAGAAAAAAATTGAGCTAAGTTTTAAAATTCTGTTCATCAGCTTTTTGTATATTATCACTTAATTATAAGCAAGCAAAGTTATAAAATTAATTCTTTTTTACGTTTTTTATCCAAACCTCAAATATCAGAGGAGAATACTTTGGAACGATTCCAATTACTTTATTGCCGTATCCGAATCTTGAAGAGAAGAGAATATAACTGTGTTCTCCCTTCCGGACTCCTGTCAAACCAATCTCAACACCTTCTATAAGTAAGGTCGTTCCGAGCTCTATACCAAAATTTGCCATGCCGCTGTTGGAAATGTCTATACCGGCAATAGTTGCAATTTCGGGAATGTTAGTATCAAAAATCACTCCTTTGCCGGAACTGAAGATGAATGCAGCGTATTCGAGAATGAGTGAATCACCGTTTGCAAGAGTATCGCCGGCACCTTCTTCAATTACAACTCTGTTGACTCCTCCTTTGAGAACAACTCTTTTGCCTGTCTGAGATTTCACAAAGCTTTCAATGCTTTTTTCCTGAGAAGCAACAGATATCTCCTGCTCCTGTTTCTGACACGAAAGGAACAAAACCGAAATTAATAGCAGAACCGAAATGGCAATATTTTTCAAGCGAATATTTTTGTTCTTTACATTTTACAAATCTTGTGCCCTTTTTTGCTTATTGAGCATAGTCTTAAGACTTTTTTCGAAATATTGTGGTACATCTCCCACGGGTATGAACAGTTTTCCACCTGCAGCTCTCTCGTGCCCGGCCCCGTTGAAAAACTTTCTGGCAAACTTATTAACTGAAAAATCGTCCGAAGACCTGAGCGAAACACGAATTTGGTCTTCTTTTTCGGAAAAAAGAGCAGAAATAGTTATACCGCTTATGTTGAGCGGCATATTAACAAATCCTTCGGTATCTCCTTCGCTGAATCCGAATTGTTCCAGTTCGGATTTCGTGAGAATAATATAACCTGCACCAAGCTCTTTAAGTATTGTCATTTTATTTAAAAGAGCATGACCAAGCAGCCTCATTCTGTTTTGAGAAAACCCCCCAAAAACCTTTAATTGAATAATTTCTTTATCTACTCCAGAGTCAAGAATTTCGCCCGCCATTTTAAAAGTACTTCCGGATACAGAATTGGAGAAGTTATTTGTATCTGTCATCATTCCAACATAAAGCGAATTTGCTACAGCCACTGGCATCAACACTTTTAAATGATGATTCATTTTCTTAATTATCCAATACAACAGTTCGCATGCCGAAGAGACTTCCGTCGAAGAGACAACAAAATCAAATGCTTCACTTTCGGGATCGGGATGATGGTCAATAAGGATTTTAATTGCTTTGGTCGATTTTATTGGCATCTCCAGACTCTCTGTTCTCCTAAGCTGATTGAAGTCAAGAGCAAAAATAAGGTCTGCCTCGCTTATTATATCCCTGGCTTTCTGAGGGTTTTCGTCATTTATGTGAATTTCATTGGTGGGATCAAGAAAAGAGAGATATTCGGGATAACGATCAGGAATAATTATTGTGTTTTCTTTACCTATACACGACAGATAGTTTCCCAACGCCGTAACAGATCCAATAGCATCACCGTCCGGGTTTGTATGGGTCACAATAACGATTTTATTTGCCTTTTTAACAGCATCCAATATATCAATAACAATTTCTTCGCCGAAATAGATCTTCATAATAAAATAATTAGCACAAAAATAGAAAATTTATTGCGGGGTCTAAATATTTATTTTAATTTTGTGAACTTATTGAATAATTAATATAAACCCTATAACTACCAATGAAAAAAGTAATTACTTATGTTGTTCTGCCTCTTATAGTATTAGTAATAGGCTACATCATTTACACCAGCATTCAGGAGCCGGTGGTTTTTGAAAAGCAGCGCAGATACAGAGAGACTATTGCAATTGAAAGACTTAAGGACATCCGTACACTTCAGGTTGCTTATAAAGCTAAGTACAATAAGTTCTCCGGAAATCTTGATTCGTTGATTAATTTCTACAATAGCGGAATAATTACTGTTATCAAACAGGTTGGTTCGATGGACGACTCGGTTGCTGTTGCACAAAAAAGAGTTTTCCGCGACAGTATTAAGATTGCAGTTAAAGACACTCTTCTTAAAAGACAAGGCTTCATTATTGACTCAATAGCAATAATTCCGTTTAGCGGAGGGCAGAGAATAGAAATGAAAGCAATCATTGGTAAAGTATCAGGCGTAGAAGTTCCTTTATTCGAAGCTGCAATTCCTTTTGACATTTTACTAAATGGTCTTAACAGGCAACTAATCGTAAACCTTAACGCCGATCGTAAAGATGTAGACAGATATCCAGGCTTGAAGGTTGGTAGTATTGAAGCACCAAATAATAATGCAGGTAACTGGGAATAAAAATGCCAATTATTGTCAATAAGCAGCTTGGGCTGGAAAAGACAATTCAATACAGATTATCCATTCAGGCCGACTTGAATGGATTTTCTTTTTCTATTGTCAACGATGCCGAAAAGAAGTGTCACTTTCTTTTTCAGTCGGAATTTAATATGAGCTATGCAGACATAGATTCTGTTTGCAGAAGCACTGCTAAATTACTGGAAAACTTTCCTCTGGTTGCAAAAAAATATAACTCAGTGGAAGTTATTTATAACACTCATAAATATGCTCTTATTCCTATAAAATTATTCAAACAGGAAGAAGCCAGTTTTCAACTTCAGAAGCTGCACACTTTAGACGAGTTTGACGAAATAAACACTATAGAGATTCCGGAACAGGAGATGGTAATTGTTTTTGCTGTAAACAGCACATTTCTTAACGTCATAAAAAAGGTTCAACCGGAGTTCCGGGTAGTCCCGTCGGTATATCAAATATTAAACAACATAGGATTGTTTGAAGAACATAACAAAATTTTTATTCAGTACCACAAGGGAAATGTACACATAGTTGTATCCGAAGGAAACAGGGTTATGTACTGTAACTCTTTCTCTGCTTTGCAATTTAATACAGTTCTTTACTATGTATTTCTTGCAATGAAACAGGTTCAGCTTAACCAGGAACAAACAACGGTATTCTTTTCGGGCAACTTCCGGGAAGAGGATATGACAAATATGACAAAATACTTCCCTAAAGTGAGGCATTTCAAACACCCCCATATAAATATGGGATCATCTGAAATTGAGCTTAAATATTCGCCTCTGGCATTTGCCATATGAGAATAATTGGCGGAGAACTGAGAGGCAAGCAGATATTACCTCCTTCAAACTATAAGGCAAGGCCTACCACAGACTTTGCAAAAGAAGGTCTGTTCAACATTCTGTCAAATCAATACGATTTTTCTGAATTATCTGTCCTCGACCTCTTCTCCGGAACCGGAAGCATTTCATTCGAGTTTGCATCCCGAGGCTGTCCAATGATTACATCGGTAGAGATGAACACACTTCACTATAATTTTATAAAATCCTCCATTTCAAAACTGGAAGTTAATGGGATGCAGGTTGTGCGACATAATGTTTTCGACTTTCTGGAAATATGCCGGATTCAGTACGATATAATTTTCGCCGATCCGCCATATGAAATCTCGGGACTTGATGGAATACCCGATAAAATACTTTCGTTTCCAATTCTTAAGGAAGATGGTATCCTCATTTTTGAACACCCTGCTGCATTTAGTTTTAAGAATAACTCAAACTTCATAAAGGAGAAAAAATACGGAAATGTTCACTTCTCCTTTTTTACAAAAAAATAGTACAAATTCATTTCTGAAATTTTGATATTAATAAAATCATCTCTATATTTGCAATCCCAAAAGGGTAACTGGTGTGGTAGTTCAGCTGGTTAGAATATCTGCCTGTCACGCAGAGGGTCGCGGGTTCGAGTCCCGTCCATACCGCCGGAAGCTCCGATAATCGAATGATTGTCGGAGCTTTTTTCATACCAGATAAAAATGATTAGAATTTTTGTCGTAAAATTCCGGTTTTTTATCGACTTTTGACAGGAATACGCCGATTTTATATTGTGAAACCATTTTGAGACAAATACTTTTGTTCCGTAATTTTAAAAAAAATCTATTATGCATGTAATTCACGATGGGAGACGCTCCCGTAATGGCGGAATGCCAGTTGTTCTCACCGCAGCAATTCTTATTGCTGCAGGTTTAATTTTTTTGGCAAGAAATCTGGAACTTATCGATTATAATGTTTTCCGGATTTTCATTTCATGGCAGATGCTTCTAATTGTTCTCGGGCTTAATTCTATTTTTAAAAAGCAACTTGTTGGCGGTGGAATTCTCATTGGCGTGGGACTGTTTTTCCTTATTCCGCGCATCACAGGATTAGGATACCACTGGGTAGGCACCTACTGGCCAATCCTTTTTGTTCTCATAGGAATTATGCTGCTTTTCAAACTTTGGAAGCCAGGTACGTTTATGAGTAACAGAGCCGGTTTTGGCAATGATAATTCATTTAAAACCGCAGATGGATTTATAACTTCTAATAATGCGTTTGGTTCTGTAAATCAGATTTTTCTTGATCCGGTTTTTAAAGGAGCAAGAATTTCAAACACTTTCGGAAGCACACTTATCGACCTGAGACGCACATCGCTTGAAGCACCTGAAACTTACATCGATATAGATTGTTCATTTGGCGGAATTGAAATCTTTGTACCTCACAACTGGACTGTTAAATCGAATTTGCACCATTTCTTCAGCGGAAATGACGACAAACGGTTTTGGGCCAACGGTGTTCAGGACACTGAACATAAACTCATCATCCGCGGAAATATTTCCTTTAGCGGGGTTGAAATTAAAAGTTAACTATGATCGGGGGTTTTTCGGAAGAAAATATTCAAAAGCTGGCAGGATTTGCTGTTACTATTGTTTTAACAGCAATCCTCTGGCTTTTGCTTACTCTTTACGGAAATCTCTCTTATAAAGACGGAATAACAGGAAGCCTCACATACATTGTAATTCTTACTTCGTCCGGTTACTTTTACCGTTATATAACCGACTACCTTAAAGCAATTCAGGCAAAGATTGCAATTGCGCTGCTGGCTCAGTTTGTTTCCCTTGCAGGAACATTCGCAATAATATCTGCTCTTGGAGGAGAGGCTCGCAATCAATTTTCATCAAACATCGTCCTCTATCTGGTTTTCGGACTTTTTTGCTGGACCATTCTTGAAATGTGGTATAATAAACCAAAGATTTACAGTAGCACAGAAGAGTCCGAACAAGAGTGTTCGTCGGCTCCGGAAAAAGGTGAAATTATTGACCACATACCGGTGAAAGAAGGTTCGCAAATTCACATCATTAGATTAGAGGAAATTCAATACATCCAGGCTTATGGCGATTATGTGATGCTCTATACCGATACTGGCAGGCACATCAAAGAGCAGACAATGAAGTATTTTGAATACCATTTACCTGCTTATTTTGTCAGAATACATCGCTCCAGCATCGTTAACTCATCAAAGATAACACGGGCAGAGCTTTATGGCAAGGAGACCTACAACATTCAGCTTAAGAGCGGAGCTTCACTCCGGGCAAGCGCAAACGGATTCAAGCTTCTCAAAGAGAGGCTCTCTCTTTGAGAAGCTTGACATTCTTAATCCGTAAGATAAATTTATTCTGTTTTCTTCTTGCCTGCTTTGTGGCTCTTGTCATCTTTCACGTCTGTATACTCAAGCCCGTCCCTGTACACGCTCATTGCGCCAAGACTCATACCCATGCTTGAATAGCCTCCGTCGTGGAAGAGGTTTTGCATTGTCACCTTGCGAGTGAGATCCGAGAAAAGTGTAACAATGTAGTCGGCACATTCATCTGCAGTAGCATTTCCCAGTGGCGACATTCTCTCGGCAAAGTCCATCAGCTTGTCAAATCCCATTATTCCACCACCCGCTGTTGTTTGGGTAGGAGACTGCGAAACAGTGTTAATTCGGATATTTCTTTCACGGCCGTAGATATACCCGAAACTGCGTGTTATTGATTCAAGAAGAGCTTTAGCATCTGCCATATCGTTATAACCGTAGAGAGTTCTCTGAGCTGCGACATAAGACAATGCCACTACAGAACCCCAGTCGTTAATTGCATCCACCTTTCGGCAGCTTTGTAATATTTTATGGAAGGAAATTGCAGAAATATCCAGCGTCTGATGGAGATACTGATAATTGAGATCGTCGTAAGTCCTGCCCTTCCTCACATTTGGAGACATACCAATCGAGTGCAGAACAAAATCAAACTTTCCTCCTAAAAACTCCATACCTTTGATTATAAGGTTTTCCAGGTCGTCTACATCTGTAGCATCAGCGGGGATGACAATAGATTCACACTTTGCAGCCAGAACATCGATTGTACCCATCTTCATAGATGCCGGAGTGTTTGTAAGCACAAATCTCCCACCCTCTTCATAAACTCTTTCTGCTGTTTTCCAAGCGATTGAGTGTTCGTTAAGAGCTCCAAATATAAGACCCCTTTTTCCTTTGAGTAAATTATAAGACATATGTTTTAGTTTTACCAATTAATAACACAATAAATTGAATATTGTTTTTTCAACTGCTAAAATCGAACCAAAACAGGTTTTAATGGTTATAATTATACAACTTATTTCGTTTATAAATATTTTCCATTGGAAATTTGTTTTATTAGAAAATACATTTTATCTTTGTACAAATTTAGAATATAGTGAAAGAGAAAATTATAAAATTCATAAAAAGTCAATGGCTCGTTATTGCCGGCGGATTCGCAGGAGCTCTGGGAGGATACCTTTACTGGTATTTTATCGGATGCAACAGCGGAACCTGCCCAATAACCTCATCTCCACTCAACAGCACTTTATACGGAATCCTTTTAGGAGGCCTTATATTCAGCATGTTTAAAAGTAAGCCAAAGAAGGAGAATGAAGAATGACAGACTACTTTAAGCATAAAGCAGAAGAATGGGATTCTCCAATGAAACTGGAGATGGCAGGGAAGTTTGTAGATCAGGTTCTAAAAAATGTAAATTTGAATAAAGAGCACAAAGTTCTCGACTTCGGTTGCGGTACAGGGCTGGTAGGGATGGAAGTAGCACCGCTTGTAAAATCCACAGTGTTTCTTGACAATTCCGCTTCCATGGTAGATGTACTTTTAAAAAAGTTTGAAAATGCATCTGAAGAACAGGCGTTCAGCCCAGAAAGAGCAACAGTAATTCTCGGAGATATTTACAAATACCATACAAAAGATATAGATGTTGTATTTTCTCTTATGGCCCTTCACCATGTGGAAGACATTCAGGCCACTTTTGAACACATATCTGCAAATATCCTTAAACCCGGCGGCTTGATGGTCATTGGAGACCTTAAGGAAGAGGATGGCACTTTTCACGGAGAAGAGAGCGTTGCCCACAATGGGTTTAGCATACCATACCTTGCCCAGCAGATTGAGTTCAGCGAAATGGAGATTGTTACAACTTGTTCATACAACTCAATTTTCAAAAACGGAAAAGAGTATGAGCAATTTTTAATGATTGCAAAAAAACAATAAACAGTATAATTAAATAATAAAAATTAGACAATTAAATATTATGAAAGCAATACACATTACAAAAGAAGAATTTCTTAAAAAAGTTGCCAATTACGAGGCTAGTCCAACAGAGTGGAAGTACCTCGGCGACAAACCATGTATAATAGATTTCTATGCAGACTGGTGCGGTCCATGTAAAATGGTAGCTCCTGTTCTTGAGGAACTCGCAGCAGAATACAGCGATAAAATCTATGTATATAAAGTTGATACCGAAGCAGAACAGGATCTTGCAGGAGCATTTGGCATACGCAGCATCCCTACTATTCTATTTTGCCCAATGAATTCGGCGCCGCAAATGTCACAGGGAGCCCTTCCGAAAGCTACTTTTAAAGAGGCAATCGAAAACGTTTTGCTCGTTACAAAATAAGGGGCAAGACGGGTACTCCTCAGTCGCAATTTTACGCCTACAGCGTAAATTGCAGATAAGTTGAGTATCTTTTACTTTTCAATTTTGATCGTATATCATTCATTATCAAGCTATAACACAAAATAAAGAGGGTGGTACCCCCTTTATTTTGTGTTATTAACAGATAATCAGGCATTTTCGAATCAAATATTAAGTCCAAATGTTAGTTAATTACTTTGGAAATTAGATCACAGGCTCGACGGTGCCGTTATGAAGCCGGTATTTCTCGCCGCTTTCCGGACACTTTGCAACGCCGGAAGAGTCGAACTGCAGCCTGTGTCCAAACTTACTCATCCACCCTATCTGAATTGCCGGGTTGCCTACTACCAAAGCGTATGGTTTAACTGCTTTCGTAATAACTGCCCCAGCTCCAATAAAAGCATATTCGCCAATATCGTGTCCGCAAACAATAGTTGAATTTGCGCCTATTGTTGCCCCTCTGCCCACTTTTGTCCTGCTGTATTCACCTCTTCTGTTTACTGCACTGCGCGGATTTGAAATATTTGTAAATACGCAGGACGGACCAAGGAAAACATCATCGGCACAAACGACTCCGGTATAGACAGATACATTGTTTTGAATCTTTACATTGTTGCCAAGCAAGACTCCGGGAGAGATTACCACATTCTGACCAATATTGCATTCCTCTCCAATCACACAGCCTGGCATTATGTGTGAAAAATGCCAGATTTTTGTTCCTTTTCCTATCTGAGACCCTTCGTCAATGACTGAGGTCTCATGTGCAAAATAAATTTTCTCATTGTTGTTCATAGAGACAAATTTAAAACAAAATCCGGCATCTTTTCACTTAAAACCTTCCAAAATGTATAATTTTGAATAAGTTCATTTTCATTCAATTATCACCTCGGTTGTAGTATCAATCCCGATGAGTCCGAGGTACTTGGCACTTACAGTACCTTTTACCCATACCTTTTTGCCAAAGTTTGCCGGATTATCCACCAGGTTAAATGCTGTTTGAATAGGACCCGAAGGCAGGCTCACCGAGTAACAAAGTGACCTGTCGTTTGTAGCGGGAGCAGCTGCGATTGCCATATTTGATTTGGAAGTAAATGGCAAATCAAATTTTACAGCGCTTTGAGTAAGGTCGCCTCCCACAATATAACCCGAAACCCATACTTTTAATCCTACATATTCGCTGAGCCTGTTTACAGAAATTGCCTTCTCTTTTGTACTGCCGTCGTTGGAACCTACCAACAGACTGTCTGTTATCCAAAAGGAAGATGAGTCAATAAGAATTCCGCTTCCAATCGAAGCCGAATCGGCCCCTTCCAACCTTACATTTATCGTTAGCATCTCCTTAGCCGCCAATACTTTTGAAAACAATGGTATCTGTGACAATTCAGAATTTTGAGGTACCATTCTCACAAGTATCTGCCCTGGAGTGAGGTACAAAAATCTCTCCTCGGTAAATAAATAAGGAGATGATCCCTTGATATCATAAACCTCTGCCGTGTAAGCAGAAAATTTTGTTTTGAATTCCGCAGAAAACCCAAGCCTCATCCCTCCGTTTGTCTGCCTGCAAAGAAGTGAAATTGAAGACACACTGCCAGCTGCAACTGTAACACTTTTAGAATCCGACCATACCGGAGAATCAAATTTTGGCCCTGTGTTTATTGAGGAGAAAACCTCAACAGTATAAGTACCCTGCTCAACTTTCAACTCTTTCGGACGTGCGCCGTAAAGACCATTGTAAATAGTATCTCCTCCATAAATTTTAAGAATAAAGGAGTTTGTGTCTGGCATTGTACGAATTACTCCTTTGCTCATACTCTCCTCGTCGATGGAAAGCCTTATCGTGCCAACTCCTGTGTCAATAATAGTAAGTCCCTGACATCCTGCTACCGGCAACAAGTAGAGGATTAAAACTATTAAGAACCCACTGAGCAAAAACTGCAAATTTGCAGGTTGGCAAAATCCAAATAAATTTCTTTTTCTCATATCTCTCTCAATTTTAATTGGTTTATACACCAAATATATTTCATTTTGGAATCAAAACAGCTTAAAATGATACAATTTTCAAAATATATCGATTTTTAAATTATCAATTTCGAATTTTAACTATTTTTGTTGAAATTTAAATTTAACTATGTATAGAATTACCGAACACCCTATCCTCACCATACCGGCAGAGGATAGTGTAGAATTTCTTTTTGAGGGCGAAAAAGTATCGGGTCAGAGAGGCTTTACAATTGCTGCAGCACTACATCAGGCAGGCAAGGTTGTACACAAACACAGCATTGAACACAGAGAGAGAACGCTTGAGTGCGGGATTGGGAAATGCGGCGCATGCGAAATGCTCGTAGACGGAAAAATCCGCCGTATCTGCATAACCAAAGTAGATGATGTTAAAGTCGTAAACAGGGTAGAAGACTCTTTCCTTCCGGAAGAAGAACCAGTAAGTGAAAAAGGGAAGAATCTAAAGACCAAAGTTTATAAAACCACAGTCGCAATTATTGGAGCCGGACCTGCGGGTCTGGCAGTTCGTGAAGAACTCAATAAAGCATCTGTCAATAATCTGGTAATTGACAACAACAGTAAAATTGGCGGCCAGTTTTTGATGCAAACGCACCAGTTTTTCTTTTTTGAAAATGAGAAACGCTTTGGAGGAATGAGGGGATTTGACATAGCAAATACTCTTGCCGGCGACAATCATTCCGGAATTATTCTAGATTCGGTAGTTTGGGATATACTTGAAGACAACCGCATAGTTGTAAAAGATATAGCAAAACAGGAAATTTTATATGTAGATGCAGAGTATCTTGTAATTGCGACAGGCGCAGTTCCGTTTATGCCGGCATTCAAAAATGACGACCTTCCCGGAGTATATACGGCAGCTGTTGTTCAGAGGATGATGAACAACGAACTTACTCTGCTTGGGAAAAAGATCCTAACCGTTGGAGCCGGAAACATAGGCTACCTAACCTCTTACCAGGCGATGCAGGCAGGGGCAACTGTAAAGGCAATAATTGAGGCTATGCCAAAAGAGGGCGGATTTCCTGTGCAGGCAAACAGAGTGAGAAGGCTCGGTATTCCAATTCTCACATCTCATATTTTGCTTGAGGCAATTCCAAACGAAGACAAAACCGGTATCGTAGGTGCAGTTATTGCACAATGCGAGAACTTCAAACCAATTCCCGGAACCGAGAAAATTATTGATGATATAGATTGTATAAATATTTGTACCGGCCTTATTCCGGACAACCAACTATTCCGAAAAGGAGTTGAAGTTTACGGAAGAAAGTGCCACGGAGTGGGCGATTCAGTGAGAATTGGAGAGGGAACATCGGCAGTACTTCGAGGTAAACAATGTGCCATGGAAATTATGCAGGATATGGGAGTTCGCTCGAACTACGACGAATACCTTACTGTATCTAAAGAGTACATAGATTCTCAGCAGCACCCTGTCAGGGTAATTCAGGATCCTTTCAGGCCTTCAAAAGAGAGAATGCAAAAAACCGGATTTGTGCAAATAGACTGCCTATACGGATTTGCCTGCAACCCATGTTCTTTTGCATGTGAGTATGGTGCCATCACAAAATCTTCTACATCTACGGTTCCCCTGATTGACTACGACAAGTGCATCGGCTGCATGAAGTGTGTATACCAGTGCCCCGGCCTGGCGATATTTGGCTATCAGCTAAACAAAAACTGGCTCTTCCTGCCTATCGAATACAAAGCAGAAGAGGGCGCAGAAGTCTTTCTGGTAGACAATGACGGAAAGATACTTGGCGAGGGAATCGTTGAAAAAATACTCAAGAAAGAGAATAAAACAAATGTTGCAAGGGTTAAATCGCTTACAGTCGAAGGCGAAGCACTTCTTGAAGTGAGAGGATTCATTGTAAAGGAAAAATATCCCGAAAAACTAAACCTCCTAAATCTTAACGAAAAACTGGATTCAAAAACCTTTATTTGCCACTGCGAAGACATTACTGTCGAAAAGATGCTCTCGGCAATAGGAAACAGGAAAGTCATCTCTTCGGACGAGTTGAAGCATATCACCCGAATAGGGATGGGACCGTGCAGAGGCAACAGGTGTGTACCAAGGGCGAGAATGTTTCTCAAGTCATTTGGAATAGAAGTTCTCGGAGACCCCACTCCTCGCGGACCTATGTCAAACCTTGTTACTTTAGGAGATATGGTATCTGAAAACAAGACCGAAAACATAATTATCCCCAAAAGTACCCGTAAGGTTGAAAAAGTTCCTGCAATAATTGCAGGAGGAGGAATTGCAGGTTCGTCGCTATTCCGGTACCTTTCCGAAGCAGGTTACAAACCATGTCTGATAAACAATGGCCTTGGAAGTTCATGGAGAAACATTGCAGGAGGCCGTCCGGCATTTTCGCTTCCGGCTCTTGCAGATATTGCCAAACAAAATCTTGAGATTTTTACTGAGCTTAACAGCAGGCACAGTATAGATTTGAAGCTAATTCGCTATGTCAGTTTTGCACACGACCAGGATACATACCGTTCGCTTGAGGCTTCAAAGGGGTGGTCAGATGCCTACATGGTAGATAAAAAAGATTTCCGCAAAGAGATTTCAAGTCATTTTAATCCAAATCTTAACATATACAGCCATGCTCTAATTACAAACGACTGCTGGCAGGCAAATCCCGGGCTCACTCTGGACGTTATCCGTGCAATTGGCCTGGAAAACGGAGGAACAATACTCGAAAACACAAAACTCATTGATGTTTGCAAAGTCGGAAATGAATACCGAGTTATTGTTCAGACTCCAAACAGGGAGTTTGTGGAGTACTCCACCGAGATATTCATTAATGCACTTGGTGCCGATGCAGGAAAATTTGCATCCAAACTGGGAATTGAAACCGGGCTCTACCCCGTGAAACATCAGGCTTTCATTACAAAACGCCTTCCAATGCTTGGCAAAGACGGGGCTAATCTTGATATGCTCATTGACCGCAGGAAATACAAGGGATTTTCTGCCGTTTACGGGCAACAGCTTGCAGAAACAGGCCAGATTATCGGATGCGCCTCTCCGGCGATTGATGCTTTGGAGACAGACAAAAATCTCAAGATTAATACTCGTGAGTTCATAGAGATAGCAACCGAAATTTTCACAAACTGGATTCCTCAACTTTCAGGAGTGGGATTTCAGGCCGTATGGAGCGGATACTATATTGAACCACGATATATTGTAGATCCTGAGCTTGGACTGTTCACCGGCATGCGCGGTCACGGCTTCATGCTATCCCAGTACATTGCCAAACTGTATGTAGATTATTTGCAGGGGAAACCTGTTCCGGACTATTTCCACGATCTGAAACTAAGTGGCAAAGGGCTTAGCGAGCAGGCGTTTAAATAATTGGTAGACCATATAGACAGCTAACCATTTTTTTGGTTAAACTCCTAGATTGCAGCATGTTGCTAAGAACTCGTAGACTTAGCAACGTGCTGATTATATGTCTATTAGCCAAGTCATTTTGACTGATGTCCTGTTATGTGATAAGTTGACTCACTATCGCTTCCAAAATAGGGGCAATTAGGTGCTCCTTCGTCGCTGGTCTACGCCTCCGGCGGAAGTTGCCGGTCAATTTCGCAAAATTTCAATTTCAATCTTTCTCGTAACTTTCTTATTATTAGGCAATAACCCAAAATTGCGCGGGTATTACCCGCTTAATTTTGTGCTTTAAATTAATAGTCAAGCACTTACAAATCATTTTTTGCAAAATTTTCCAAATCAAATTGTGACGACCGAAAGGATTGCGCACCGCAGGGTATTAAACCGCGGCAAAACCGCCCCCCCTTAAATTTCATGAGGCCCCATCTTTACAGATGCGACCCCATTACTTAACCTAAACTTAAACTATGAAAAACTTCAGTTTAGAAATAAACAAATTGCGTGCCAAACTATTATTCGGCTATTCTCAATTTTGCGAATTTTAACAGAAGAGTTTTTCTTCCTCCGCTTTCAAAGTCCACTACTGCTCTCATATTCAGGACATCTCCTTCCAGAGAGAAGATTGATCCGTACCCGAACCGTTCGTGTTCCACTCTCATTTTTTCTCTGAGTTTTTCCACAGGATCAGGAATGAACGGTGTTGTTCTTGAGCGAGATTGTGAGGAAGAATTTGAAAAGGCCGGAACACCTGTCGAAACCTGAGAAAGTTTGTTTGTTTGAGAATTATTTGTACCGGAAGTGCGAGATCCGGAACCGGAATATGATGATCCGGATGAATTTCTCTCTGATCTCCATGATTGATTTCCGAATTTATTTGAACTGCCGGCAGAACCGCCTGAATAGTTCAAATCGTCGGAAGGGGCGTTCCACTGCTCGAAGTTTAGTGAAGGTGACTTTTCCGATTCTTGAGCAGGCCAGTTTACAAATTTTTTGTCAATCTCTTTAAGAAAGCGGCTTGGAGGGTAGTTGACATTTGCACCCCAGCGAAAACGCGACTGGGCATATGATAGAGTGATTTGTTTCTTAGCACGGGTAAGGGCAACATAAAAGAGCCTCCTCTCCTCTTCGATTTCACTTTCGCTGCTTGATGAATTCAAACTAGGAAAAAGATTTTCTTCCATTCCTATAACATATACAAACGGAAATTCAAGTCCCTTTGCCGAGTGAACGGTCATCAAGCTGATTTTATTGTTGTCTTCTTTGTCGAACTTTTCATCAACTGCACTCATGAGGGAGATGTTTTCCAGAAAATTTTCCAGTAAAACCAGATTGCTATCCATTTGTGTTGAAGTTCCCGAATATGATAAGTCGGAAATCTCTGATCGTTGTATTGAGGATTCTGAATCTAAAATACCGGCTGATTGTGTACCAGGCGACTCTTTCTGAATATTATCCCCTCCATTGGGCTGATCGTACTCCTCTTCATAAACACCGCCAAGCGCATCTCCCTCAAACTCCTTTATGGAGTTAAACAGTTCTTCCACGTTCTCTACTCTTGCCTGACCTTCAATCGAGGAATCGGACTTTAGAAAAGTCATATAACCGGAGCGAAGGACTATCTCCATAGAAATGTCATATGCATTGGATGTCTTTACCTTTAAAGCAACTTCTTCGATAAGTTTTACAAAGTCGAAGAGGCGAGTGGCGGCGGCGGGCTTGATGCCGAAGGCAGCAAGGTTGCCTGAATGGAGCGCCTCCCACATCGAGACAGAAGCAGAGCCCGCCGCCGCCGCCAGATTCCCCATAGTTGTATCGCCAATACCCCTTGGAGGTACATTTACAGCTCTCTTAAAAGCCTCATCATCTTTAGGATTTACAAGAAGTCTCATGTACGCCATTACATCCTTCACCTCTGACCTGTCGTAAAAAGAGTGCCCTCCATAAATTCTGTATGGGAGCGATCTTTTGCGAAGAGCCTCTTCCACTACTCTGGACTGGGCGTTTGTACGATATAGGACCGCAAAATCGCTGTATTCAGTTTTATTTGCATAAATAGTTGAAAGAATGGATGACGCAAGTGTAAAAGCCTCTTCCTGATCGGTATAACCCTTTACTATCTCAATTTTCTCGCCTGCTTCTGCAGTAGAAAAACACTCCTTATTAAGCCTGTTGGAGTTTCGTGTTATGAGGCTGTTTGCAGCATTTACAATTGTTTGTGTAGACCGGTAGTTCTGCTCAAGTTTAAACTCTTTGGCATCGGGATAGTCTTTAAGAAAATTCAGGATGTTCTCAATTCTTGCACCGCGAAAAGAGTAGATACTCTGAGAGTCGTCTCCAACAACACAAACATTTCTGTGGGCGGCTGAGAGTTTTTTCACAATAAGGTACTGGGAGAAATTTGTATCCTGATACTCATCTACCAGTATATAACTAAAACGGGTTCGCAGTTTCTCCAGCACATCCGGAAAATCTCTCAGTAATATATTGGTATACAAAAGGATATCGTCAAAATCCATAGCTCCAGCCTGCCTGCATTTCTTCTCATATAGCTGAAATATTTCGCCAATTTTAGGTTTGCGGCCGGCTGCATCCCTTTGCTGAATTTCTGCATTCACCATGTATGCCGAAGCAGTTACAAGATTGTTTTTGGCCATTGAAATTCTGGACAGCACCTCGTTGGGCTTGTAAATTTTATCGTCCAGGGCAAGCTCCCGGATACAATTGCGAATTGCACTTCTGGAATCGGAAGTGTCATAAATTGTAAAACTCTTTGGAAAACCAATCAGCTCAGCATCCTCTCTGAGAAACCGGACGAAAACAGAGTGAAATGTCCCCATCCAGAGATTTCGTGAAAGCGAACTCCCAACAAGAGAGGCAATCCTCTCCTTCATTTCTTTTGACGCCTTGTTGGTAAATGTGAGAGCAAGAACAGAGCCTGCCTTGTGTCCATGGCTCAATATATTTGCTACCCTGCAAGTAATTACTCTTGTTTTTCCGGATCCGGCACCGGCAATAATTAAAGAAGGTCCCTCAAATTGCTCAACTGCTTGCTTTTGAGCCGGATTCAACCCCTCATATATATTAGAAAATTCTGTATTCATTAATCGCAAAATTACAAATAATGTGTATCTTTGCCGCAAATTTTTAAGGAAAAAGATGTCAAATAAAATTCGATTACGCAAAGGTTTAAACATTCCAATAAAAGGTTGTGCACAAAACCAAATCGCTAAAAACATCTCCCCTAATATAATTGCAGTAAAACCTACCGACTATAAAGGACTAAGTCCCAGACTTCTTGTAAAAGAAGGAGATCTTGTTAAAGCCGGAACACCAGTTATTGCAGATAAAAAAAGGCCGGAGATTGTTGTTTGTTCTCCAATAAGCGGAACAGTTAAAGAGATTGTTCGCGGAGAAAAGCGCAAACTACTCGAGATACTTATTGAATCTGATAATTCGCATGCTTATCAGCAGATAGTTACACCCAATTTTCGCAAAGCTTCAAAAGAAGAGCTAAGAGAGACTCTACTCGCCGGAGGAATGTGGTCAATGTTAAAGCAGAGGCCATATGGAACAATTCCTAATTCGGACAGTATACCAAAAGCAATATTCATTTCCGGTTTCGACAGTTCTCCTTTGGCTGCAGATCTTGATTTTGCATTAAAGGCAGAATTTGATCATATGCAGGTTGGAGTTGAAGTTCTTACAAAACTTACAGCCGGAGGGGTGCACTTGAGCCTTCATGCCGATAATTTTGCAGGCAGCCCTTTACACCGGCTGGAAAAAGTTACACTCCACGTTTTTGACGGGCCTCATCCTGCCGGAAATGTGGGAGTTCAGATTCATCATATCAGTCCTATAAACAAAGGAGATATTGTTTGGACTCTAGACTTGTATGCACTTGCTGCAATAGGCAGGTTGTTTTCAAAAGGAGTTTTTGATCTTCGCAAGATAATTGCAATTACAGGTCCAAGAGCAAAAAAACCTTGCTATATAGAGACTCTCCCGGGAATGCCTATAAGTGATATAATGGAGTTTGTCGAGCTTACTCCCGAAAAGAAAAGCGGAGAACTGTTACCGGTTCGCTATATAAGCGGAAATGTTCTTACAGGCGACAATGTGGGAGAAAACGGACACCTGGGATTATTCCACAACCAGATTACCCTTCTATCGGAAGGAAAATACAGAGAGATGTTCGGCTGGAGTAAACCCATCCGTGGAGATAAATTCAGCTTCTCACACTCATACTTTTCATGGCTCATGCCATCCAGAAAGTACTCTCTGGACACAAACCTCAACGGAGGCGAGAGAGCATTCGTAATGACAGGTGTCTATGAAAAAGTTCTGCCTATGGATATCTATCCTATGTACCTGATGAAGGCAATTCTTGCCGAAGACATTGATAAAATGGAGTCCTTGGGAATATACGAAGTCATCGAAGAAGATTTTGCCCTTTGCGAGTTCGTTTGTCCTTCCAAGACCGAAATACAGGAAATTATTTCCAAAGGTATCGATTTGATGATTAAAGAAATGTCTTAACAGGATAAGTGATGAAAGTAATAAAAAATCTAATAGATAATATAAAACCCACATTCAGCGAAGGTGGAAAGCTTGGCTTCCTGCACTCGACCTTCGATGCATTTGAGACCTTTCTGTATGTTCCTGAATATCTCACAAAAAAAGGTGTTCATGTCCGTGACTCGATAGACCTTAAAAGAACAATGACAGTAGTGATAATTGCACTATTGCCTGCTCTTTTGTTTGGTATGTACAACACAGGTTACCAGTACAACCTCTCAACCGGAGGTTCTATGGAATTCATGCAGATGTTTTGGTACGGATTTTTAAGAGTTCTGCCTCTTGTTATTGTCTCTTACGTTGTCGGGCTCGGTATTGAGTTTGCAGCAGCGCAGATAAGGGGGCACGAAGTAAATGAAGGATACCTTGTTACAGGGATGCTTATTCCTTTGATTATGCCGGTTGACGTACCACTCTGGATAGTGGCATTGTCGGTTGCATTTGCGGTGATTGTTGGAAAAGAGGTATTCGGCGGAACAGGAATGAACATCTGGAACCCGGCACTTCTATCAAGAGCGTTTGTGTTTTTTGCCTACCCATCTCAGATATCGGGAGATAAAATATGGATTTCCGGTCTAAGAGGAGGCGAAGGAGTTATAGACGGTTTTTCAGGAGCCACTCCTCTTGCTAATGCAGCAGCAGGTTCTCCTATTCCATCTTTTACAGATATGTCAATAGGTCTTATCCCCGGTTCAATTGGAGAGACATCTGCAATAGCAATTTTAATTGGTGCCGCACTTTTGATTCTTACAGGGATAGCAAGCTGGAAAATAATGGTTTCCACTTTTGCAGGCGGACTGCTCACCGGTCTATTGCTTAACGCTTTTGCCTCCGATCCGGCATCATATATGGCACTTCCCGCATGGAACCACCTTGTCATGGGAGGTTTTGCCTTTGGAGCAGTATTTATGGCAACTGATCCCGTTACAGGTTCGCAAACAGAAACCGGTAAGTGGATTTATGGATTTTTGATTGGGATAATGGCAATAATAATCCGTGTCTTCAATGCTGGATATCCGGAAGGGATGATGCTGGCAATTCTTTTGATGAATACATTCGCACCTCTCATCGACCATGTTGTCGTTCAGTCCAACATTAAAAGAAGACTCAAGAGAGCAGTTATAAAATAAACAAGGAGAACTAAAAATGGACACAAATAAAAACTTATATACAGTAATATACTCAACAATACTGGTTGTTGTAGTTGCTGTCGTTCTTGCTCTTGCCTCTTATCTACTTAAGGACAGGCAACAGAGGAATGTTAAACTTGAGGTCAAACAAATGGTTTTAAAGTCAGTTCACCTTGGATCTGAAGCAGAAACCGCAACGGACAAAGCAAAATACATCGAGGAACAATATTCAAAATACATCAAGGAAACTGCTGTTGCCGAAGGAAAAGATACTCTTAAACTGTACATCTGCACTCTGGATTCAAAGGAGAAACTGTACATTCTTCCTGTTCACGGAACCGGACTATGGGGGCCGATATGGGGATATATTGCTTTAAAGAGCGACTTTAATACTATTTTCGGAACAACTTTCGACCATAAGGGAGAAACTCCCGGCTTAGGAGCAGAGATCAGCACACCTGAATTCTGCAAACAATTTGAAGGGAAACAGATATTTAACAACGGAGAATTTGTTTCTATACTGGTAGTAAAAGGCGGAGCCGATCCAACAGCTTTAAACCAGGTTGATGCAATTTCAGGAGGTACTATTACCTCGAAAGCTGTTGAAGAAATGCTTCAAAGCAACCTAACCGAATATCTCAACTTCTTCAAGGCAAATTTGCAGGGAGCAGTTCCTGTTACCTCTGCTGCAGAAAGCACAATTGCAGCTGCCGCTGATTCAACAAAGGCTGCTTTAAAAACCCCTATTAAATAGATAAACAATGTATAAAAAGATATTTACAGAACCATTGTTCAGAAATAACCCAATAACTGTACTGGTACTTGGCATCTGCTCTGCACTTGCGGTTACGGTTAAACTTGAACCGGCCATTGTTATGGCATTGTCGGTAACTATTGTAACAGGATTTGCAAGTTTCATCATTTCACTTATCCGAAACACTATTCCCAACAGAATTCGAATTATAGTTCAACTTGTTGTAGTAGCTATGCTGGTAATTCTTGTAGACCAGGTACTTAAAGCATATTCATATGAAGTGAGCAAGCAGCTTTCGGTTTTCGTGGGGCTAATAATCACCAACTGTATTATTATGGGAAGAATTGAGGCATTTGCTCTTGGCAACAAGCCTTTTCCTTCGCTTGTAGATGGTCTGGCAAACGGACTGGGATATGGAATAATATTAATAGCCGTTGCTTTTGTTCGTGAACTTCTGGGATCTGGTACCCTTTATGGAATTCAAATTATTCCTCTCAACTGGTATCTGAAAAACGGAGGTGTTTATGAAAATAACGGTCTGATGATTCTTCCTCCAATGGCTTTGATCCTTATTGGTTTATTTATCTGGATCCAAAGAAGCATCACTAAAGAATTAATCGAAAAACAATAACACATTCCAAAATGCAAGAATTAGTAAATATATTCGTTAAGTCCATATTCGTCGAGAATATGGTATTTGCCTACTT
Source organism: Rikenellaceae bacterium (assembly GCA_003513895.1). Classification (GTDB taxonomy): domain Bacteria; phylum Bacteroidota; class Bacteroidia; order Bacteroidales; family UBA932; genus Bact-08. The sequence goes on from DOSU01000144.1 coordinate 21,581, forward strand.
TTTGGGGATGTGCTCGTTTCTGGCCGTTTCTAAAAGCGTAAAAACTGCAACAGGTCTTGGCATAGCAGTAATTTTCGTACTCATTATTACACTGCCTGTAAACTACCTCATATACAAATATGTTCTGGTGCCCGGTGCCCTCTCCTGGTTAAGTCCTCAATTTGCAAGCCTGGATCTCAGTTTTCTGAGTTTCATTATTTTTATTGCAGTAGTAGCTTCAATAACCCAATTAGTTGAGATGATTGTGGAGAAATTTACTCCGGCACTCTATTCGTCCCTTGGAATATTTCTTCCGCTCATAGCCGTAAACTGCGCTATCCTGGGAGGTTCACTGTTTATGCAGGAGAGAGGGTACGAAACCATTGGACACGCAACAACATATGCCCTTGGTTCCGGAATAGGCTGGTTCCTGGCAATTGTTTCACTGGCAGCAATCCGCGAGAAACTGAAGTATTCAAACATCCCTGCTCCACTTCGCGGCCTGGGAATCACATTCATCGTTGTAGGACTTATGGGTATAGCATTCATGAGTTTTATGGGTATCAAACTATAAGAGAATAAGAAAATGAATTTAACATCAATATTAATAATTTCAATCGTAGCATTTCTTATAGTAACTCTCCTTCTTGTGGCGATGCTGCTGTATGCAAAAGCGAAATTAACCCCTTCCGGAAAGGTAAAACTATCAATTAACGATGGTGAAAAAGAGTTAATTGTAAGTCCGGGGTCTTCAATCCTGACAACCTTAAGCAACGAAAAGATATTTCTTCCTTCGGCCTGCGGTGGAGGCGGAACCTGTGGAATGTGCAAATGCCGAGTAGTTAAGGGTGGCGGAGAAATTCTTCCTACCGAAGTGGATTTCTTCACAAGAAAACAACAACAGACCAAATGGAGGCTTGGCTGCCAGGTTAAGGTTAAAGAAGATATAGAAATAGAGATACCTGAAGAAGTCCTCGGAATCAAGAAATGGGAGTGCGAAGTTGTGAGTAACCACAATGTTGCAACTTTCATCAAAGAGTTTGTGGTTAAACTGCCCGAAGGAGAACACCTGAAATTCAAATCCGGAGGATACATCCAGATTGACATCCCTCCATGCGAAGTGGATTTCGCAAAAGACATTGAAGTTGAAAAAGAATATCAAGAAGACTGGGACAAGATGAAAATCTGGGATCTCAAGATGAAGAACAACGAAGAGACTTTCCGTGCATATTCAATGGCCAACCACCCTGCCGAAGGCAATATCGTAATGCTCAACATACGAATCGCAACTCCGCCATGGGACAGGGCCAAAGGCACCTTTATGCCTGTAAATCCCGGAGTTTGTTCGTCTTACATATTCTCGCGCAAACCTGGCGACAAAGTAACAATTTCAGGACCATACGGAGAATTCTTCATCAAAGAGACCGACAACGAAATTGTATTCGTAGGCGGAGGAGCAGGAATGGCACCAATGCGTTCACACATCTTCCACCTCTTCCATACAGAGAAAACCAAGCGGAAAGTAAGCTTCTGGTACGGAGCCCGTTCGCTTCGCGAAGTATTCTATGCCGAACAGTTCCGTGCAATTGAAAAAGAATTTCCAAACTTTACATTCAACATCGCACTCAGTGAAGCAAAACCCGAAGACAACTGGACAGGGATGACAGGATTTATCCATCAGGCGCTATTAGACAACTACCTCAGCAAGCACGACACCCCTGAAGACATCGAGTACTACCTCTGCGGCCCGCCAATGATGAACAGCGCCGTAACCAACATGCTGGACAACCTCGGAGTACCGGAGGAAAATGTAGCATTCGACGATTTCGGAGGATAAATGGTGCGGCTTTGCCGCGGTTTTTGAGCCGTGCGGCGGACAGTCCTTCCGGTCGAAAATTTTAGACAAAGATTTAATCGAATTTCGATTCATAAATACCTAGTTTTCAGCTCATAACAGAAAATCAAGAGAGTAGTACTCTCTTGATTTTCTGTTATTGTCTTATAATGAAAGATTTGCGAGTAAGGTTTAAAACAAAATTTCGTGAAATTTACCGACAACTTCCGCCGAAGGCGTAGACCTGCGACGAAGG
>DOSU01000144.1:23715-23884 GCA_003513895.1 Rikenellaceae bacterium
AAGGCGTAGACCTGCGACGAAGGTGCACTTAATTGCCTCCATTTGGTAGCTATAATGTGTTCTTTTAGGCGGTGATGGTGAGTCAACCAATTTCAGTACGGGACACAGACCAAAACGACAATCGTAAATGCCTTAATTTCAGTTTAATGCTAAAAGTGAAGAGGGCTCT
>DOSU01000144.1:23970-26274 GCA_003513895.1 Rikenellaceae bacterium
GCCCTCTTCACTTTTAGCAAGCACCAAATAATCAGAGTGTTGTAACAATAGAAAAAATCGAAAAGCTAGGCAACGAGTTGAAAACTGCTAAATATGCATGCGGATACGAAGATTCATCGGTAGCAGATTGTTTGTGCGGGATCCGAGGTTCTTGACGAAACCAAGACCAAGTCCACCATAAGTAACACGGAGATATCCGAGTGGCTGGTCTTCCAGTTTAATAGTACCTCTTGAAAGATAAGTCAGAGCATCTTCCTTTGAAAGCTCTACAGAGGGCCACTCTCCTGCATAATTAAGTGAAAGAGCATAGTTGTGATCCGGAACTTCCGGTAAAATGGGTGCTTTCGATTTTTTTGTAACAAAGCTGGTTTCAAAAGATCTCTGGTTCTTTTTTGATATGAATTCCGATGCTGCTTCTGAGTGTATGATATGCTTTGAAGACATTTTGCTGTTGTCTATCTGAGAATATTTTTGACTAAGTGATTTTGGGTCACTACTCTTTATCTGTTTTTGATTAAAATTTCCTGAATTATTCTGAGCAAAATCATGGCTTGTATTTCTGCCAAACAACTGTTTATCTGCTTCGGCATCTTCCGGTTTACGCACAATTGAAAAGAACAGCCCCTCCCCTTTTACCAGGCCAGGATGCAATCGGAGTGTGAAATTCTCCGAAAACAGGATACCGGCTTTCTTGGCATCGGAATTATTATCTGCAAACAAGTCATACGGCAATGCTCCGAATTTTTCAATCAGCCAGGCAACATTGTCCTCATTTTCGTAACGGTTCATTGTACATGTAGAATATGCCAGCAAACCCCCGGGAGATAATGAACTCCAAATGTCCGACAATATTCTTTTCTGACGCGAGGCCGACAACTTCACTGCCTCGGCAGACCACTCTTTAATTGCAGCCGGATCTTTGCGAAACATTCCTTCGCCTGAGCATGGAGCATCGACAAGTATAAAATCAAAGCTGTAGCCCCTTCGGGAAAACTCTGCCGCATCAAGAGATGTTACTTCCACATCGGGGTTACCCCATTTGACAATGTTTTCTCTGAGTGCACCTACTCTTGTGCGAATAACTTCATTTGCAGTAAGTTTCGATCCTTTGGGCATAATTGACGCCAAGTGGGTAGATTTTCCGCCGGGTGCTGCGCAAAGGTCAAGTAGTTTTATTGAGGCAGATGGAGTTCCGGCTGACGGTGCCAATTGATGTGCAGATTCCGGACATGATAGTTCTTGAAGAAACGGCTCAAGTAGTGCCAGAATCATCGAACTTGGTTCCTGAACATAGTATGCTCCTGCATGAATCGAGGGGTCCAGCGTGAAAACGGGCCTTTCGGAAAGGTATAATCCGTCCTTGCACCATGGAACTGAATTTCCGGAAATAAATTTAGCCAAATGAGCATCAACCACACCGTTTCTTGTCCATTTCCGCGGATTGACACGAACCGAGAGTTCGGGTTCGCCGGAGAGAATTGCAGATATTACGATACTGGCTTTTTCGAGGCCAATAGCTTCCTGCAGATACTCTTTGAATTTTTCCGGCAAAACCATTTTAGCAAGCATTTTTCAATCCTTCGGATTATTTCCTCTCGCCCGCGTAGTAATTCGCTCCCCAAAGGTCGTAGCGCTTGTACTGGGTCTGAAGGCGGTCACGGAAATTCACAATATCGCGGTTTTGGCGGGGCGACCAGTAAACTTCTGAAAGCGCAGAGAGGCGTGGGAAAATTCCATACTCAACCTGTTCTTTGTTGGCAAAATACTCTGTCCACATACAACCCTGTCCGCCAAGAATATTGGCAGCAGCTTCCACAGGAAAACCATCCGGAATAGGTTCAAAAAGATATACCGAATCTAAAGTTGTGAGCCAGCTCTTATGGGCCAGACCCTCTTCATTCTCTTTTTGAGCAATGTTAAAATAGCTGTATACCATTGGTGTCAGAATTGCCTTGTGACCCATTCGAGCAGCCTTGTGCCCTCCTTTTTCATTTCTCCAGCTCATCACAACCGATCCTGCAACAAGGCCATCGTCTATCATCTCATCCCATCCAACAATTTGCCTGCCTCTGCCTGTAACAACTTCTGATATTCGCTCGACAAAATATTTCTGCAACTCATTTTCGTCCTTAAGACCTTTGCTTTTCATATATGCCTGAGTAGACTCAGACTCCTTCCACCATCTCTTGGCACACTCATCGGCCCCTATGTGAATGTACGGCCCGGGGAAAATGTCCATGAGCTCGTTAAACACATCAGCAAGAAAAACAAATACCTCCTCCGATGGCGCCAGAACATTATTCT
>DOSU01000144.1:26359-28844 GCA_003513895.1 Rikenellaceae bacterium
AACATTATTCTGGCGGTTGTAGATTCCCCATGTTATTGCCGGTTTCTTCGGAATTTCTGGTGTTGTGCTGAATTGCGGATAACTGGCAATGATTGCCATAGAATGCCCTGGCACATCAATCTCCGGCACGACTGTGATATATCTGTCGGCAGCATATTCAACAATGTCTTTAAGTTGTTCTGCAGTATAGAAACCTCCATATCTGGTCGAATCAACACCGGTACCGGGGAAGATGCCAATTATTGTTCCGTCTCTCCATGATCCTATCGAGTTAAGTTTTGGATACTTTTTGCTTTCAATCCTCCAAGCCTGATCGTCTGTGAGGTGCAGATGGAAGTAGTTCATCTTGTGCAGAGCCAGATAGTCTATGAATTGTTTAATGTAATCTGTCGAAAACATATGCCTTACAACATCAAAGTGCATGCCTCTGTATCCGAAACGCGGATAGTCCAAAACTTCAACAGCCGGCACAGAAAGCGATGAAACTGAATGCTTCTTCTCAAAAGTTTTGTAATTGATTTTAGATTCCGATTTTAAAATTGCCGCTGAGTTGTCTGTTTTGCCGGGAGCAAGAACAATATTGATATCCGCAGGCAGAAGCTGGATCAGAGACTGAACAGCATAGAATAGCCCCTGGGCATCTGCTCCGGTAAGAGTTGCATTGCCATTTACCGTTGAAAGGGAATAAGCTCCCTCGTTCCGGTTTTGCAGATAACCTTCTAAAGCGGAGGCCGAACCAAAAGCCTTTTTAACTGCATCTTTGTCGATTGACATTGATATACAGTTTGATTTATGAGCGGACTTATTTACAACTTTAAGGCTAAAACCATAGTATTTTTGCAGATAGCTGTTTAGAAATGCAGTAGAATTTCTGCCTTCTTCCGAAGAAAGTACTATAACTGTTTTTTTGTTTATTACAATTGGAGAAGAACTTTCTGCTCCAATTTTTAGAATAACCGGTTCGGGTATAATAGCGATTTTTCTTTCCATTATCTTTTCAGAATCAAATGCGTAAACAAGCGATGTCGATAAAATCAAGGCAACGCATATTAAAAGCTTTAGTAAGTTTTTCATTGTACTTTATTTAAGACAATCTGTTAAATGAGATTATGCCATTGGCGAGCCGCCCATTCCTTTCTCTAGTTCGTCAGTAACTTTGTCCACAGCCTCCTGAAGTTTACCTCCAAGCATCATTTTGAACATTCCGGAAAGCTCGGCATTGAGCTCGAGATAAAAAGTGCACTCATTTGGGGAAATGGCCTCGATTCTCACAATGAAATTGAAGGAAAACGGAACTTTTCCATACTGTTCATATCTAATCAAACAAAAAGGAACTCTTTCCGCTACTTTAATGCCAAGGGTAAATCCCTGAACTTTGCCGGAGAGAGTATCAGCAGTAGCAACAACATCTGCCTTTTTCTGCATGTCTTCCGGAAGGTTCTTTGTAAAATTAGTAAGATCCGAGAAGAGAGCAAAAACCATGCTGTCCGGCTGCTGCAATTTAACTTTTCTCCCTGTTGCCTGTATATTAGCCATGATAATGTTGTATAAATTTTAAACAGAAATCTATAGATTCTCTCCCCAGGCTTCCGGATGAAACCTCCATTGGCGGAGCAAAGCCATTTCATTCTCCTTTATATAATTACAACTCAGTGCTTCATCTATAAGAGTGTCGTAGTTAGTAAGAGTGCGGAGTTCGCAATTGCCATATTCAAAAGCGCGCCTGGCCTTGTCGAAGTTGTATGAAAAGATTGCTACCATTCCAAGCACCTGTGCTCCTGCTTTTTGCAATGCATCAACAGCCGAAAGTGAACTCGCTCCTGTAGAGATTAAATCTTCCACAACAACTACTGATGCACCGGCGGGTAAATCGCCTTCTACCTGAACACCTGTTCCATGATCCTTTGGTTTAGGGCGAACATATACAAACGGTTTTCCAAGAGCCTCTGCAACAAGCACTCCCCAGGCAATAGCACCAGTGGCAACACCTGCAATCACATCTGCATTTTTATAGTTTTGTTCTATTATTCCAGCAAGACTTTTGTATATAATTTTCCTCGATTCGGGGTATGACAAAATCATTCGATTATCACAATAAATTGGTGATTTCCAGCCCGACGCCCATGTAAAAGGCTTATCTGTACTTAGCCGGACTGCTTTTATGTCCAGGAGCTGCCGTGCAATTATTTTTTCTATTGAATCCATATTGTAGTATCTTTACGCAAAGATAGTAAAATTCCTATTTTTTAATGCAAAGCATCTACTTCAGCAACCGCTGCCTTGCCGTGTGCTCGTTAAACGAGGAGGCACTCAGCGAACCAGACGCAATACTTTACAGCCCCGGCTCCTTCCCCGAGCTGGCAGATCTCCCGAATCTTTTCGACAATTCTCCGCAAATAACCAAGCTGTACATACCCTGCAAAAATGAAGAGTCTTCATTCCGGCAGCTGGGTTCAAAGCTTACCCCTATTACAGCGGGCGGTGG
>DOSU01000164.1 GCA_003513895.1 Rikenellaceae bacterium
TCATGTGCGCGGCCGGGATATCGGAAGAATAACTCTTGCCCGCACCCGGCTGCTCCCAGTAAACCATCACAAAATCATTTTCGATTGCTGTGTTAGTCTCTTTCATAAACGCAATTTCCGGACTGCCCGGCCCTCCATGTAAATAGAGCATCACAGGTTTTGTAGAATCGGCACCTCGGATTATTACATATTGCTCCAACCCTCCAAGATTGATTTTCTCAATTCGCGAAATGCTTTTTGGCAGAACATTGCCATCCGCACCTAATATGGAATCGGCTTTGTTCGGGCTTTTAACCCACAGAATTAATGATAAAGTAAGAATTACAACTGTCAATACAACTAGTATGTACAGAAGCACTTTGCCAATTACTCTCATGTGATTATTATTTATTAGTTTTTAAAATTGCGCTCTGGCCAGGACAATTCCAGTGTTTCTGCCGGTACCCTTTACAAAAACAGACAGCGGTTCCTTGTTTAAAACCACTTTCTTTTGCGAAGAGGAGGCGTGGAAAAAAGTGAGTTTATCGCCCTCTTTATAAATGATTCCAACATGGGAAATGTCGATCCCAGGAAGAGTAGTTACAAAACCAACCATATCTCCGCTCTTTATGAGGCCGGCGTTCTGGTCAATTTTTGCAGATGGTATATAGTGATGATTTCTTGCATTAATTTCAATTTCTTTCGCCTTTACCTTTCCAATAAGACCAGCCTTGCCCTTAAGCTGCTTGTATTTGTCGGTATTGGAAGACATTACATAAAGATTTAGATTAAGAGGTTCTCCGCCTGCGCTCTGGGCAATACTTTTTACGATGCCCTTGTTCTGATTTTCGTCAATCCAGTCGGAAGTGTAGTGAAGCCTGTCGGTGTAGTCACTTATCAAACCATCTCTGTAGCGGAGCCATTGCAGTTTGGAGCAGAAATTGTCGAAAGTGAGATTCTTCGACTTTGCCGTCATTGCCAAAGCATATACAGTCTCCAGAAAAGTCGTACAGTCCAGCTCCCTGAGGTTCACAACCAACCCCTCTGGCTCAATTTCCATCGTATTAGCTACATACGGAACTCCAAGAAAGAATTTAGCAGTTTCAACAATAAGCTCATCTGCAGGCAAATCGGTCTTGCCTTGAATGTAGACAACATATTTGTTGAAAATATTGATATCCTCCGGCTGATAATAGATTGCCGGTTTGTTGGCCATCTGCGCAAATGTGCTGCAGAACAGGCTCGCGAAGAATATTGATAGTATTAGCTTTTTCATAGTGTAAATATAGATTATTTTTTAGACTTCTGCCTTGTAATAAAATAGCACTTGATGTTACAAATAGGTAAACAAACAAAAAATAGAAAAATTGAATTATGAAACGATTAGTGTTATTTTTAATTATTACAGTGTGCTCGCTGGTAGCCAGTGGATATAATTATATCGACGTTACCAAAACAGGTTCAGGTGAAAATTTAATTATTATTACCGGTGTGGGTGGAAACATTTTTTGGGGCGAGGCCATAAAAGAAATTTCGCAAAAATATACTTGTCACATTGTGTCTATCAAAGGAATATCAGGCGATAAAAGCAATCTTGCTCCGGATAAAAAACTTATAGGGGATGAGATTCTCGAATATATGAGGGTTAATAAAATTAAGAACCCAAATATTATGGGGCATAGTGTAGGGGGTAATGTTGCACTCGAAACGGTTTTAATTTCTCCGGAGGCGTTCTCTAAGATTATTTTAGTAGATTCGTATCCCTGCAATATGGCGATGGGTATTGTTTCTGTAACCGAACAAATGAGAAAGAGTCAGTCGGAAAATTTTAGCGGGTACTTAAACTCTTTAAACGACGAAAATTTTTTAAAATTTTGGGAAATGATGTCAAAAGGGTTTTTTAGAGATTCTTTGAAGCAAAAGATATTTTTAAAAATTGTTGCCGATTCTGAGCGGAGCTCGTTAATAAAAATCCAATCGGCCTTAATATCAGAAGACTTGCGCCCGGAATTGATAAAAATAAGTACTCCTGTAATGGTTCTTTGTGCCGGCGAATCATTTATACAATTATCACTCCCGGAAGAAGATTTAACACAGCGAATCAATAATCAGTTTAGTCAGGTGAAAAAATATGAAATGTATATAAATATGAAGTCTAAACATTTTGTAATGAGCGACGAAAAAGATTGGTTTACAGAAAAAGTTCTAACATTTTTATCGAAATGAGCATAAAGACAAAAGAGGAACTTTTTGAGGAGGTTTACACCGACTACCGGCTCAGAATATACCGCATCTGCTATGGGTATATTTATGAGAAGGAGCAGGTAGAGGACCTCTTTCAGGAGATTATGATAAACATCTGGAACAGTCTGGATAAGTTTAAGGGAGATTCATCCATTGGGACATGGACATACAAGGTTGCCGTAAATACCGCCCTGCTTTACAACAGAAATACCAAACAGTACAAAAAAATACGGTGGGCGGCAAACGAGATAAACACATTCGCTGCCTTCTCAAATCCAAACGACAAAATTCAAATGGAGAGCCGGCTAAATCATCTGGGGCGATCAATTTCCGAACTCGATAAACAGGACAGACTCATAATTTCACTTATTCTTGAGGGTCAGACGTACGAGCAGGTAGCCGAAATTGTAGGGATAACAACAAACTATGTGGGAGTGAAGGTTACCAGGATTAAAAAACAACTTTATGAACTTCTTAAAAAATACAGCAATGAATGAACTGGACTTTCTTCGTAAAGTGTGGGAAGAAAATACAATAACAGACACTTCACAGAACTCGCCTGCTTTAAAGGAAAATATGTCAATGGTTAAAAAGTTAAAAAACTTCGACCATTTTCAAAAAGTCATAAACGGCCTTAAAATTTTTATCATCACGATTCTGCTTATAACAATCGTGATAACGCTAAATTTTGCAGGCATCGATTCGGTTGAAATATATATTGGAATTGCAATAATCTTCGCAGGCACTATAGCATTTATGCTGTACTATCTCAGGAATCAGTTTTACACTTCAAAACTAGATTATACGCAGAGTTCGACCCGGTTTGCAAAAGAGGCAATTTCGCTGCTGAGAAGGCAGAACAGCATTTTCGGTTTACCATTTATCCTTTTTATTCTGACGATGATAGTGGGTATAAATGTAATATTTCTCGGAATTCCATTGGAACCGCAATCGGCCAGCCCACTATTTATGCATATAACCTTTTCTTCATTCATGGTCCTGTCCGGATTTCTCGGATACCGCATAAGAAGATGGAGAATCCGAAAAGAGATATATCCTTTGATTGCCGATTTGTCACAACTTGAAAACCAGGAATAAAATGAGCATGCAAATAAAATTCGCGACAATTATAACCGGTACATTTGCTTTAGCAGTTTACGGCGGAGCAAACCTTGTAAGGCATTATTCACCCACATCCATGCCCGACTTCGCCTATGGATTTTGCGAAGGCTTTTCGCTGGTATTTGCGGTATTGTTTCTGATATTGATTGGAGTGAGGGTGAGCAGAAATCTGCGGAAAAAAAATGAGCGCGTGGTTAGATAAGTTGAACAGGCCGGTTTGGCGTGGCAAGCTACATGATTTCAAGGAGTTGCTAAAAGAGAAGAGGGCTTTGTCCTCTTCTCTTTTAGCAACTACTTGATATCCTGAGTGTTGGGCTCCTATTAAAAGCAAGTCTACGTAATCTTATCTTTTTACTTGTTTAACGATGTGGGAAACTTTAGAAAAATTCTCTCCCGCAATAACACTCGTCTCCGGCTGCGAGTTGAAAATCTCATTGCATAAACATTACATTGCCACCTAATTGAAGAGGGCGATTCGGCCGGACGGAGCGCAGCGCAGGAGGACGCACAAGCCCGAAGCAGTTAGGTGGCAGTGTATAAATGGCAATGAGTAAATACAACTCGCAGCCGGAGATTCGACCGATAGAGAATCAAAAAGAGGACGCCTAAATGTATTTTAGATATCCTCTTTTGAACGAAGCAATAAATAATTATAGTTGAGCAGAACTATCCAATAAATTTATTTCAATTCCCAGGCAAGAGCACTTGCACCAAGAATGGCAGCATCTGATTCTTTAAGTTGAGAGAAAATAATTTTAATTTTATTTTTCCACAAATGAAGAAGACTGGCATTCATGCTATCTTCAATTGGTTTGAGCAAAAGATCGCCGGACCGGGCTAGTCCGCCAAACAAAACGATAGCTTCCGGTGCACTGAATGCGACAAAATCTGCAAATGATTCCCCGAGTTTTTTTCCGGTATATTCAAAGATTCTTTTTGCAAGAGCATCTCCTTGATAAGCAGCTTCAAACACATCTTTGGATGTTATGTTTTCAGGAATGTTGCGCAAAACACTTAGCTCATTTGAACTATCAAGCCATTCCCTTGCTGTTCTTGCAAGACCGATTGCAGATGCATAAGTCTCAAGGCATCCGGTTCTTCCGCAATTGCACTGGCGTCCGTTATTCCGAACTGCAGTAGTATGCCCAAGTTCACCGGCAAAACCGTCATGACCGTACACAACTTCTCCATTAATTACAATCCCGCTGCCAACACCTGTTCCTAAGGTTATCATTATGAAATTTTTCATACCGCGTGCAGCTCCATATGTCATTTCTCCAACAGCTGCAGCATTTGCATCGTTTGTGAGAGCAACAGGAACTCCCATTTTATCTGATATCAGCTTAGCAAATGGAATTGCGGTATTGCCTCCCCATGTGAGGTTAACTGCATTTTCAATTGTCCCTGTGTAAAAATTTCCGTTAGGAGCTCCTATTCCAATACCACGGATGTTTGCTATACCCCCGACTTCGGAAATCAATTTATTCAAAGCTGCACATAAATCGTTAACGAACAATTTGACATCTGTATGTGTGTCTGTGCGAATAGAAGACTGAGTTAATACTGTTCCGCGAGCATCTACAATACCAATTTTGCTTGTTTGTCCGCCAATGTCGATTCCGACAACATATGTTTTATCCATATTATTTCTAATTGCTTATATTTTAAATTTCTATTCCGTTTTAATATCAAGATTTACATTCTTAGATCCGTATAACGCATAGAAAAGCATGTATGCGATTCCGGCAAAAACGATCCAGTAGCTTGTAATATAACCCGATATGTCGGCAATCCATCCCTGAAAAGCAGGAAGTATACCACCTCCGCAAACCATCATCATAAACAGCCCGGAAGCTGCTGCAGTATATTTACCTAGTCCGGATGTAGCCAGACTGAAAATGCTGCCCCACATAACCGATGTACAAAGACCGCATAAAATAAGAAACATAATATTAAGAGGAACTTGAGCAAATCCAAATGAAATATCCGATTTGAATACAGGCATGTTTATCATTGAATCTGTTGGTATTAACATTGCCAAAAGGACAAATATCAGGCCGAGTGAAGTTACAGATATTAACATAGACTTACCTGAAATTTTTGCACCAAAGATGCCACCGGTAAATCGTCCTATAAGCATAAGAAACCAGTAAGTTCCAACAACAGTTCCGGCAACAGTAGGGTCAATACCCAGGCCACCGTCGAGTAGAGAAGTGGTCATGAAGAGGTTTGCAATATTTGGAATTCCGACTTCAACTCCCACATAAATAAAAATTGCAATCATTCCCAGTACAAAATGCCGGAATGATAATGCACTGTGTTTTTCCTTAACCTTTTCTTTCTGTTTGGTTATAAAGGGCTCTGGAATGGTCACAAAATACAGAACCAAAAAGGTGAGTACAAATATTCCCATCACAAGGAACAATGCAGGATTGGCCTTTGCGATTGTTCTTGTTATTTCGTTCGCTCCCATCAGATAACCAACAAGCACAGGTGCTATGGTTGCGCCGATTGAATTGATAGTTCCCCCGAACTGTAAAAGTTGATTTCCCTTTTTCTCATTTGAACCAAGTCCGTTAAGGAGAGGATTAACCACTGCATTAAGCATACACATTGCGAGCCCGGAAACAAAAGCTCCTAAAAGATATACGCCAAAACTCTCTACCTGCCCGGACAAAAGAGTGATGGAAACACCTGAGAAACCTACAATAATAGCAGATAAAGCCGTTTTCTTGTATCCGATTTTCTGCAGAAGCATTCCGGCAGGGATACCCATAAATGCATAAGCTATAAAGTTGGCCAGATTACCCAGCTGAGAAAGAAGATTGCTTGCACCAAACTGGTTTTTTACAATAACCCCCATAGGGTTTTGAAGACCGGTAACAAAGGCAATCATAAAGAAGAGAGCAAACATCATTGCAATTGGCAATGCATAGTTTTTTTTCTGAGTGTTCATTAAATAATATTTTAAGTTTTAGTATTTTCATTAATAATTTCAACTCTTCAGGCCAAAGTTAATAATTTGAGTGATATCTTAAGCAGCTACAGACATTAAAACTCTATCTTTAATTAGAAGAATGAAATATTTTATTATTTTTGTAGCCAAGGGCTTGTCATAATACCATTTCCGGGCATTAGTCATGGTTCTTGTGTTCGGGAATCCGGAACCAATGCAAAAAAATCAGATATTTAAATTTAAAAGATGTAAACAATGAGAAAACACTTCTTTGTGATTTTTCTTTTCTCTTTTTCATTTGTTACAGCAAATTCACAAAATAGTGCAGACTATGACAAATTTGTAGCAGAAGCGGGAGATTATCTTAATTTGTACAGAGGTACGACTGCGATTCCATATAAGAATCTTCATATCGGAACCTACTTTGCCTTTTCGGAAAATTTTGAAAAGGGTTATTTAATCTATAACGGTAAAACATATCATGATGTTGAAATGAACCTTAACAGTCATTTAGATGAATTATATGTAAAGATTCCCGGTTCCGGGAGGGTTGTAACGCTCAATAAAGAATTCACCGATATTTTTTCTCTTGGCAAACGAAACTTTGTCCGTCTTATAGAGAGGAATGAAAAAGGAGCACCTCAACCCGGGTATTATCAAATTCTGTACAATGGTGAGAGTAAGCTTTATAAGAAAATCAGAAAATTGTATTCAGAAAAAACAGGGACCTCAGTAAATTCTATTACTAAAAGCAAATTGGAGAGGAAATTTGATCTTGTGGAACAATATTATCTTTTGAAAAATAAAGAGTGGCATAAAATTCCTCGCAGGAATTCTCTGATTATGTTGTACAAGGAAAGAAGAAATGAGATTAGAAAGTTTATTAGAATGAATAATCTTGGCTCAACAGATAATACCGATCAAAAATATACAGAAATCCTGAAATTTGTCGAACATCCAACAAATAATTAAATGAATAAATCCATCATTGCATCCTTGATTCTGTTTTTTGCTTTTACTGGTATTAATGCCCAGGCACAGGAGAGAATTAAGCTTGTTAACATAAATTCCGACTCTCTTTCCCGCTTTGTTTTAAAGCATACCGGGAAGGACCTGTTTTTTAAACCAGCCGAAACAGGAGACTCCCTAATCGTTTCAATTGAATGCAGCAGCAGATATTTCATGAAAGAGTTAGCTGCTACACTAAAAAAACAAGACTACTCAATAGACTTGATTAACAACTCCTATATCGTTTTAAAAGGCAAGGGAATTTCATCAGGGCTTCCGGATGACTTTTTTGCTGCAGAAACGGATATTAAAAAAGAGTCTGAATATGTGAAAGCTGTCACATTTGAAGAGAATACCGCAAAATCGGAAAACAAAATTTATATAATTGGCAATCCTAATTTCCCGTCGGCAGAAAATCGTGTTTTATTATCGGGATATGTAAGAAATTACGATAGTGGGGAACCTATAGCCGGGGTCTCAGTCATGCTTGAAAATCCACAAACAGTTGCTGTAACAGATGCTTTTGGCTTTTATAGAATCACCGTTCCAAAAGGGGAAGGAGTGATAGAAATAAAAGGTTATGGTCTTAACGATTCCCGTTTGATGCTTAACGTATTTGGCAGTGGCGACTTGGACATTGTAATGAAAGACAAGGTTTATGCTCTTAAGGGAGTTGTTCTTACTGCAGAAAGTAACCAGAAAATGAGAAGTACTCAAATTGGGATTGAAAAAGTAAGAATAGACAGAATTAAACATATACCTTCTGCTTTTGGGGAGGCAGATGTTCTTAAAATTGTACTTACTCTTCCCGGTGTAAAATCGGTGGGGGAATCGTCGGGAGGATTCAATGTAAGAGGTGGTGCATCGGACCAGAATCTTATTCTTTTTAATGAAGGTACAATATACAACCCAACTCACCTTTTCGGCTTGTTCTCGGCTTTTAACCCCGATGTGGTAAGCGATATAGAACTTTACAAAAGTACAATTCCTGCAAAGTTCGGCGGAAGAATATCTTCTGTGCTAGAAATTAACAGCAGAAACGGAAACAGTAATAAAATAACAGGTTCTGCCGGTCTTGGGCTACTTACAAGCAAGTTTCACATTGAGGGACCAATTGTAAAGGGAAGGACAAATTTCATAACCGGAATTAGAACAACTTACTCAAACTGGCTGCTGGGACTATTGCCGGAAGGAAATGGCTACAGAGATGGAAAGGCATCATTTCATGATATTACTATGGGACTGAATCATAAAGTTGACGAACATAACACACTGTATCTTTATGGTTACTATTCAGGGGATAACTTCAGTTTTAGCGCCGATACAACTTATGGGTATAAAAATTTAAATGCTTCATTAAAATGGCGCAGAATTATTGATGACAGGCGAAATATGGTTTTAAGCGCAGGTTATGACCAGTATGGTTATAACAATAAGGAGAAGGGAAATCCGGTAAATGCATATGAAATGAGTTTTCGTATCAATCAAATTTACTTCAAAACGAACTTTAACTGGCTGATCCACGAAAAACACTCGGTAAACTACGGGATAAATGCACTTTACCTGGATCTTAACCCGGGGACAATGAATCCTTTAGGAGGAGAATCAATAGTTGTGCCTAGGCAAATTGATTATGAAAAAGGAGCTGAAATCTCGTTATATGGATCAGACACATGGAGCATTTCGGACAAACTCACGCTGGATCTTGGCTTAAGATATACTCTTTATTCTGCATTAAAGAGCGGAAGCTTTAAACCATATCACGGACCGGAATTCAGACTATCTGCCAGATATGCGCTCAATGATAACTTTTCTCTCAAGGGGGGAGTGAACACTATGAGGCAGAACATTCATATGTTGTCCAACACGACTACAATTTCTCCTACAGACATATGGAAGCTTAGCGATGAAAACATCGTTCCTCAGACAGGATGGCAGGCAGCAATTGGTCTCTATAATAATATTTTGAACCGAAGAGTTGAACTTTCGCTGGAAGGATATTACAAAGGGATGAACAACTACCTCGACTATAAGAGTGGAGCAGTACTGAACATGAATGAAAATATTGAGCAGGATGTTATCAAGACAACAGGAAGAGCCTTTGGTGTTGAACTTATGGCAAAAAAACCATTTGGGAAACTTAATGGATGGATTGCATATACATACTCAAGAACATTGCTCAGAGAGAGTGGGGAAAAAGAGTTATACAACATCAACGGAGGGAACTGGTATCCTGCATCATATGATAAACCTCATGACCTGAAAATTATTGGAAACTACAAGTTTACACAAAGGTTCAGTATATCCGTAAACCTCGACTATGCTACCGGCCGGCCGGTAACTATTCCTGTGAGTAAATACCATTACGGTGGCGGATTCCGTCTTTATTACTCACAGAGAAATGAATACAGAATTCCGGATTACTTCCGGATGGATTTTGCAGTTAATATTGAACCAAGTCATAATCTTACTCTCTGGACTCACAGTACCATAACAATTGGAGTGTACAACATTACCGGAAGGCAGAATGCATTTTCAGTATTTTACACAACAAACGAAGGAAATAAAGTTCAGGGATACCAACTTTCAATATTTGGAGCTCCAATCCCTTATGTAAACTACAATATTAAATTCTGATTTTTCTTATGAATGCAAAATATATAAATATCTGTCTGATTCTTGTTTTGCCGCTTCTGGTGGGATGTATTAAGCCATTCCTGCCAACAGGCATAGAGTCTATGGAAAACCTTATTGTAATAGAGGGAGACATAATTCAGAATGACACTACAAGAATCACTATAAGCCGAACCATTGGAATGGAAGAGAGTAGTGTAATAGACTTTATTAAAAATGCAACTGTATGGGTTGAGAGCGATAAAGGAACTAAGTATAACGCATTTTATGCATTACGGCTTAACAAACCTGTTTTCCTGATAAAAACAATAGGAATTGACCCTGCTTTAAAATATAAACTTTGTCTGGTAATTCAGGGAAAATCATATCAGTCCGATTTGATATCCGTTCTTTCATCTCCGCCAATCGATTCAATAGGGTACACAACCGATATGGAAAAGCATAGTGTTTCTTTTTATGTGAATGCCCATGACCCTGAGAACAATACACATTTTTACAGGTGGTACTTCACCGAAAACTGGGAAATACAATCACAATACCAGTCTTTTTTCGAATATCAGCCATTAACAAAGAGTGTCGTTTCAATTCCATTTGAGAAAAACCGATACTATTGCTGGTCTTCAGGAACGTCATCTTCAATAATGATTGAAAATACTTCAGGATTTGAAAATGACATTGTCTATCAGAAACCTTTGGTTTCAATGGGATCTTCCGACCGAAGAATAAGTGCGCTTTATTCGATGGAACTGAACCAAATGGCAATCTCAGAGGAAGCCTTTAAATACTGGGATAATATTCAAAAAAATTCAGACAAGATAGGCGGAATATTCAGCCCTCAGCCAAGCGAAATAAA
>DOSU01000087.1:0-1067 GCA_003513895.1 Rikenellaceae bacterium
GATGAGAACTATTTTTCAGGAAGCGTTGAGCAAATACGCTGTAAATGAAAATCGCATGTTACGTTATGCCGATAGAAGAAGAAAAAAAGATAGTTTTCGGGAATACTTAAGTTCGATTTCTAATTTACGGCAGCAAAGTTGATTTGCTGCCAATTTATAGAATATGATAGATAAGGATAAAATTACAATAGACTGGATAATTAAAGTTTCAAAAGAAAACCACAATGTCGATAAAATATTGGTTGAAAAGGTTATTCGTGCCCTTTTGCTATTAGAAGGGTTAGTAAAACAAAAATTATCTTTCGCTTTTAAGGGTGGAACAGCACTAATGCTGCATTTAAAATCCTCAAAAAGACTATCAATAGATATTGATATTATTATGCCTGTAAAACCTGAAAATCTGGATGAATTACTCGACAATGTTGCTTCGGAACAAGGTTTTTTGAGAAAAGAATTACAACAGCGAAATACTAGTTCGAAGATTGATAAAGCACACTACAAATTTTATTATTATCCATTACATAAATCGAATAAAGACGAAGAATATGTATTACTTGATATCCTTTTTGAAGAAGTGCAGTATAAGAACTTGGTCGAGCTAAATATTCAGTCCTCATTTTTGCCGGAAAAAGAAATGCCGTTAACCGTTAAATCGGCATGCTTAGAAGACATAACGGGCGATAAACTGACTGCTTTTGCTCCTAATACTACCGGTATTCCATATTTTAAAGGTACAGATAGTATGAGTATGGAAATTATTAAACAGTTGTATGATATTGGCAATTTGATTGATAATGTGACAGATATAGAAACGATAAAAACTACATTTGAAAAATTTGCAAAGACTGAACTTGCATATAGGGATATGAACACCCTTTCGGAAAAAGATGTTCTGGAGGATATTTATCAGACATCTTTATGTATTGTTACAAGGGGTGCCGATGGAAAGGGAGACTTTGACCAATTACAACAAGGAATACAGCGTGTTTCAAGATTTATTTTCTCCGAAAGCTATCATATCGAAAAGGCAATTACGCATGCGTCAAAAGCTGCTTACATTGCATCCT
>DOSU01000087.1:1143-1337 GCA_003513895.1 Rikenellaceae bacterium
TACATTGCATCCTTAATAAAACAGAAAGCAAAAACAATTGAAAAATATAATGACCCATCACAAATGAAAGATTGGGTTATAGGTGAGCCATTGAACACAAAACTAAATCGGTTAAAAAAGTACAATCCGGAAGCCTTTTTCTATTGGTATAAAATTTATGAATTAGAAATAATTTAAACCAAAATGAACTCAAA
>DOSU01000087.1:1398-7281 GCA_003513895.1 Rikenellaceae bacterium
ATTTAAACCAAAATGAACTCAAAAAACATTCCATACCAGACTATTGACTGGACATCGGTTCCAAGAACTGAGCATAAAGGCGAAACCGGCGTTGCATATTGGCAAACAATGCAGTTCGAGGGGCTGCGGATTCGGCTGGTTGAGTATTCAAAAGGCTATGTTGCCGACCACTGGTGCAAGAAAGGGCACATTGTCCATTGCCTCGAAGGCGAATTTGTAAGCGAAATGGAAGGCGGCGAAAAGTCTGTACTCACAAAGGGTATGACCTATGTTGTTACAGACGACCTGAGCTCCCACCGGTCGGTTACAAAAAACGGCGTAAAACTGATGATTATTGATGGGGATTTTCTGAAATTTGCAGCTGAATAAACAACCGCCAAACATGTCCGACAGGGAAAAACTGCTAATCGATTTAAAGAGGTACATTCCATTTGACAGCCACGAAAAAGAGATGGTTGGGAAGGTTATTTCATTGATCGAGAACACCCCGGATTGTTTTCATAAAAACTGCTTTCCGGCGCACATCACAGCAAGTGCCTGGATAATCGACAATGGTTTAACCCATCTGCTTTTTACCCATCACAAAAAGTTGAACAAATGGCTTCAGCTTGGCGGCCATGCCGATGGCGAGGAAAATCTCGTCAATGCAGCAGCCCGCGAAGCGCTGGAAGAGTCGGGATTGAAATCTGTGCAACTGGCAAGCCCCGGTATGCAGCTGGCCGGCTCCGGTATATTTGATGTGGACATTCACGAAATCCCGGCTAGAAAGGATGTTCCTGCACACTATCATTATGATGTGCGGTATCTGTTTAAAGCCGATAAAGACGAACCCCTCGTTGTTAGCGATGAGTCATACGATTTAAAATGGCTGGATATTAACGAAGTCGCTCAATACAATAACGACAGGTCCATACTTCGGATGTTACAGAAACACGGCTTCGTATCCAATTCTAAATCAAGTATATATTAAAAGAACTGGCAGATAAATTTTCACACAATGACTGACAATCTATCAATTAACAGGAAAACCGAGGGATCGAAATCTGTCCTATCCAAAATCCGCAGCGAGCTTATTGCAAACTCCGACGAAAAGACAAAGAAGGCTGGAGAGAGGTTTTTCAAGGAGACCGTAACGATGTATGGAATTAAATCTGCCACCGTGGGGGAGATTGCCAAAGAAAATTTCAAAGCCATAAAGAGCCTGCCTAAAGCAGAAATTTTTGAGCTTTGCGAAGAGCTGTGGAAGAGCGGATATATGGAAGAATCCTTCGTTGCCTGCAACTGGTCCTACGCAATAAAAAAACAGTACACTCCCGACGACTTTTCTGTTTTTGAAAAATGGGTGGGCACATACCTTGGCAACTGGGCCTCTTGCGACACACTTTGCAACCACACTGTGGGGACTTTTCTGGAAATGTATCCCGAATACCTGCCGGAGCTTAAAAGGTGGGCGAAATCGCCAAACAGGTGGATGAGGCGCGCGGCGGCAGTTTCTCTGATTGTTCCGGCGAAGAGGGGAAAATTCCTTGAAGAGGTTAAGGAACTTGCCGACATTATGCTGCTCGACGGCGATGATATGGTTCAGAAAGGATACGGGTGGATGCTCAAGGTTGCAAGCCAGGCACATCAGCAGGATATTTTTGAATTTGTGATGAAAAACAAATTTTCCATGCCACGAACTGCTTTGCGCTATGCCATTGAAAAAATGCCGCAGTCACTCAAAGCATTGGCTATGAAAAAATAATAACTTTTACTAAGAGCGGCGAACCAACCCCGCTTTTTTTTCCTACATTTGGTCAAAATATTGAAGCATGATATACAGCATTATTACAGGAACAGGAAGCAATATTCCGGCAAAAAGTGTTAGTAATGACGATTTTCTCAATCATGAATTTTACGAGAATTACGATAAAAAACTAGAGAAATCCAATCGTGAAGTAATTGACAAATTCGAAGAGATTACAACTATATCTTCAAGACGCCATGTTTCAGAAGATTTAGTGACATCGGATATCGCTTATTTGGCTGCTCTGGAGGCCATTAAGGACGCAAAAATAGACAAGGAAGAACTGGACTACATAATATTCGCACACAACTTTGGCGATGTTAAGTTCGACAATCCAAAAACAGATATTGTGCCTTGTTTGGCTGCAAGGGTAAAGCACAAACTTGAAATATTAAACCCCGGCACTGTTGCCTACGATACTCTTTTCGGGTGTCCCGGCTGGCTGCAGGCGGTTATTCAGGCAGACTATTATATCAAGTCTGGAGATGCCAAAAAAATACTTGTTATTGGCGCCGATGTTCTTTCAAGAATTTCCGACCCTCACGACAGAGACAGCCTCATTTACGCCGATGGCGCAGGGGCAGTTATCCTTGAAGGCATAGAGAGCGACACTCCTATTGGGATACTGGCACATACAACCCGTTCAGACACATTTGCATATTCAAATATGCTCCATATGGACAAGTCTTTTAAACAGGACGAGCAAACCGGGGACAATATTTATCTTAAGATGAACGGAAAGAGGCTTTATCAGTATGCTCTCGAAACCGTACCACAAGCTATAAAGGTTTGTCTGGACAAAAGCGGCACTCATATCGAAGATATTAGCAAAGTACTCATCCATCAGGCAAACGGGAAAATGGACGATGCAATCCTCAAGAGGTTATTTTCGTTGTACAATATCTCAGAAGTCCCCGAAAATGTTATGCCAATGTCTATATCCTGGCTGGGGAATTCATCTGTGGCAACTTTGCCTACTCTGCTTGACCTTATTCTGAAAGACAATTTCAAGACTCATACAATTGCAGAAGGCAACATACTCGTTTTTGCTTCGGTAGGAGCCGGTATGCATATAAATACCTTTATATACAAAGTTTAAAGCGTTATGCTTAAGTTAGTTCTTATAATTGGAACAGGCAGTTTTATCGGAGGTGTCTCTCGATTTCTGGCTTCCCGTTATATCCAGAATACTGTAATTTCCGGCTTCCCATACGGAACTCTCTTTGTAAATGTTCTTGGCTGTCTTCTAATTGGCATATTTTACGGAATGGCCGAAAGGGGAAATTTCATGAGTGCAGAGATGAGACTCTTCCTCACCGTAGGCTTTTGCGGAGGTTTCACAACCTTCTCCACCTTTGCAAGCGAGAATTTATCTTTGCTCAAGGACGGCAATTTCTTTTATTTTGCTCTTTACACTGCTTTAAGTGTTTTTCTGGCTCTCATGGCAACATATTTTGGAAATTTAGTAACAAAAATGTTTTAGTTATGGAAACTATAGGTGAAGCAAGGGTGTTGAGAATCTTCATAAGTAACACCGACAAGTTCAAACATACCCCCCTTTATGAAATGGTCGTTTTCGCAGCAAAGAGGTACAAGCTCGCAGGAGCAACAGTACTTAACGGAGTAATGGGTTTTGGGTCGAGCAGCGAAGTGAGAAGCATTAAATTCTGGGAGATTACAGAAAAACTCCCTGTCGTGGTTGAAATAGTGGACGATGCCTACAAGATTGAAGAGTTTGTCAAAATTATTTTGCCCTGGTTCGAGAATCTCCGTTACGGATGTATGATAACGGTTGAGAAGGCAGATATTATTCTTTACAAGAAGGGCATAAAGAAGGATTAAAAAAGAAACAAAAAATTAAATATGAAAACAAAATTTAGAATCTTGCAGGCCGCTGCCCTTATTCTGGCACTTGCCTCCTGCAATCAAAAAAATGCAAATATTTTGAAACAGAGCGATTATCCTCAACCTCCGGTGGCAGAAATTAACCCGGCGACATTCACCGAGTTTGGCAACGAACGCATAGACAATTACTACTGGTTAAAAGACAAAACAAACCCGAAGGTAATTGAATATCTCAATGCCGAAAACGCATACACCGATACCGTGATGAGCTCTTCAAAGGCTCTACGGGAAAAGATATACAACGAAATAATTGGTCGCATAAAGGAGGCCGACGAAAGCTATCCTACTCTCATAAAAGGCTACAACTACTATAGCCGCACAGAGGCAGGAAAGCAATACAGGGTTTACCTGAGAAAAGAAGCTATTGCCGGTGCAAAGGAAGAGTTGCTCTTTGACGTTAATAAAATGGCAGAGGGTAAAAAAGCAATGCGATTTGGCGGATATGCCGTAAGTATGGACAACAAACTTGCCGCATACTCATATAACGAAACAGGTTCATTTGCCGATTATACTCTTAAAATTCGCAATTTGGCTACCGGTGAGGATTTTTCCGAAAACATTTCCGGTGTAGCTTCCTATGTTTGGGCAAATGACAACAAGACCATCTTTTACATAACCGTAGACAAAGCTCTTCGCGCAAACAGAGTTTTCAGGCACACGCTTGGCTCTTTGAAAAAGGATGAACTCATTTTTGAAGAGAAAGATGCAAAGTTCAACCTTGGCATAGACAAGTCAAAAACCGACCAGCTTATTTTTATTGAAAGCGGAAGTACAACAACTACCGAGTATTTGTACATAGACGCAAACAAGCCTATGGATAAACCACAAGTATTTCTTCCAAGGGTTCAGGGGGTCGAGTATGCAGTTTACCAGCACAGCGACAAATTCTTTTTGCGCTATAAAGACAAAGAGAGCCTCAACGGCAAAATTTATGAACTTCCTCTCGCAGGATATCAGGACAAAGCAACCTGGAAAGAGTTTGTAGCCCACGACCCGGCAGTTCGGATTGAAGGTATTGATATACTTAAAAACTATCTTGTTCTGGAGCTTCGCAAAAACGGCCTCAGCGAAATTAAGTACATCTCCCTCATCGACGGCTCAACAAAAGACATTTCGTTTCCGGAACCGGTTTATTCTGTCTCCCTAAACGGAAATCCGGAATTCGACGCAACGACAATTCGTTACAACTACACATCCCTTAACAGGCCAAGTACACTTTTTGAATACAATCTTGTAAATGCAGAGACATCAAAACTCAAAGAACAGGAGATTCCATCCGGTTTTAATGCCGGTGACTATGTTGTAGAGAGGCTTTGGGCAAAGGCTTCGGACGGAACCGAAATTCCAATGGCTATTGTGTATAAAAAAGGGCTTAAGAAAAACGGGAAGAACCCTGCTCTGCTTTACTCATACGGAAGTTATGGCATAAGCTCGGAAGTATATTACAGCCCA
Organism: Rikenellaceae bacterium; assembly: GCA_003513895.1. Taxonomy (GTDB): domain Bacteria; phylum Bacteroidota; class Bacteroidia; order Bacteroidales; family UBA932; genus Bact-08. The sequence goes on from DOSU01000087.1 coordinate 6,542, forward strand.
AGTTATTACAGCCTCATCGACAGGGGATTTGTACTAGCAATTGCTCAAATCCGCGGAGGAAGCGATCTTGGAGAGACCTGGTACGAAGACGGAAAACTCCTTAAGAAGAAAAACACATTTACCGACTTCATCTCTTGTGCCGAAAAACTCATTGAGGACAAATACACTTCTGCCAACAAACTGGCTGCAATGGGTGGCAGCGCAGGCGGTTTGCTAATGGGAACTGTTGTAAATATGCGTCCGGATTTGTTCAATACGATTATTGCCGCTGTTCCTTTTGTTGATATAATTAACACAATGCTGGACACAACACTCCCTCTCACTACTCAGGAATACGAGGAGTGGGGCAATCCAAACGAAGAGGAGTACTATAAATACATGCTCTCATACTCGCCCTACGACAACATAACTGCTCAAAACTATCCGAACATTCTTGCAACCGGAGGCCTTAACGACTCTCAGGTAGGTTTCCACGAACCTGCAAAATGGGTGGCTAAACTAAGAACCCTTAAAACCGACGACAACATTGTTCTGCTTTATACAAACATGGACTCCGGACACGGCGGGGCAACAGGAAGGTACGACAGGATAAAAGAGACAGCTTTTGAATGGGCGTTTATACTTAACCGCATTGGAATTAACGAATAAGCGTTTTTCGAAATGACTATAACCGATCTGCCGGGAAAAAGAGCACATTTGAAAATGGCTCCCGAGCAGAGAGTTGCAGATATAATGGCAGA
>DOSU01000087.1:7377-7619 GCA_003513895.1 Rikenellaceae bacterium
CCCTGCGGGGGCCCGCGACTCTGCCGTTCTTGTTTTACTTATTCCTGCAAACAACGGTACTTCAGAATCCTCTCTCATGGACTGGAGGGTCGTATTAATTAAAAGAAACACATACGAAGGGGTGCACTCCGGACAGATTGCCTTCCCCGGCGGCAAATGCGAAAAAACAGACAAAGGAGTTATCGATACGGCATACCGCGAAGCCTTTGAAGAACTTGGAATTGTAAGAGAAAACACCGAAA
>DOSU01000087.1:7692-9198 GCA_003513895.1 Rikenellaceae bacterium
AATTGTAAGAGAAAACACCGAAACAGTTTGCCAGCTGACTCCCATTTATATTCCTCCAAGCAATTTTACAATTTACCCTGTCCTTACCTACGCAAAGGAAGAGCTTCGTTTTAGCCTGGATCCAAGGGAAGTGGTCGAATACAAAGAGATTGAAATCCGGATGTTCAACCCGGAATTTTCTGAATTTCGCAAGTTGGAAACAATCCGGGGAGAGTGGGTGAATGCTCCCGGATTTGTAATTGGCGATTATTTTGTATGGGGCGCAACAGCAATGATCCTAAGCGAACTCTACCAGCTTGTTGCCGAAGCCAAATTGAGTATATCTCTTAGCAACATGTACATTTCATCATCGAAACCGTCTATATAGGACCTCGAATTACAAAGAACCACGCAGTTGATTCCATCATTGCCCATCACCCACATAGAAGCGGTTCCGGCAAGATTCCCTGAATGGTAAAATGAGCCCGGATAAAACGAATGGTTAAGCCTCCAGCCCAGCGCATATCTGTTGTATGCCGATGATTCCGTAAGCATCGTCTGCCTTGTTTGGGCCGAAATGATATCCGGAATTTTAGAGCGGCCGTCTATACGGAACATTAGCTTCATCATCTCCTCAGTAGAGGCAATGACTCCCCCCGCAGCAGCGATTACATTCATCTCATTTCCATATCCGTTCGTTCCGCTTTGTGAATAATAAACAACCTCATTAGCCCGCCTCTGGCCCTGGTCTCCGCCTATATGAATGTCTGTAACCCCGGCAGTGGCTAAAACCTCTTTGAGATAGGTCTCGTAAGCTTTTCCTGTTATCTTTTCAATAACTTTTCCCAAAATTCCAAAACCCATATTAAAATATGAGTGTTTGGTTCCGGGTTCGTATTGAACCGAAGTTAAAACATATGAGATTCTCTGTTCAAGCGTCTGGCCTTTGAAAGAGGTGGTAAACATAGGATCGGGGTTGCTTATCCAGCCGCTGGTATGCTCCAGAAGAGAACGGACAGTGACCCTTGATGCCATTTCCGATACGTTTGGAAACTCGCTTGAGAGCACCCCTCCCGCCCCGAAAACATTTTTGCTTAGAGACAATTTTCCCTCCTCAACAAGCTTCATTATGCAAAGAGAGGTAAATTGCTTGGATACGCTTGCCAGCCGGAAAAGATGGTCCGGTCTTGTTCTCACGCCTCCTTCAACTGAAGCAAAACCTATTCCCGATTTATATACAACAGCCTCATCTTTGGTTATTGCAAACGATATCCCGGGAATGGAGAACCGCTTCATAAAGTTGTATATGAGGTCGTCAAAATTGGCTTTGCCTACCTGAGTGAGAATCTTGTAATCTTTTGATAATCCTGATTCCGATTTTACTGTGATAGTGACTGTCCCTGAGTAGTCGCCCTCGGTAATACCACTCTGAAGAGCTACGCCGTTAATTGAAACGGTTGCTTTTGGAGATGCCTGAAAGTAGGGCTTAAGAGCATAAAGTGACGCCTCTGTAGGGAGAGTTACAAA
>DOSU01000087.1:9291-9621 GCA_003513895.1 Rikenellaceae bacterium
ATGAGATTCCCTGAATAAAAAGAGAGTCCACTGGCCGGCAATGCCGGGTTGTTCTCTTTTGTAAACTGGAAAAGAACGATATCGTTTTTATCCGATTTTGCCGCAGGCGGCGGAATTATCACATCTTTTGAACAAGAAGTGACAAATAGAACTGCAGCAAGAAAGATAGAAAGGTGCCTCAAAAGAGAACTTTGGGGGAAAAGTCTTTTCATTTTACTTCGCCATTTCGGCCTCTACCGATTCTGGTGTATTTGGAAGTCTCTTCGATCCAAGAAGGCGATTGCCTTTTTCGGTAACAAGAGCGTCGTCTTCAATGCGGATTCCTCCAAA
>DOSU01000087.1:9682-10331 GCA_003513895.1 Rikenellaceae bacterium
TCTTCAATGCGGATTCCTCCAAATGTATAGTACTCTTCGAGCCTGTTGAAGTTTATGAAATTCTTATTTATTCCCTCTCTCTTCCATTTCTCGATTAGAGCCGGAATAAAGTAACATCCCGGTTCAACAGTTATAACATGACCCGGTTTTAATATTTTCCCCATTCTTAGGGATTTGAGCCCAAATTGTGTTGCGCGGATATGTTCATCGTCATACCCAACATAGTTCTCACCAAGATCTTCCATATCGTGGACATCAAGACCCATCTGGTGTCCAAGGCCGTGTGGCATGAAAAGACCAACAGCTCCGGCTGCAACAGCTTCGTCCACGTCTCCTTTCATAAGGCCGATATTTACGAGACCTTGTGCAATGATCCGTACAGCTGCAAGGTGAACGGATTTGTATGTAATTCCGGGTTTAATCAAACTAATTGCAAGATCATTAGCTGCAGAAACAATAGAATATATATCCTTTTGTTTTGAAGTGAATTTGCCTCCGGAAGGGATTGTTCGGGTAAAGTCCGATGCATAATGCATGTTTGTTTCGGCACCGGCGTCCATAACAAGCAGCCTGCCATCTGTAAGGTGCTGGTGATGGGTATGGTTGTGCAGTGTCTCTCCGTTTTGTGATAGAATTATTGGGAACGAAG
>DOSU01000165.1 GCA_003513895.1 Rikenellaceae bacterium
CGCAAAGGGCACTCGCATTAAAAGCGGGTATCTCATTTGGTTCATTACGCCGATTCGAGTCTTCAGGAGAGATTTCTTTGCGTTCATTGATAATGATCGCATTCGCTTTAGGTATGGAAGATGATTTCCAGAAATTGTTCTCGAATCAGACTTACCAAAGTATAGACGACTTGTTGAATGGATCAAAAGTCAAACAACGTAAACGTGGAGGTAAAAATGAATGACATCGGGATTGTAGATGTGTACATGAATATGTCACCAGTTGGGCGTATAGCACTCACTCCGGATGGATTATGCGGGTTCGAGTATGATTCAGAATACCTTAAAACTGGCAAATCCATTTCTCCTTATTACCTTCCTTTGCAATCGGGATTGATTGTAGCCACTCGTTATCCGTTTAATGGCAATTTTGGTGTTTTTGACGACTCTCTGCCCGATGGTTGGGGAAGTCTTTTGCTCGACAGGTTCTTGCGGGAAAACGGGATAAATCCATACAAATTAACTATTTTACAAAGACTGTCACTTATCGGCTCAACGGGACGAGGAGCACTGGAATATCGACCGGATAAGAGTATTGTGACAGATAATGAGTTTCTTGATTTTGATAAGCTGGCTACCGAAGCAGAAAAGATATTGAGTGGCCGGGAGAGTGAAGGTTCTATAGATTTGCTTTATAAATACGGCGGTTCGTCAGGCGGAACCCGGCCAAAGGTATTTGCCACGATTAATGGGCGGGAGTGGTTGGTTAAGTTCAAAGGAATGTCTGATCCCCATAATGTAGGAGTGACAGAGTATAACTATTCCTTGCTTGCCAAAGAGTGTGGAATCCTGATGCCTGAAACAACTCTTTTTGAGGGCAAGTATTTCGGTGTAGAGCGTTTTGACCGGACTCCGGGTGGAAAAGTCCATACCGTGAGTGCTGCGGGTCTTCTTAATGCCAATTATCGTATTCCGAGCCTTGATTACTCGGTACTGCTTAAGCTAACACTGAATCTTACGAGGGACATGGAACAAGTGAAGGAAATGTTTCGTAGAATGGTCTTTAATATTCTTATTTCTAATCGTGACGACCATGCCAAGAATTTCTCTTTTCAATATATTAATGAAGGATGGAAACTATCTCCTGCTTATGATTTGTTACCAGGTAGTGGTTTTAATGGTTACCACACAACAACTGTAAATGGTAAGGGCGAACAGACCCTTTCGGACATTATAGCGGTGGCCTCCGAAGTGAGCATTACCAAAATGCGGGCAACATCAATAGTAGAAGAATTGTCGGACAAGTGCAGTGAACGAAAAATGATGAAAGTGAATATACTTGATAGATAAGAATCATGTAACTATTTCCCGAAATTGTATAAAACTTTCCAGCTTGAAAGGAATCACCTTCGTTTTTAAATCAATTTATACTCCTTCAATATGCTTTACTCTTCCAATAAAAAGGGCATTCCCTTATTTAAGAGTTTTCTTTATTTCGTACTAACATATTGTTTCGTGAATTGTAATTTTGCGCAACAACCAATAATAAAAGTAGATTCTGTGGTAAAGACAGACTCTTTGACACTGAAATTTTATGCCATTAATCACGAACCTTTGTACTGGTTGTCGTCGCGTAAAAATGCAAAAAGAGCTAAAGAATGGCTAACAGCAATTGAGACTGCGAAAAAGTCTGGCATAGTTTCGGGAAAATTTATGACAAGCCAGATTCGCACCGCGATGTTAGCGAAAAATACTCGGGACAGAGTTTTGAAGGTCAATACAGATATGCAAATTACCAGTCTGGTTTTATATTTCATCAAAGAGCTTCATGAAGTCAATGCCCATTTCGAATATGATGGATTAAACTCTCATCTGTCTGATTCAGTATACATTCATCAGTTAATGAGTTCAAAAGACAAGGGTCCGGTATCGAAAATTGTTTCAGAATTTGATTGTCAGGATCATAATTATCAGATATTGAAAAATTTTCTGAAAGATTCCATAAAGGTAACTGATTCGTTAAAGTATAAGAAAATAGTTATGGCCATGAATTACCTAAGGTATCTCTCTGTCAATAAACAATCTGAATACATCGTCGTTAATATTCCTGAAACTGAAGCCCGATATTACCAAAAAGACCAATTAAAGTTGAAAATGAAAATAGTGGTTGGCAAGAAGAAAAATCCCACTCCAACAATTGCTTCGTACATCACCGATATCGTGACATTCCCATACTGGAACGTACCATTCTCGATTGCATCAAAAGAGCTTTTCCCTAAAGTACAAAAAGACGAGAGTTACCTGGAACGAAATAACTTTGAGGTAGTTGATGCAAAAGGCAACGTTGTTGATGACTCGGACTTGAACTGGGACAGTTATACTGAAAAATCCTTTCCTTATTTTTTTCGCGAGTCAACCGGCCCCAACAATTCACTGGGTGTTTTAAAGTTTGATCTGCAAAATCCATTCAGCATTTACTTGCACGATACCAACTCGAAAGGGGCATTTGCAAAAGATTACCGGTTTTTAAGTCACGGTTGTATTCGTCTCGAAAAACCGATAGAACTTGCAGACTTACTGACGAGAGGAAATATTGATGACAGGGAACTAAGGACAGGAAAGAATGACACGGAATCAAAAATAATCAAGTTAGATCGAAAAGTTCAGGTTTTCATTGTTTATATGCCGGTAACAGTTGATGGCCAGAAAGTAACTTTTCTGAACGATGTTTACGACTTAGTTAAGTAAGGCTGAATTGCTTATGTAATCTTTGTTTGGATTATAAAGAAACAGACACGTTCCTCCTTTAATGGCATCGATTATTGGTTTATTCATTTCAGGTGGAAGCGAAGGACAACCATAACTTCGGCCCAGTCTTCCGTATTTTTTAATGAAATTTTCTGTAGCATATTCAGCTGCATGAATAATAATCGCACGCTGAACAGCATGGTCATTAAATCCTTTTTCAACGCCATCAATCTGCAGTGAAAAACCAGTATGCGATCCAATAATCGGATGTTCGGTAATGTAAAAACCCAGACTGCTTTTATAAGAGCCTTCATCGTTGGAAAAAGACTTTGCATACTCTTCACCGGTATTTCGTCCATGAGCCACAAACGTATTAAAAAGTAGTATTTTGTTCTTAAGATCAATCACATACAATCGTTTCTTGTTGCTGGATTGTGAGTAGTCAACAATGGTAACAATATTTGGATTATTCAATTTTCCATCGCTATCGAGCTTCTTTAAACCTTTGATTGCCAGATCGAATATATCCCTGGACAATCCTGTCTCAGATAAACTCACGGTGGCGTAAATGTCTTCATTTACTATTCCATCAGGAACAGTTTCTGTAACGCGAGCATTGTTAATCAGTGGAATAAGGATAAAAATAAGATAAATAATTACTTTTCTCATTCGATAAAGGTACTCTAATATTCACAAAACCAAAATCACCGGGTTTTTCGCTATGCTCAAAATCCTTTTGTTTTTATTCCCAGCGTATTCAAGCAAGCTCGATGCGCTGGATCATAAA
>DOSU01000053.1:0-213 GCA_003513895.1 Rikenellaceae bacterium
TGGCAATAAGAAAACACAACTCGCCGCCGGTGGAACAAAAAACCAGTATCTTTGTTGTTGATATAGTTTCACATTAATGAAAACGCACTGCATTCAGGCAGAATTTATTACTCAACAAAAAATGGACAAAAATAAAATCGAAGAGGCGTTAAAGGGTGTTATTCATCCAGTTAAAGAGAAGGATGTTGTGGCACTTGGCATGATAGAAGACAT
>DOSU01000053.1:409-1162 GCA_003513895.1 Rikenellaceae bacterium
GAAGAATTCAAGATTTCAATAATGGAACTTGTGAGGGAGAGGAAGATTGAAAAGAGGCTCGATTTGGAACTTGGCCACGAAGCTTTGGCTCATGTTGGTCATATTATTGCCATCGCTTCCGGCAAGGGAGGAGTGGGCAAATCGACAGTTGCTGTAAATCTGGCGGTTGCTCTGGCCAAAGCAGGATACAGGGTGGGACTCACTGATGCCGATGTTTACGGGCCTTCTGTACCAAAAATGACCGCAACCGAATACGAAAAGCCACTGGTGGACGATTCTTCCGGAAAAGATATGATAATCCCCATCGAAAAATACGGCCTAAAGATAATGTCCATCGGATATTTCTCCGGACCGGCACAACCACTCATCTGGAGGGGCCCTATGGCAAGCAACGCACTTAAGCAGATGATTCTTCAGGTTAAATGGGGAGAACTGGATTTTCTTCTGATTGACCTTCCTCCAGGAACCGGCGACATTCATATTTCACTTGTAAAAGACATTCCGCTTTCGGGTGCAATAATTGTAACCACTCCTCAGGCAGTAGCCCTGGCCGATGTGGAAAAAGGAGTGAATATGTTCCGCCAGAAAGACATAAATAAACCTGTACTGGGGCTTGTGGAAAACATGGCCTGGTTCACTCCCGAAGAACTTCCGGACAACAAGTATTATATTTTTGGACAAAACGGAGGAAAAAGGATGGCAGAAAAGTTTGACATTCCACTGCTTGCCCAAATTCCGATTGTACAAAGCATC
>DOSU01000053.1:1236-2475 GCA_003513895.1 Rikenellaceae bacterium
AAATTCCGATTGTACAAAGCATCCGCGAAAGCGGAGATCTCGGAGAACCTGTTGCAATGCACGATGGAGACAGGGCCGATGCTGCCGCCTTTAAAAACCTGGCTGCAAAACTAATTAAGATTTTAGAGTAAACGTCGTTTTTTATTAAGCTGGTAATCTTGAGCTTACCTCAAAGTACTGCATTAAAGATGTTTGTATTTCTCTACCCTCTCTTTCCAGCGTTCGCGGGCATATTGCTGCATATCGGCAACGACATCGCGATCGTCCATAATTTCGATACCCATAATGGTTTCAATAATGTCTTCGAGAGTAACTATTCCCTCAAAACCACCATATTCGTCTACAATGAGGGCGATGTGGGCCTTTTCGGAAAGAAGCATTTCCCACAGAACTGTTAATGGTTGAACGTTTGGTACTACAACCATTGGTTTTTTTATGTCCGAAAGTTTTATTCCGAAATTATCATTGGCAAGGTTTTCAAGAACTTCCTGCCGGTATACAAATCCTGTTATGTTTTCACTATATTGAGTATAGACCGGAATTCTCGAAAAATGAAGATAGACCTTATTTTTGTAAAATTCTTCAAGAGTAAGGTCTTCGGATGCTGTGGCAACAACTACCCGAGGGGTCATCACATCCTCTGCCCGGACATTCCTGAGTTTTATTAGGTTTTGAATGATTTGGTTTTCCGTAGAGGCAAAAGTTCCCTCCTCCGTTCCTATGTCTACCATCGCCGAAATCTCCTCCCTGCTTACAGAAGCCTCATCCTTGGTTTTTGCCGAAATTACCCTTGTCATCTGTTCCGAAACAACTACAAACGGGTAGGTAATGTATATCATCACCTGAATTATTCTTCCGGAAGGAATTGCCAGGCTTTTCCAGTAGTGTGCTCCAACAGATTTTGGAAGAATTTCCGAGAAAATGAGGATTAGCAAAGTTAGTACAGCAGAAATAAATCCGAAGTATGCCTCTCCGAAAATAACAACTGCCTGTGCGCCAACCCCTGCAGCACCAACAGTATGAGCTATAGTGTTAAGGGTGAGAATTGCAGAAATTGGCCTGTCGATAGTTTGCTTCAGCTTTTTCAAAACTGATGCCGATTTAACCCCCTTCGACTCCTTCATGTTAATGAAAGACATTGGAGTAGACAAAAGTACAGCCTCCATTACCGAACAGAGAAAAGAGATGGAGAGCGCAAGAGTAAGATAGAATAAAAGTAAACCCATTTATTAGGTTTTT
>DOSU01000053.1:2563-3506 GCA_003513895.1 Rikenellaceae bacterium
TTTTTAATTATTAAAGTTTAACCCTCATCTTCACAAGCCTTGGGTCCAGCATGTTCTGAGGAATTATGTTTTTTATTGATGAGACTATTACATTGAGCATTTTTTCTTTTATGAAGTCCTGACGAAAAACGAGAGATATTTCCCTTCTTGGTTCTTCGCCACTGAACGGCCTTACATGGGACTGCTGAGCAGCCGAAAGCGACGAAAGATGCAGCTCCGGAAATATTGTAAATCCTCCATTCTCATCTACAACTTTTATAAGAGTCTCTATGCTTCCTGCTTCGTATTGCTGAAAAAGATTGTGGCTCTTATGGCAAATGTTAAATATCTGATCACGGAAACAATGTCCCTCCTCGAGTATCCACATTCTTTCATAATCAATTTGGTTGGCATCCAGTTCTGTGTGAGAATAAAAAGGGTCGCCGGGAGAGATGTATGCAAGAAATCGCTCGTAATAAAGCGGGACCTCCAGAATGTCCGGGTCTGAGAGAGGAGTGGCAACAATAGCCAGGTCAATTTCTGCGCTCTTGAGCTTTTCAATAATCGATGAAGTTTTCATCTCCGAAACCCTGCACCTGAGCGAAGGAAGGTTCCGTTTAAACTCACTGAACAGTTTTGGAAGAAGGTAAGGCGCAACTGTTGGAATAATGGCCAGCTCCAGGTCTCCGAGGATACTCTCTTTGGTAGAGTCTGCCATTTCTCTGAGTTGGCGGATATTATACAAAATTACCCGCGCCTGATTGATAATCATTTCACCGGATTTGTTTGTATTTACAGGAGATTTGGACCTGTCAAATATCTCGAGTCCTAGTTCATCTTCAAGCTTCTGGATCATCATAGAGAGTGTGGGCTGAGAAACCCCGCACGATTTTGCCGCTTTGGCAAAATGACGGTAGCGATCCACTGCTACTATATACTCCAGTTGTTGAATGTTCATTTCTAT
>DOSU01000053.1:3584-4771 GCA_003513895.1 Rikenellaceae bacterium
AGTTGTTGAATGTTCATTTCTATACTTCTGATTCAATTAGAATAATTTATTCGGGAATCTGAAAAATCTACTTTTTAATCGTGCTTTTTAGAAAAAGTTCGTCCATCTGAGTCTCGTCTATGCGAGAAGGTGCATCCAGCATCACATCCCTGCCTGCATTGTTTTTCGGAAATGCAATATAGTCCCTTATTGTCTCCTGCCCTCCGAAGAGTGCGCAAAAACGGTCGAAACCAAATGCTATTCCGCCATGAGGAGGCGCTCCAAATTTAAATGCATTTATTATAAAACCAAATTTGTAATCGGCCTCTTCGGAAGAAAATCCCAATACTTCAAACATTCTTTTTTGAACAGCAGAGTCATGAATTCTTATTGAACCACCGCCAATCTCCGTTCCGTTAAGTACAAAGTCGTATGCATTTGCAGCAACTGCAGCAACATCTTCTTTGTTTGAACTGTAGAATTTGTCCATATCCTCCGGTTTTGGAGATGTGAACGGGTGGTGCATTGCATAGAATCGCTGAGTCTCCTCATCCCACTCCAGAAGAGGGAAATCATAAACCCAAAGCGGAGCATAATTGTCGCTCCTGCGAAGCCCGAGACGGTTGCCCATCTCTATTCGCAAAGTACCCATCGCCTCCTGAGTCTTTTTCTTTCCGCCGGCCAGAACAAGAACCAAGTCTCCAACCTTTGCCTCAACTGCGTTTGCTATTGCCTGAAGTTCGGCCGGTGTGTAAAACTTATCTACCGAAGATTTAATTCCATCCTCGGTAACCCGAATATAAACAAGGCCTTTTGCACCTATCTGCGGACGCTTAACCCATTCCGTAAGTTCGTCGAGTTGTTTGCGGGTGTATGAAGCAGCTCCATCAACACATATTGCACCAACATATTCTGCCGCATCGAACACCGCAAAATCCTTTCCTACAACAAGATGCTTAATTTCTGAAATCTTCATTCCAAAACGAATATCCGGTTTGTCCGAACCATATAATTTCATTGCATCGGAATATGACATTCTGGGAAACTGCTCGTTGAATTCTCTGTTTAGAACATTCTTGAACAGAGCCTTTATCATACCCTCAAAAGTGTTTAGAATGTCTTCTCTCTCCACGAAAGACATTTCGCAGTCGATTTGGGTAAATTCCGGCTGACGGTCGGCACGAAGGTCTTCGTCGCGGAAACAGCGT
>DOSU01000053.1:4834-4988 GCA_003513895.1 Rikenellaceae bacterium
GGTCTTCGTCGCGGAAACAGCGTACAATCTGAAAATATCTGTCGTAGCCGGCAACCATAAGGAGCTGCTTAAAAGTTTGCGGGCTCTGCGGAAGCGCATAAAATTCTCCCGGATTCATACGGGAAGGAACAACAAAGTCGCGGGCTCCTTCTGG
>DOSU01000053.1:5065-5655 GCA_003513895.1 Rikenellaceae bacterium
AGGCTCCTTCTGGAGTGGATTTAATAAGAACCGGAGTTTCAACCTCTATAAAACCAATTCCGTCCAGATATTTTCTTGTCTCCTGAGCCATTTTGTGTCTGAGCTCCAAAGCCTTTTTAAGCGGATTCCGGCGAAGGTCCATATAGCGGTATTTTGCTCGTATTTCCTCGCCGCCGTCCGATTCGTCTTCAATCGTGAAAGGCGGAGTGAGGGAAGCGTTAAGCAAATTAATTGCAGATATTTTTATTTCCACATCGCCTGTGGGGAGTTTGCTGTTTTTGGCTGTTCTTTCGGCAACAATTCCTTTAGCCTGAATTACATATTCACGGCCCAGCTTTTCGGCAACAGCGTTCAATTCGGAGCTGCCTCCTTCATCCACAACCAACTGTGTGATTCCGTAACGGTCCCTCAAATCGATAAAACTCATCCCCCCCATTTTACGAATTTTCTGAACCCAGCCGGCCAGTGTAACTGTCTCTCCTGCATTGTTTATGCGTAACTCTCCGCAAGTATGTGTCCTGTACATATGATACTGTTTAATTAACTTACAAATATAGGAATTTTCCGTTATCTGCCAGTTCTTTTAAGAT
>DOSU01000053.1:5725-5907 GCA_003513895.1 Rikenellaceae bacterium
TTATCTGCCAGTTCTTTTAAGATTTTGCTGAGTGACAAGCAATTGCAGGAACCAGGAACTCTATGTTTGTCCAGAGGCAGAACTGGCAAGCCTGAACTACTTGCAGATTCATATTTTATATATATATTTAATCAAAATCTCTTAGCCATGAAAACAATTCGGAATATTGCCATTATTTTACT
>DOSU01000053.1:5999-6133 GCA_003513895.1 Rikenellaceae bacterium
ATTGTTCTGTTGTCCGGGTGCAAAAAAAATCCAAACTCGCCTTCTTCAACATCAATTAATGTTACTTATGAACAAATTGCCGGCAGCAAAAATCACAGCCCAAACGGAACCTGGTGGGGCTATAATCAAAGTAA
>DOSU01000053.1:6273-6759 GCA_003513895.1 Rikenellaceae bacterium
GTAAACATTGACTCAAACCCAAATCCGAATGCCTCCAACCCTTCAAAGATGGTAATTTACAAGAAAGAGGGCGACAACGCCTGGCAAAAGGGAGTTTCGTTAAACGCATCGAGGCCGGGAAATATTTTAATCGATTCGGAGGGAATTGTTCATCTTATTGTTTTTGAGCCGACTTACACACAGCCGTCCGATAATGGATCATACGGCAAACTGAAACATTACTGGTTTCCAAATTGCAAAACAGGCGATATTACTAACTATCAGCAAGAAACAATTATCGATAACGATGGAGTTTCGCAGGGCGAAACTGTTAATATAAGAGTTGGCGCATCAATCGGCAATAACGATATGATTGCAGTTTCCTTTGGGATGAATCAGACACATCAGATGTATTATAAAGAGAAGAACGGAATTAAATGGCTGATGGATTATGCCGGGCAGGGACTGGGCAGTGATTATTATTACCCGTTTGTGCAAATTACCGAT
>DOSU01000053.1:6862-7476 GCA_003513895.1 Rikenellaceae bacterium
TTGGAGTAAGTATTCTGGCTATTCAGGACGATCATCCAAACATATACCAAAAGGCATATTATTTCGAAAAGAGAAACGGTGCCTGGAGTCAGGAAAAAATTATTGATCTTGGCTCACACTCTCTGGCTTCTACAAGGCCTCAGCTTGTGGAGAACAGTGACATATATCAGGATGCTGCCAAACAAATTCACCTGATTTATTCGACAAGACTAAACCCTTCCGATGCATATCTCAATACATTTACCCATGCAGTTAAAAACACAACCGGCTGGACAAACCAAACCGTAACCATTACGGACAGCAAAACATACTGGATACGGCTGATTGAGTATGGCGGAGAAATGTTTTATTTGTGCAGTAGCCGGGATAAGTTGTACTTGAAAAAGGGAATTAACGGTGCGTTCACTCAGTTAGATGTGCCCAAAGTGACCGGCATGTACATATATGTTACATCTCCAAGAGGAGGCACAAGCACTTCAGAGAACTACATAGACATTCTTATGCTAAGCGGCTATAGCGGCGATTATCCCAATGCAAAGAATTATTATGTAAAAATCGCAAAGTCCGAGCTTTCTAAGATTCAGTAACGCCTTGTGACTTTTGGGTTCGGTTAT
>DOSU01000127.1:0-244 GCA_003513895.1 Rikenellaceae bacterium
TCTGTAAGAACAAAAACAGATAATTCAATGCCCTTGAGAAACTCCTCAATTACAACTTTTTTGCCGGCATCGCCAAATCTCCCTCCCATCATAGCTTTTAACTCCTCGCCGGCATCTTTAAGGTTGTCGGAAATAATTACCCCCTTTCCGGCAGCCAGACCGTCGGCCTTTAGCACATAAGGAGGTTCAAGCGTTTTAAGAAAATCTATTGCTTCGCCCGGTGAATCGGAATTAAAACTCTTGT
>DOSU01000127.1:407-4660 GCA_003513895.1 Rikenellaceae bacterium
TGTGCTCCGTCTTTTCCGGGCCCAACAAACACGATATCTTTTAATGAAGGATCTGCTTCAAAATAGTCTCTCAATCCGTTAACCAGAGGATCTTCAGGACCAACGACAACCATTCCGATTGAGTTCTCTTTCACAACTCTTTTTATCTCCTCGAAATCCTTGATGTTTATATCCAGGTTTGTACCAATCCCGAAAGTTCCCGGGTTTCCTGGTGCACAATAAAGTTGTTTAAGCAAAGGACTTTTGCTCAGCTTCCATGCCAATGCATGCTCTCTTCCTCCGGATCCAATAATGAGTACTTTTATCATTTAAATCTCAATCTTTTTACATCTTAAGCCCTTCTCTTTAATAGCTTCCAAAACTATTGGAAGGGTATACCACAAATTTTTAGAGCTCTTTATTGAATCATGAAAAACAATAACAGCTCCCGGTTTAATATGAGGCAGTACATTTTTCACACATTGCTTGCAGGAAACCCTTTTGCTGTAGTCCCTGCTTACAACATTCCACATCACAATTGTATATCGTTCGCTAAGTACCCTGGCTTGATTTGGTCCAATCCTCGCATACGGAGGCCGGAAAAGATTCGAATGAATCAGATCCGAAGCAGTATCTACATCCCTTACATAAAGTCCGGTCTCCATTCCCCATCCTCTTACATGACTGTATGAATGGTTGCCAACAACATGGCCCCTGTCGAGAATCTGCCTGTAAAGTTCCGGATAAAGCTCAACGTTCTTCCCTATACAAAAAAAAGTAGCTTTTGCATTATACTTGTCCAGCTGATCCAGAATCCATGGAGTGACCTCAGGTCTTGGCCCGTCGTCGAATGTGAGATATATCCCATCAGTTTCATTATCAAAACTCCATATAAAAGATGGAAAGAGTTTCTTTATAAATTTCGGTGGGTTTATATACATCTTATACTGCCAATAATTAGGCAAAAATAAGAATAAAAATTAACTTTGCATATTATAAAAACCCGCTATGAGACTGTTAAAAGCAATAATTCTTTCAATAATATTATTTACCTCCTGCGGAGAGGATAAGATTCCAAAGCAAAAAATGTCCAAAATTATTGCCGAAATATACATCACAGACAGGTATATCAACTCAAATTATGAACTTGTAAGGGCAATGGACTCATCTTTTCTTTACGAACCAATATTTAAAAAATACGGGTATTCCACAAAAGAATTTATGAACACAATTAATTATTATGTGGAGAGACCGGCCAAGCTCAAAACCATATATCTTAGCGCCAGGCAGATTCTGGAGGATGAGATGGCTGTTGCAAGTGCAGAATTACAGAGGGAGAGGTACAGGGATTCCATCGTTGCAATAGTTGAAAAAATAGTGATGCCGGGAGATGCAAATAAAATAACTGATTCACAAACAAGGTCGTTGAGATGGATTTATTTACCGGATAGAATGCCTAAATGGGACAGTCCTTTAACAGACACATTACTTACAGGATACGATGCTCCTATTTCTCCTGTATGGTGGTTAAACAACACAAAAATCATTCAGAAACCATTTCAAGATTATGAGAAAAATAGCAGCCCAGTATCTCTTCCCGATAAACTCCAAAGCGATACAAAAGGGTTACGTATGCTTGAATGACGAAGGGGTCATTACTGAAATTGGCGAACTGGGTTCCGAAACAGAGAGTACCGAGTTCTACAATGGAATCATTTGTCCCGGATTTGTAAATTCGCATTGCCATATTGAACTATCTCACCTTGAAGGAAGTTTTTCTCAGGATTCCGGCATGGCCGGGTTCATTCACCAGATAAACACTCTCAGGAGCAGTAAAGAGAAGAACGAGCGAATTAAAGCAATTGAGGTTAATCTCGAGAAGCTTTATAGTAGCGGGGTTTCTGCAATGGCAGATATTTCAAATAGCGACGAAAGTTTTGAAATAAAATCTAAATCGTCTCTTTATACAAGAACTTTCCTGGAAGTTTTCGGATCTGACCCTAAGCAATCAAAAGAGATAATCAAAAATGTTCTGGAACTCTCCTTACGCGCCCAACATGCAGGAATAGATGCATCTCCTGCTCCTCATGCCTGTTATTCAATGAGTACCGATTTGTTAAGAGAGTCAAGTGCCGAGGGACTTAAAAGCGGATTTCTCTCTTTTCACAATCAGGAGAGTTGGGAAGAGGAAGAGTTGTTGATAAAAGGAACAGGTCCGCTTGCAGACGAATTAAAGAGAACAGGACGAAGTACGCCTCCTGTTACGGGAGATTCATCGCTTTTCTATTTTTTAGATACAATCGCAAAGATCGACAGAAATTACGACGAGAAAATTCAGAGTCAAATACTTTTGGTTCACAATACATTTACAAACGAAAAAAGCATAAATGCTGCAAAGAAAACTCTGGAAAACCTCTTCTGGGCAATATGCCCACTTTCGAATCTCTTTATCCATAATGCACTTCCCCCTATTAACCTGTTAAGAGAAAAAAATGCAAAAATCACTTTAGGAACCGACAGCCTGTCCAGTAATTCTGTACTTTCGATGGTAGACGAAATTGTAGCAATACACAGGTATTTTCCAGGAATTCCTCTTGAAGAGATACTGGAATGGGCAACAATCAACGGAGCACAATTCCTGAAAAAAGAAGATCAGCTTGGATCATTTGAAGTGGGGAAACAGCCCGGCGTTGTACTTATCGACAACATCGACTGGCAAAACCTCAGGCTTACCGAAAAGAGTAAATCGGTGAGACTGGTTTAACAACGAAAAAGATATGTCAACAATACTTTTTAATGAAATAATATTCGGTCCGTTGCACAGCAGAAGGCTTGGCACTTCCCTGGGGGTAAATCTTCTCCCGAGATTCGGAAAATGGTGCAGTTTCGATTGCCTTTATTGCGAATGCGGATTCAACAAAGATGGTAATAAAGACAACAAACTTCCAACTTTGAAAGAGGTTAAGGTCGCACTTGAAACAACCCTGAAAGACTATACAAAAAATACCGGAAAGATTGACACAATAACATTTTCCGGAAACGGAGAACCAACTATGCATCCGGATTTTGCCCAAATAATTGATTTTACTCTGGAGATGAGAGCAAAATACTGCCCCGGGGCAAAAGTATCCGTACTCTCAAATGCAAGCCAGATTCACAAACCTGCCGTTACTGCTGCCTTGCTAAAAACAGACAATCCTATTCTTAAAATTGACTCTGCAATAGAAGAGACCATAAGGACTATCGACAGGCCTCAATACATATTCTCATTGAAAACTCTTAAGGAGAACCTTGAACCATTCAGAAACAAATTTGTATTACAAACAATGTTTCTCAGAGGAGAGTTTGAAGGTAAAGCAATTGACAACACAACCGAACTTGAAGTAACAGGGTGGAGAAAACTTGTTACAGATATTGAGCCACGAGAGATAATGGTATATACGGTAGACCGGGAAACACCTGCAGCAAATCTGCAAAAAGTATCCGTTGAGGAGATGGAGAGAATTACTGCACCTCTTAAAGAATTAGGGTTTAAAATAAGTATAAGCGGTTAAAAATGAAAGTTGTTATTCAGAGAGTTTCAGAGGCATCTGTTTTGGCAGAAGGAAATATCACGGGGGAAATTGGCAGCGGACTAATGATTCTTGTCGGTATTGAGGAGAGCGACAACGAATCCGATATCGAATACCTTACAAAAAAAATAGTTAACCTGAGGATATTTGAAGACAGCGAAGGTGTAATGAATATCTCGCTGCTGGACACAGGAGGCGAAATATTGCTTATCAGCCAGTTTACTCTTCATGCTCAAACAAAAAAGGGGAACAGGCCTTCATATATTAAAGCTGCCCGACCCGAGACTGCCATTCCATTGTATGAGAAATTTAAAAAATCACTCACCCGGGCAACTGGCAGAGAGGTAAAAAGTGGTATATTTGGAGCAGACATGAAAGTATCACTGGTAAATGACGGACCTGTTACTATAATAATTGATACAAAAGAAGAAAAATAAAAAACATGGATACAATTGAAAAGGAGCTTCAGAAAATAAAAGATAACCTTCAGAAATGGAATAAACCCGAAATTCTGGCCGCATGTATAGGCCACATGGACCTTACATCCCTCAACTCTACCGATACTAAATCAAAAATTGAGAAGATGGTGGAAAAGGTTAATAATTTTCCCATTAATTATCCAAAGTATCCGTCGGTTGCGGCAATTTGCGTTTATCCCAATTTTGCCGAAGTTGTAAAAAAGAAGCTTCATTCGCAGGATGT
>DOSU01000168.1:0-7613 GCA_003513895.1 Rikenellaceae bacterium
TAGCAGCTTCTCTTTATTCATAACGGATGGTAAAATAGAATTTTGAACCCTTTTCAGGTTCGCTCTCTACCCATATTTTTCCACCGAGCATTTCAACATAAGCCTTTGAGATTGACAATCCCAAACCGGAACCTTCGTAATTTCTGGTTATGGTTTCACTTGCCTGGCGGAACCTTTCAAAAATGAATGCCTGCTGTTCGCGTTTGATTCCTATCCCGGTATCGGTGACACAAAATTCAAGAAGGTCTTCCTTTTTCTCATAGCGGATTTCGATGAAACCATCTAAAGTGAACTTTAGGGCATTATTAACCAGGTTAATAAGAACTGCAGTCACTTTTTCTTTGTCGGAACAGATGACGGACTCTTTATCCGGCATCTCTTTGTTTAGTACAATTTTTATTTCTTTCTGCTCGGCTTCATGTTTGAAAAAGCCATAAATATCATCGATTTGTTCATTTAAATTAAACTTAGAAGGGTGTACTTCAACCAACCCGGCTTCAATTTTCGAAATATCGATTAGATCGTTTATAATACCAAGCATTCGCTTTCCGCCTTTATCAATGATATTGGTATAGTCCCTAACCTCCTCATTTGAAATGCCCGGTTCTTTGAGCATCTCTGC
Source organism: Rikenellaceae bacterium (assembly GCA_003513895.1). Classification (GTDB taxonomy): domain Bacteria; phylum Bacteroidota; class Bacteroidia; order Bacteroidales; family UBA932; genus Bact-08. The sequence continues at coordinate 623 of DOSU01000168.1, forward strand.
AAAGCCGAGAATGCTGTTCAATGGTGTGCGGATTTCGTGACTCATGTTTGCAAGAAATGCGGTTTTAAGTCGGCTGTTCTCTTCGGCTTTGTCTTTGGCTTTGATTAATTCCTGCTCGAAATAGTAACGCTCTGTAATATCACGGCCAATACCCAGTACGCCAATTAGATCTCCGCCGGAACTATATATTGGTGTTTTTATTGTTTCCAGAAAAGCGCGATGGCCATCGTCTCCAAAGGTAATCCACTCTTCATTGGATATGGATTTTCCTGAATTCATTGAATCTCGGTCACGTTCACGGAAAAAATCGGCTTCTTCCCTGCTTAAAAAATCATAATCTGTTTTTCCAACAATTTCTGCTTGGGAAGCATTAAAAAATCTTTCGAACATGGCATTGCAGGAGAGGTATGTGCCTTCAACATCTTTAAGCCATACCAGATCCGGAATTGCCTGAATGAGCGTTCGCATATGGGCTTCGCTTTCACGAAGTGAGTTTTCTGCCAGTTTCCGTTCGGCAATCTCGGTAACTAATAATTTGTTGGAAATTTCAAGTTCTTCAGTTCTCTCTTTTACCCGTTTTTCTACTTCATTATAGGCCTTTTGCAACTCGTCATTAACCAGCCTTAATTGCCCGGGACTAGGAATAGCCAATAACCTTGGAAGGATAGGCCATACTGCTACTGCTGTTGCAACAGAGATGATTGCACATATGAAATCGACAGATGCCTGCCACCAGTCTACAGGCCACCACAGGCCAATAACATGTACAATATGTGTTGTACCGCATGCAAGGATGAATAATCCAAAGAGGAAAATAATCCAGGTAAACGGCATATCCTTGCGTTTTCTTAAAAAAACAATAAGGAAAAATGGGATTGAAGCATATGAAATTGCAATTAATGCATTGGAAAGAGCCATTACCATCATTAAAAACGGAGTCATATTTCCTGCATTTGCCCCTTGAATTTCCATATCGGTGCTTGGCATAAAAATCATAGGCCCGATAATTACAATCGCAAGGGCAACAGCCGGTGCAATAATGCGGGGTATAAGTTCAAGTGATTGTCGGAAAATTGTCTTTTTCGGAGTAAATGTTTGAACTTTAAAGGCCCTCAATCGCAGGCTGTTGGTAATCACGAAAATTGAGCTGAAAGCCATAGCGCCGGCAGCAAACATTGGGCTTAACAATCCGTAGGCAGCTATCGGAATGAGAGCAACATTGTAAAACAGTGCCCAAATAAGATTCTGGACGATTGTTTGCGATGTACCCCGAGATAATGAAATTGCACGACCAACACCGGATAGGTCTCCGCTTATCAGAGTAATTCCGGCTGTTGCAATTGCAATGTCGGTTCCTGTTCCCAGTGCGATACCAACATCGGCCTGTGCCAGAGCAGGTGCATCATTGATGCCGTCGCCAACCATCGCTACTACAGGGTGGGCAAAGTTGCCCAGTGTTTTTGAAGACTGTAGTTTTTTTATTTCCGATGCCTTGTCTCCCGGCAAAACTTCGGCGAATACACGTTCGATACCAACTTGCCTGGCAATTGCATCGGCAGTGCTTTGATTGTCGCCGGTTATCATTATTACATCGAGACCCAGTTGCTTCAATTCGGCTATCGCTTCCTTTGCTCCCGGTTTAACAGTATCTGCAACTGCTATGAGTCCAATTGGCAAGAATAGATTATCGGAATTTACTTTGCCGGCGGCAACAATCATTGTTGTCTTCCCCTCTTTTTGCAGTCTTGAAACATCCGGTAGAATTGTTTCCGTGTTAATGCCTTCATTCTGCATCATCCGGGGATTGCCAATGATTATAATTTGATCGTCCACTATTGCCCGTATGCCAAATCCGCTTTGTGAATTGAATTGCTTAATGTCTAAGAGAGTTTGCTTTTTATCAATCGATTCCTTTACAATGGCCCGCCCCAGCGGATGTTCCGACCCGCTTTCGGCACTGGCGGCAATCCGGAGAATGTCATTGGAAGTGTACTTTCCGAATGCAATGATATCTGTAACCTGAGGTTCTCCTGTTGTAATTGTCCCGGTTTTGTCGAGTATTACGGTGTTGATTTTACCTGCCTTTTCCAGCATTTCACTGTTTCTGAACAGGATTCCGTTTTGAGCGCCTTTGGTTGTTCCTACCATAACGGCAGTAGGAGTTGCCAGGCCAATAGCACAAGGACAGGCAATTACCAGTACTGCAATTGCGTTAATTAATGCCCCTGCCCAGTCAATTTGGGCAACAAAGACCCATCCGAAAAATGTAAAAAGGGCAATTCCAATAATAATTGGAACAAAATACTTTCCAATCTCATCGGTGAGTTTTTGGATTGGCGCTTTACTTCCCTGCGCTTCCTGTACGAGTCTTACAATTTGCGCCAGTGTTGAATTCTTTCCAATCTTGGTTGCTTCGAATTTAATAAGTCCCTCACGATTTATTGTTGCTCCTATGACTTCATCGCCCGGACCTTTACTTACTGGCATTGACTCTCCTGTTATCATCGACTCTTCAAAAGCCGACCTCCCTTCGCTAATAATCCCGTCGACAGGCACTTTTTCTCCGGGGCGCACAACAATAGTGTCCCCAACAACAACCTGTTCTATGCTCACCTCTGTTTCTGCTCCGTTACGCATAACCATGGCTGTTCTTGCCCTTAGCCCCATTAGTGCTTTTAATGCTTCAGACGTTTTTCCCTTGGCTTTGGCTTCCAGGTATTTACCCAGACGGATAAGTGTTATGATTGCAGCTCCTGTCTCAAAATACACATGTGGACTATCGATTATTCCGAGAGTAACGAAAAGGCTGGAAAAGTAGGCAGCCGAGGAACCAAGCATAATCAAAACATCCATGTTTGCACTGCCAAATCGAAGACTCTTGAATGCTCCAATGTAAAACTGCCATCCAACAATAAACTGAACTATCGTTGCTGCGAAAAGCATTGCATACCGGTCATATTTGAACCCGGCAACACCAAAATCGTGAGTCATACTATAGATAACGAGCGGAATAGTAAATATAAGGCCAATATGAAGCAGATTTCTTTGTTTGTTTAATTCGGATTCCCGAACTTTTGCTTCGACGTCCTCAACTTCTTCCTGCTCGCCCGCCTCAACTAAATCAAATCCTGCATTGCGTATAACACCTGCAAATTCGGCAATTGATGTCATACCGGGGATATATTCAATTATTGCGTGTTCAGTGCTATAACTGACATTTGCAGTAAGTACTCCATTTTGTTTATGAAGAATTTTTTCCAGAGTCAGGGCATCGGTATTGTCCGTCATCCCGGTGATAGGTAACTCTGCCTTGCCAATTGCTATGCCGTAACCCACCTGCTTTACACAGGCAATGATGTCTTTATCATTAATTTGATTTGCGTCGAATGTAACGGACATCTTTTCTCCGGCAAAGTCAACATTAGCCAATGTTACTCCCGGCAGTTTGCGAACATTTGATTCGACCGACAATGCACAATTACTGCATGACATGCCGGTTACGGGCAAAATTATATTTTTTGAGCTAATCATCTCTTTTTGGTATTGTAAATATTAATAACAATCCGTCTCCTTCTTTGTTAACGAATCGTTTCAATTTCTCCTATTTTATCATACATCTTTCTGAAAGCATTCCACGGGGTATTTTCTCCCGATTTCTCATCAATTGTTCTGCCATAAAATCCATCGAGGAATACTCCTACTCCCGACCACACTGTATGCATTACTCCAAGAAATCTTTCGCTCATTTGTCTTGAGGAATTTTTCCGGAAACGGACCATGTCTTCCACCTGAAGTACTGCACTTTCCGGATTTCTCCACGGGCAGGTCATTACACTTATTCCTTTCATTGCAAACAGGGCAGGAGTAAGGTCCGGACGCTCGTAATGCCAGTCGCATATTGCTACATCTTTAGGAATCATATCGATTGCCCTGTGGGTATTATTGTAACTTCCTTCCCACCGGCCAAGCCCTATAGTTCTTCCATCGAGAAGTCTGTCGCCCCACATCCACATTTTACGTCCTTTTATTGCGAGATGATCGCGGATTGTACGCACTTCTCCGGCGAAGAGTTCGGCTTTATCCTTCCCGGCACAACGCGGGCACTTGTCGTTTCCTATGTCAAAAACTTCATCCATCCCTGCGTGAAATGCATCGGAATCGAACACATCACAAATCTCGTCTACAACGTCAAAAACAACTGAATGAACATCCGGATGTAGCGGGCAGTAACTTTTCATGTTGAATCCGTTCAATAAAACCTTCGTTGTATCCGGCATTTTAGGCATGGGAGTTTCGTCAAACTGCGGATAAACTTTTAAAAGTTTATTAGGTCCTCTGCTACCCGATTGATGGCCGAGAAGGTCAATGAGTGGAATAACCTTTATGTTGTTCTCCCTGCATGCCTTCAATATTTTTTTGACCTCTCTTTTGGAAAGGGCAAGTGTGTCGATAAGTTCGGGATGGCTCCTGAATTTGTATTTGTACTCTACTCTTAAAACAAGCGTATTTACATGCCTTGGAGCAAGTTCTGTTTTAATGAAATTAACAAACTCGTCAAGATTATCAGGTACAGGGAGGGCAATGCAAAAGCCCCTTACAGGCAGGATAGTATCAAGCTTAGACTGGCCATTGGCAAAAGAGCCAGTGAGTGCAGTCATAAGCAGTAAAATCATGGTTCCGGTTACCAGCTTTTTCATGGGGTTTAAAGTTTAGGTGAAGAATTTTCATACAATATAAACATAATTATTTTTCAAACTATTTGTACTTTTATGCAGCGATGAAAAATGGAGTTAAGCTTAAGTCTACTTTAACAAATATCGAATATCCTTTTAACAGGATTGAAGAGTTTGCCCATAATGGCGAGTCTCTTGAGGTACACATCGATGGACTGGAAAGTGCAGAAATTAAACCTGGGAAAAACCTATGGGAGAGGTTTAGCGATTTTCTTCCTTTCTCGGATATTGATGAATCCATTTCTCTGGGAGAAGGAAATACTGCCCTCATAAAAGCAGATAAAAAACTTCTTGATTTTGTGGGGCTGGGCAATTTGTATATTAAAAACGAGACTCAGAATCCCACATGGAGTTTCAAGGACAGGGGTTCATTTGCCTGTATCGCCATGGCTAAGGAGATGGGCGAAGATGTAAGCGCGACAATTTCCACAGGAAACATGGGGAGCTCAATCTCTGCCTATGGAGCAAAGGCCGGAATTAAAATAATTGTTTTTGTACCGGAATTTACGCCGAAGGAAAAAGTTATGTCAATGGGAATTCATGGGGCAACAGTGATGAAAATCATTGCTCCCGACTACTCGGAAATGAAAAAACAAATCCTGAGCCTGGCAAAACAGATAAATTTGAGAATTGTATCCGGCAACGGCCCTTTTCGCGTTGAAGGATATAAGCTCACCTCTTTTGAAATGTTTGAGCAGATGAATGGTGGCGTCCCGGATTACATAGCCATCCCTACTTCGGCATGCGGACACATAAGGGGCATCTTTAAGGGATATAAGGAGCTGTTTATTGCAGGGATTATTAATAAAATTCCAAAAATGATTATAGTTCAGGCTGCGAATAACAGTCCAATTGTGAACGCAATAAAAGAGGGAAAGAAACATGTTGTTCCATTTTCGAATTTCCACACAGTTGCCGAAGCCATAACAACCGGAAACCCCATGGGTGGCGATGAAATCATAGACAAAGCATATAAATACGGCTGGCTGGCAGAGAGTGTTACCGAAGATGAGATAATTGAATCTCAGAAACTGCTGGCAGAGTCGGGTTATTTTGTCGAGCCGGCATCTGCAACTTCGCTTTATGCAATAAAAAAGCTGAGAGAATCGGGAAAAATAAAAAAAACAGCAACCGTTGTTACGATTCTTACCGGATCGGGATTAAAAGACATGGAAGTTTTAAATTACCATAAATTCAATGTCACACTCGTCAATCTGAATGATGTAGAAAATGCTTTGTCAAATGTGAAAGAGCATTCCTGAATTTTGAGTGTCCTCTCGACTTTTTTGCTTACTTTCGCGGCCTAAAATTTATTGAATGGTTTCATGTGACGGATTGAGTGTTGAGTTTAGCGGAAGCGTATTGTTTGAGAACATCTCTTTTGTAATCAACGACAAAGACAGGATTGCCCTCATGGGGAAAAACGGAGCAGGCAAGTCTACTTTGCTCAAAATTCTGGCAGGGGTAAAGCAACCAACAAGAGGAGTAATATCTGCCCCAGGTGATGCCATTATTGCATATCTGCCCCAACATCTGATGACGGAAGACGGCCGTACGGTTTTTGAAGAGACTTCAATGGCATTTTCTCATTTGCACGATATAGAGGCAAGAATTGAGGAGATTAATAAACAGCTTGGGGAGAGAACAGATTATGACTCGGATGAGTATTACAAGCTAATAGAGGAGCTGACTTCGGTAAGTGAAAAATATTATTCGATAGACATTACCAACTACGAGGAGGATGTGGAGAAGGTTCTGCTGGGGCTGGGTTTTATGAGGGAGGATTTTCAAAGGCAGACAACTGAATTCAGCGGAGGATGGAGGATGAGGATTGAACTTGCAAAGATTCTGCTTCGCAAACCCGACTTAATTCTGCTGGACGAGCCGACCAATCACCTGGACATGGATTCAATAATGTGGCTGGAAGATTTTTTGATAAACCAGGCTAAAGCGGTTGTGCTCATTTCCCACGACAGGTCTTTCGTAGACAGAGTAACAAACAGAACCATTGAGATTACAATGGGCCGGATTTACGACTATAAGGTAAATTACTCGCACTATCTGGAACTAAGGCGGGAACGAAGGGAGCAGCAGCAACGGGCGTACGAGGAGCAGCAGAAATCTATTGCCGAAACAAGGGAGTTCATCGAAAGATTCAAGGGCACATATTCCAAAACAAATCAGGTTCAGTCGAGGGTAAAGACTCTTGAGAAGATGGATATACTTGAGGTGGACGAAATAGATACATCTGCACTTAA
>DOSU01000168.1:7774-10857 GCA_003513895.1 Rikenellaceae bacterium
GAAAAGAACATATTTTCTAATGCATCGTTCACAATACACAGGGGCGATAAAGTGGCATTTGTGGGCCGGAACGGGGAGGGAAAATCTACATTGGTAAAGTGCATAATGAAGGAGATAGAGCATGATGGCAAACTAGCTCTGGGACACAATGTAAAGATAGGATATTTTGCCCAGAACCAGGCTTCTCTGCTTGATGAAACGCTTACCGTTTTTCAGACTATTGACGATGTTGCAGTTGGTGACATCAGGTCAAAAATCCGGGATCTTCTTGGTGCTTTTATGTTTGGACGGGACGATGTGGATAAAAAAGTAAAAGTTTTATCGGGAGGGGAGAGAACCCGTCTTGCAATGGTGAAACTGCTCCTGGAACCAGTTAACTTGCTGATTCTTGACGAGCCTACAAACCACCTGGACATGCGCACCAAGGACATACTCAAGCAGGCTTTGGTTTCGTTCGACGGCACCCTTATTGTGGTTTCCCACGATCGTGATTTCCTTGACGGACTTGTATCAAAAGTTTATGAGTTTGGCAACAAGCGGGTAGTCGAACACCTGGAAACCATTCAGGGATTCCTTGAGAAAAAACGCATGGAAAATCTGAAGGAAATAGAGATTAAAGGCAAAGCATGATTCTGGCAGAATACTTTTCTTAAAAAGCTTTCCTGTTAAGAAGCTCCATAAAGTTCTTTTTGTATGCATCCGATATAGGAATGTAGCATTTCCCATATACAATTCTGTTGCGTTCAATGGTTTTAACTTTTGAAACATTTACGATAAATGAACGGTGAACGCGAGTGAAAATTTGCGGAGGAAGATTCGCTTCAATGTTTTTAAGCGCAGAAAGTGTCATTATTTTACCCGCACTCTCGGTGTAAATGGCAACATAATCTCTTACTGCTTCGATATAAATTATATCACTGAAATCAATTTTGTGAAGTTTATAATCGGCTTTTACCATTATGCTGCCGGTTTCCAACGATTCAGCGGGGGACGGTGCTGATATATATCGCTGAGCTTTTTGAGCAGACTTTAAAAAATCGGAATAGCTTATGGGCTTTAATAAATAATCAATAGCATCTGCTTTAAAACCGTCCAGGGCATACTGGTCAAATGCTGTGGTAAAAATCACTTTGGTTTTGTATGTGTCTATGATTGAGGCTAACTGCAGTCCGGAAAGATTAGGCATCTGGATATCCAGAAAAAGCAGATTGGCTTCATTGTTTTTCATTGCCGTTAGTGCGTCGATGGCACTCCCGTAACAACCAATCAACTCCAGAAAAGGTGTCTGAACTATATAAGATTTTATTAGTTCCAGAGCCAGAGGTTCGTCGTCTACAGCAATGCATTTAATTTTCATAACCATTAATGTTTATTGGAACAATTACTCTTGCAAAATACTCATTGCCTTTAGTTTCCGTGAAAAGTAAATCGCTGGTTGGATATAGCAGGGAGAGACGTTTACGGAGATTTTCCAGTCCGATGCCGGAACCGCTCTTGTCTTCAGTTGTCTTTGGGAAGGAGCTGTTTCTGACAGAGCATATTACCGATTTTCCTGCTTCAATCTCAATTTTAATTTCGATGAAAGATGGCTCTTTTGGACTGACCCCGTGTTTGAAAGCATTCTCAACCACAGAAATAAAAAGCAGCGGTGGTATTGCTATCCCCTGGTCATTTTCCGGCAGGTCTACAGTTACTGATACGTTTACCGGCAGCCGGAGTTTCATGAGATTACAATATCCTTCTACAAACTCCAGCTCCTTTTTTAGCGGAATTTTTTCTCTTGATGCTTCGTACAACTGATATCGCAGCATCTCGCCAAGACTGTGGACTGCATATTGAGCCTGATCCTGGTTAAACGCTATCAATGCATAAATATTATTGAGAGAATTAAAAAGAAAATGGGGATTCAGCTGACTCTTCAGTTGCAAAAGTTCGGCCGCAGTATTTTCTTTTTCAAGTTGCTGCATTTTCGATTGCACCTCATACCAGCGACCGGTCATTTTAACGGCAACACTCACGCAAACTACCAGTGTTTGCATAATTATATTTATAACCATCGGCATCACCATCCCGTCTCCCGGCGGAGGGCCGGCATGCGGTTTGGGCTCGAAGACCATAAAGGCATCTCTGACCAAATCTGACAAATAGCTTGAAATAAGGATAATTACTAAATTCCAGAAAATGAATTTTGAAATATTCTTATTAAAGAGATATCGTTGAATGAGAAAGTGATAATTGACATAAAAAACTAATATAAAAGCCAGCGGCATTAATAATGCACCAATGCCATGGTTCATGTTTATTGGCTCTCCCCGTAATATTGCAAAAATATAGGGCATGGAGATAACTCCTCCCCAAATGAAAAAGTGGATGAAAATCTGAATTTTTTTGTTTGTTTTTGGCAACATAACAGGAGTATTTATATGTGAAGATACAGATTTTAATAATTATTCGTAGCGGAGTGCAACAATAGGGTCCAGTTGCGAGGCCTTTTTTGCAGGATACCAGCCAAAGAAGACTCCTGTGGCAAAGCATACAAAAAACGAAAGGAGTATCGATACTATATTAACAATGAAGGGCCATCCAAGTATCGAAGAGATAATAAATGTAAGAAGTATTCCAAACAGGATTCCTACGATTCCTCCAATTAAGGAGATGATTATGGACTCAGTTAGAAACTGCATGAGAATATCCCACTTTAAAGCACCTATTGCCATTCTTAGTCCAATTTCCTTGATGCGCTCTGTAACGGTGACATACATAATATTCATGATTCCTATTCCTCCCACAATGAGCGAAATTGCCGCAATGGCAGCTAAAAGAGCCGTGAGCATTCCGGTAACATTTGAAATCATCGAAAGCATCTCCGCCTGTGTCCTTATTTCAAAATCGACTTCATCCGTTGGCTGCAGTTTGTGAGTTCTTTTAAGGATATTGGTCATTTCTGTAACTGCATTGGCCGAGCGTTCCTCCGATACTGCATTTGCAAATATTGTGTGATAGTGAGTTATTGCCAGTATCCGTTTCTGAACGGTTGTATACGGGAGGTACACAATGTTATCCTGATCCTGACCCATGGCGTT
>DOSU01000166.1 GCA_003513895.1 Rikenellaceae bacterium
GCCTATATGAATTCAATCAAGAGTTTATTGCCTTTGTCTGTAAGCAGAATTCTGCCTGCTCACCACGATTTAGATATTCCTTTGTCAATCATTGGAGATATGGACAAGGCTTTTACTCAGCTTTACAAAAATGGAATGTTAAAACATGGAAGCGGAACATTTTCATATTCAAATTTTGAGATTCAGCTTTAAAAGCGAAATAAAATGATAGAAACAGAACGACTAATATTAAAGCCATTAACTTACGAGCAGTTAATAAAATATATAAAATGCGATAACTCATTAGAAGCGGAATTGAAGTTAAATAAAACTTCAAGGACAATTTCAGACGAGCTTAAAGACGCATTCGAACAAACAATACTTCCCAATGTGGCAGATAAAAGTAAAAACTATCTGTATTCAACTCTCTGGACTGCAATTTCAAAAGCGGAAAACAAAATGGTTGGCGATTTATGCATAATTGGCGAGCCAAACGAAGGCGGAGAAATTGAAATTGGCTACGGAACTTATGACGAATTCCAAAACAAGGGATTTATGACCGAAATTGTGCAAGGGATAATCCAGTGGGCCAAAACTCAGCCAAAAGTAAAATCGGTAATTGCTTCTACAGACAAAACAAATACCGCATCATTTAAAGTGCTTGAAAAAAACAGGTTTGTGAAAATTGGCGAAACCGAAATGCTTTTCAACTGGAAGCGACAACTGGATATCTATCCTAGTGAAGGCAAGGGCTAGGCTCTGCATTGCTTTCCGAAGCATTAACATATAACAGACACGATTCCGTGAAGGTTATAAATTCAGAAATTTCATGCGAAAACATAACCGCAAAATTGTAATATGTTATGCTGTTGACTATCCTTCGGATTAAATCATGGGAATTCAAAAAATATTTTTAAATTTACTAGCAAGTAATCAAGGTTAAAGGATATGAAAACCGACACCCTGAGTTTAATCGATTTTGAGGCGGTAAATAACTTGCTCGAAGGATTCAATCAAACGACGGGTTTTGTAACTGCTATTTTGGACCTCGACGGAAATGTGCTTTCAAAATCGGGGTGGCGGAAAATCTGCACTGAATTTCACCGGATCAATCCCGAAACAGCTAAAAATTGTCTTGTTAGTGATACAGAATTAGCTAATAAATTACGCGACAGCGAAAAGTATCATTTCTATGAGTGCTACAATGGATTGGTTGATGTAGCCGTTCCCATTGTGATTAAAGGAGAACACATTGCAAACCTTTTCTCGGGGCAATTTTTCTTTAAGAAACCCGATCCCACTACTTTCAAGGAACAAGCTAAAAAATATGGTTTTGATGAAAAAGAGTATCTGAAAGCTCTTGAGGACGTTCCTATTATGTCGAAGCATAAGGTAAGAACAGCCATGGACTTTTTGCTTAGTATGACTCAACTTATAAGCGATATGACATTTCAGAAAATGGAGCTGTTGCAACTGAATAATGAATTAAGTAAAAGTGAAGAGCGATCGCGAAGTACTCTTGATCATATGCTGGAGGGGTGCCAGATCATTGGGTTCGACTGGAGATATATCTATCTGAACAAGTCTGCCGAGACCCACAACCGAAGGCCGAACAGTGAGTTTATTGGCAAACGCTATATGGACAAGTGGCCTGGGATTGAAACCACAAACATATTTAAAATTATTAAACAAGTCCTCGAAAAGAGGGTTCCGAAACGTTTAGAATACGAATTTGTTTTTCCGGATGGGATTCACGGCTGGTTCGACTTGAGTATACAGCCGGTGCCGGAAGGAGTCTTTATACTCTCCATCGATATCACAGAGCGTAAAAAACAGGAAGCAAAACTGTTCGACAGCGAATTCATTTTCAGCAAAATGTTTGAAAACGGGCCTTTCGGTATGGTGTTAGCGGATAAAAATACCCGGTTTGTAAAAGCTAATCCTGCGTTCTGTTCAATATTAGGATATAACGAAGATGAGATTAAGAATTTAACATTTAAAGACGTGACATATCCCGAAGATTTAATAAAGGATATGCCAAATATGCAAAAGCTCAATAATAAAGAAATTGCTGTATATAAGACCGATAAACGCTATATCCGAAAAGACGGTAAGATGATTTGGGGGTCACTTACAGTTTCAGCTGCTTTTGACAGTGAAGGCCATTTTCTAAATGACCTGGGTATTGTAGAAGACATTACCGAAAGAAAAAAAATACTGGAAGAGTTGTTATTGGCTAAAGAAAAAGCAGAAGAGAGCGATAATTTGAAAACTGCATTTATCAATAATATTTCGCACGAAATAAGGACTCCTTTAAACAGCATTTTGGGCTTTGGGCAGTTTCTTTCTGAACCGGATCTTTCAAATGAACAACGAAAAGAATACTTTAATATCATTCAGAAATCAAGTAACCGACTGACAAACACTATTTCCGACTATATCGATATGGCCAGGATAGTAACAGGTTCAATTAAAGCCCATAAGAAAGAGTTTCCACTTAGACCTCTTTTTAACAAAATTGCAGTTAACGCTCAAAACCTGTGTGCCGAAAAGATGATTGATTTTGAGGCTGTTATTCCTAATGAACCAAATGAAATTATCGTTAATTCCGACCAGGAGTTTATTCTTAAAGTATTTAATATTCTTATAGATAATGCCTTGAAATTTACCCGGCAAGGCTGCATAAAATGTGGTTTTGAGATTAGACCTGGTTTTCTTGAATTTTTCGTGAAGGATTCCGGTATCGGAATACCATCTGAAAAACTGGAGATTATATTTAATATGTTTTCTCAAGCAGACCCATCTACTACAAGTGGATTTGATGGCAGTGGTTTAGGTCTTACCATAGCCAAAAACTTAGTTAATTTGCTTGGAGGGTTCATTAATGTAACTTCCGAAAGTGGGAAAGGCTCTGTTTTTACTTTTGCAATTCCATGTCAAATAACTGAGTTACAGCAAAAGGCTATCGTTTTAAAAACATCTGTACCAAAAGAGATCAATAATCTTCTGGTACTCATAGCCGAAGATGATGAAACAAACTTCTTGTACATAGAAGCTGTAATGAAAAAGATAGGTTGTAAATACATCCATGCTGCTAATGGTGCCGAGGCTGTTGAGATGTGTAAACAAAACAGCAATATTAACCTGGTGCTTATGGATATTAAAATGCCTGTAATGAATGGACTTGAGGCAACTCAGCTTATTCATGGATTCATACCAGAGTTGCCTATAATTGCCACAACTGCCTATGCCCAGACCTCAGACGAATATCGCTTTCTCTCTGCCGGTTGCAACGGTTATCTGGTAAAACCTGTGAAAAGAGATAGTCTGCTGCTGTTATTACAAAAATACGCCTGAATAGATCGTGTATGATAAATAATAATCGCCGGCTGATATTTGGCTCTGGAATTTTGCATAAAACTGATTCGTAATAGCCAGACTGTTAAGTTAAAGCGCATAATTAAGCGGGTAGTACCC
>DOSU01000005.1:0-1070 GCA_003513895.1 Rikenellaceae bacterium
TTGTCGTTCAGATACACAACCTCTTTTGTGTATTCAACAATAGGAGTGGCATCCGATGCAAGGAAGAACTCTCCATCACCTATTCCTATTACGAGCGGACTGCTTTTGCGGGCAGCAATCATTAAGTCCGGTTTGTCTTTTTCAATCACGGCAATTGCAAATGCACCTATAACCTGCTGGAGAGCAAGTTGAATCGCCCGGCAAAGATCGGTGTTTTCCTCTCTCTTGATAAAGTCAATAAGGTGTACCAGCACCTCCGTATCGGTATTGCTCCTGAATTCAAACCCCTTCTTTACGAGAGCATCTTTGAGCACCTGATAGTTTTCAATAATTCCGTTGTGAATAAGGGCAATGTTTTCGGACATTGAAAAATGCGGGTGGGCGTTCTGGTAATTTGGCTCTCCGTGGGTGGCCCATCTTGTGTGGGCAATGCCAATTGTACCGGAGATATCCTTTTGCTTCGAGAATTCCTCCAACTGTTTTACTTTTCCTTTTGCCTTATAGACACACAGAGTGCCCGAGCTGTTTATAAGTGCTACTCCCGCACTGTCGTATCCTCTGTACTCAAGCCTGTGGAGACCTTTGATAAGAATTGGATAAGCCTCACGCGGTCCCACGTAACCCACTATGCCACACATATTTGTAAAGTTAGATTGTTAAGTTGTTACTTTAAGACGCATTACTTTGCCGGCTCAAGCTCAACCGTAAAGTGCCTCATGATTGGCAGTTCCTTTTTGATAACATAGCCTCTTGTAATAGAATCGCGGCGGTCATAAACATTTTTAAGCGCAGCGGCGATAACATCCATATGGTTGTTTGTATAGACTCTTCTTGGTATTGCAAGCCGAAGAAGTTCAAGGTCCGGAAAGCGGTTTTCGCGTGTTTGCGGGTCGCGGTCGGCAAGCAGAGTGCCAATTTCCACACCTCTCACTCCGGCCTCAAGATACAGTTCTATTCCCAGTGTTTGAGCAACAAGCTCTTCTTTCGGAACATTTACCAGAACTTTTTTTGCATCAATAAATATTGCGTGCCCGCCTGCGGGGCGCTGATAAGGAATTCCATACTCATCC
>DOSU01000005.1:1151-7459 GCA_003513895.1 Rikenellaceae bacterium
ATTCCGTACTCATCCAGTTTTTTGCCGAGATATGCCACCTGGCCGATTCTGGTGTCCAGATAATCGAACTCTGTTCCCTCGCGCAGACCCTGGGCCAGAGCATTCATGTCGCGCCCTGCCATACCCCCGTATGTAATAAAGCCCTCGAACATGATTGTGTACATCTGGCAGCTGCGCCAGTCCTCTTCATGACGGAAACCAATAAACCCGCCCATGTTTACAATTGCATCTTTTTTAGCAGACATGGTCATGAAATCGGCATAACTGAACATCTCAAGGCAAATTTCGCGAATCGTTTTATTTTCGTATCCCTTTTCACGAATTTTAATAAAGTATGCGTTTTCGGCAAACCGGGCAGAATCAATAAGAAGTTTAACTCCATATTTTTTTGCAAGAAGCGAAACGCCTTTAATGTTTTCCATTGAAACCGGCTGGCCTCCTGCAGTATTGTTTGTAATAGTAAGGACGATGCATGGAATTTTTTCCTTAGGATACTTTTTAAGTACATCTTCGAGTTTATGAAGATCCATATTGCCTTTAAACGGAAGCTCCAATGTTGTGTCCTTAGCCTCATCAATTGTGCAGTCAATTGCATGTGCTTTGCGAAACTCAATGTGTCCTTTTGTTGTGTCGAAGTGTGAGTTGCCCGGAAGTATATCATCTGCCTTGATAAGCGCAGAAAAGAGAACGTTTTCGGCAGCTCTGCCCTGATGGGTGGGAAGGAAGAGCGGAAAACCGGTAATGTCGGTAATACTCTCTTTTAAGTTGTAATACGAACGGGCTCCGGCATAGCTTTCGTCGCCCTCCATTATTGCAGACCACTGTTTGTCGCTCATTGCCCCGGTTCCGGAGTCGGTAAGGAGATCAATAAAGACATAATCGCTCTTTAAATTAAAAAGGTTGTAGTTTGCGTCCTTCATCCACTGCTCTCTCTCCGCTCTGGTGCTTTTTCTTATGGTCTCAACCATTTTAATTTTGTAGGATTCTGCAAAAGGAAGTTCCATTTTGTTATGATTTTTAGTTATTTGCTACAAAGTTTATAATAAAACGGTGCAAAAACAAATAAAACTTAACAATATGAGTGCAAAAAAAAGGGCACCCTTTTGGAGTGCCCTTGAAAATTTATTTAGTCAAATCCTTATTTTAGAGAAATTGCTTTTTTTGATTCTCTCCTTTTAACGATATCGTAAACGATAGATGATCCAACAAAAACGGAAGAATAAGTTCCTATTATAATACCAATAATAAGAGCTACTGCAAATCCCCTGATTACCTCTCCGCCGAATAATGCGATTGCAAGCATTGTTATCAATGTTGTACCTGCGGTATTAATGGTTCTGGAAAGGGTGCTGTTGAGCGCCTCGTTAATATTCGTTTTTATATCCCGTTTTGGATACAGGGTTCTGTATTCCCGGATTCTGTCGAATATAATCACAGTGTCATTTATTGAGTACCCGATAATTGTCAGAATTGCGGCGATAAACGTTTGGTCAACATCAAGGGAGAAAGGAAGTATTCCGGTGAATATTGAGAAGAAGCCCATAGTGAACAACGCATCGTGAATAAGGGCTACTACACCGCCCGTTCCCCAGCTCCAGTTGCGGAATCTGGCGGCAATGTAGAGGAATATAGCTATCACCGCCAGGACAATAGCTAAAACAGCGTCTCTTTTGATGTCGTCTGCAATTGTAGGTCCTACTTTTTCTGACTGGATAATTCCGTTAGGATTGTCAGTTGTAGACATAAACTCTTCGTAGCTTATCGGAGAAGCATAAAGCGGGCTTAATGCTGAATAAACCTTACCATCAACTAATTGGTCTGCCTCCGGAGTCGGATCTTCAATCATGAACTTAGTTGTGATTTTCATCTGGTTTGCACCACCGAACTGCTTTACCTCAATACCGTCTTTGAACTCTTTAAGAACAGCTGCTCTCACAGATTCGGTAGTAACTTCCTTGTCAAAACGCACTACATATGTACGTCCTCCAGTAAAGTCAACTCCATAGCTGAATCCTTTCGTAAAGATGAATCCAAGGGAAATAAGCATCATAGATATTGAGAAGATGTAGGCATATTTCCTAATTTTAATGAAGTCTATTTTGGTGTCCTGGAGGAAGTTGCGAGTGTACTTGTTGTCAAAAGTGATGTTTTTCTTATTTTTAAGCCTCCATTCAAAAACAAGTCTTGAAATAAAGATTGATGTAATAAGAGAGGTAATTATACCCATTACGAGGGTTGTTGCAAATCCCTGAACCGGGCCAGAACCAAATACTGCCAGTATGATACCGGTTATTATGGTTGTAAGGTTTCCGTCTACAATCGCTGAGTAGGCGTTTTTGTAACCATCTGAAATTGCAAGACTCAATCCTTTTCCTGCCCTCAGCTCTTCTTTGATACGCTCATATATAATAACGTTTGCATCTACAGCCATCCCGAGCGTCAGCACAATACCGGCAATACCGGGAAGTGTAAGAACCGCTCCGAATGAAACAAGCGCTCCGAACAGAAAGACCACGTTGGCAATCAAGGCAATGTTTGCAACAACTCCGGCTCCGTGATAGAAAAGTATCATGTATATAAGCACGAGAATAAATGCAATCACAAACGAAATAAGACCCGCGTTAATTGACTCGCTTCCGAGTGTTGGTCCTACCACTGTATCCTGTACAATTCTTGCAGGTGCAGGAAGTTTACCCGATTTAAGAACGTTTGCAAGGTCATCTGCCTCTTCAATTGAAAACTGACCGCTTATGTTTGAACGTCCGCCGGTGATTTCATTGTTAACTCTTGGGTATGAATAAACCATTCCGTCGAGTACAATTGCAATTTGACGACCAATATTGTTGGCTGTCATCGTTGCCCATGTCCTCGCTCCCTCGGCATTCATTGCCATGTCTACTTCAGGAACTGCACTATTATTGCCGAACGACCGATTTGCGTCGGTAACAACGCCTCCGTCAAGCGGAGCACGTCCGTCGCGCGTGTTGGCTTTAATTGCTACCAGTTCATATATTACATTAGATGGATCAACAGCCTTAACAGTCCATAAAGGCCTGAAGTCCGCAGGGAAGAGAGCCTGAATCTGAGGCAATCTCATCCAGCTGCCAATTTTTGCTGTATCTTTATAGTGGGCACGTCCTATGCACGCTCCGGGAAGGAGTTGTCCCTGTGCCACACTTGGGTTTAGAATGAAGAACAATGGATTCTCTTTTGCCATTGCAAGCTCGTTTCCGGACAATGAGTCTGTTTGAACAACTCCTGCAAGAAGCTCTTTTGCTACCATTGCCGAATCGCTTAAAGCTTTTGTTGAATCGGAGGCAGCAGCAGCAAGTGAAGTTGTGTCGGCCGGTGCAATATCTGCAAGAAGATTTTTTATAGTGTTGTTTGCCTCAACCAAAAACTGATATACTTCCGGGTTTTCATATGTTTCCCAGAACTCCAGAGAAGCTGTTCCCTGAAGAAGTTTACGAACCCTCTCAGGATCTTTTACTCCGGGAAGTTCAACAAGAATTCGGCCCGAGTTACCCATTTTCTGGATATTCGGCTGAGTAACACCAAAACGGTCAATACGATTCCTGAGAACATTGAAAGAGTTTGAAATAGCGCTCTCTGCCTCGGCTCTTATAATTTCTATCACCTCCGCATTTGTTGTTTCAGGTTTGATCTTATCGCGCATTTCATATGTTCCGAATACCTGCGATAGCCTCTGACCGGGAGCAACTTTATCCCACGACTCCGCAAAAAGAGTGATGAAATCGGCACGGGAACTGGCCATATTTGCCTGAGCAGCGTTCATAGCCTGTAAAAATACCGGATTGGTACTGTGGTTTGCAAGAGCATGAACTAACTCATAAACCTTAACTTCAAGCATAACGTTCATTCCACCCCTGAGGTCAAGACCAAGATTTAACTCTTTCTCCTTAACGTCTTTAAAAGTGAAACCCAGAAATACCTTTTCTGCAGTTATGGAATCCAGATAAAACCTCTCTTTAGCAATGAGAAGCGAATCGAGATAAGCCGGTTTGTTTAATTCCGATAATTCGGCAAAAGCAGGAGTACTTTTTCCTGCCTCAACGGCAACACGGGCATACTCTTTAGCTTTGTTTTCCTGATGTCTTGTTGCCCAGGTAAAGGACAATTGATATAAACAAGCCAGGGCGATTAATATTGCCACAAATTTGATGGCACCTTTACTTTGCATGGAATGTATGGTTTAATTATTATATAATTCATCGAAAATAGGGTACAAAATTAGTATTTTTTCACATAATATGAAGAAATTCGTAAATTTGTTGCTCACATTATTAAGAATCATATATGAACAGGCCTATCTTCTTGCTCTTGATCATTATGCTGGCAGGTAGTCTTGCAGAGGTACGAGCGCAAAATAACAGTCAGAAATACCTGAAGGCAGAAGAATTGCGAAGGAGCTATAAATTTAACGAAGCAATAGCTCTTTATAAAGAACTTCTGTCCGAATCTCAGGACACAATTTTTTTAAAGACACTAACAGTCCAGATTGCCAGAAGCGAAAACGGAATAAGTATGCTGGAATATGCCGGCAAGCCGGTGTCGCTTGGAGCAATTACGGTTCCTAAAAAGGATTTTTACCTCTCCATTCCCGGCTTGCAGGACAGCAGCTGGACCATTGTTCCGGATTTGCTGGACAGAAAAGCAGCAGAAAGTGAACCAATAAACGCTGTTTTATTAAAAGGAGGCAAAGACAAGATAATTTACTCGTCTATTAACTCAGGCGGTCGCCTGGATTTATATCAAACAAGCAAGACCGGCAGCAGTTGGAGCATCCCTGAGCCTTTGAACAAAAACGTAAACTCGGCAGGAGATGAGATTCTGCCAATTTTGAGTTCAGACGGGAAAGAGTTGTATTTTGCATCAAACGGGCAGTACGGTATGGGTGGCTTTGATATTTACGTGAGTACCTGGGACGAAAAAAGAAACGACTGGGGCATTCCGCAAAATCTCGGATTTCCTTATTCCTCTCCTGGAGATGACCTTATGTATATCAATTCCGATAATAGAGATTTTTCTTTTGTTGTTTCAAACCGCGATATCGCTTCTTCGGATAGCGTAAAAATATACAAACTCCGTTTTGACGGCACTCCCGTAAAGAGTGCAATAACCTCTGCCGAAGAAGCCTACGACATTTCCGGTTTGCTGCCGGAAGGGACAAAACGAGAAGAGTATTCGGGAAGAAATATCCAGTCAATGACCTCCCCATATGCCGACGGGTACTCCTCTATTGTGAAAAACTTAAGAGAGTTGCAAACAGAAATCGATAAAACAGTTTCAGAAAACAACCGCATCAGAGAACTCTATGCAGCATCAACGGATGCATCCGCAAGGAGTTCACTGGAAAAGCAGATAACACTTGCCGAGATTCGGCTTATTGAGCAGCAGGAACAACTTCGTACCGTTAACCAAACTATTCAGACGAAAGAACTGGAATTCTTAAGCAAAGGCCTAATCGCCCCAAGAAGCGAAGACTTTCTTAAAGACACTAAACAGTCCGACAGCACTGCCAAAGATTCAAGCTTTGAATTTGTCAAAAGGTCTTTCGGCCCCACTTTACTAATTAATATTCAGAAGCCAGTTGTTACTTTTGACAACACATTCCGGATCGAATCAGAGTCTCAAATCGCAGAAGACAATCCAAACCCCAACGAGTTAATTTACAGGATTCAAATATCCGTACAAACCCAAAAAGCAAACAAAAAGTCCTTCAAGGGGATAAATCCCATATTTGAAAGGAAAACCCCAACCGGAAAATGGCTCTACTCGGCAGGACAGTTTTACAATTATGGCGACATGTCCAATGCCCTTGTTAAGGTTAAAAACCAGGGATTCCGAACAGCAATGGGAACCGCTTTTTACAACGGCAAAAGCATCACCATCAAGAATGCCCGGCTAATGGAGACCCAGATTACCGAGAACAAGATCTATCAACTTAAACTCGAAAACTATCCAGAAGGAATCCCTCCCTTTCTGCTCGACGTTATCCGTAAAAACACCGACAAAGACATAGCCAGCAAGACAACAGGAAGTGTATTGCTGTTTTACATAGGTCCATTTACAAATAAAAAGGAAGCCGAAACACTATTAAAACTCCTGTCCGAATCTGGAGCCGAAAGAGTGAGCCTCGAAGAGATAAAAGCCCAATAAGACCACAATAAAAACCCAATAATTCTCAAATTCCCAGAAGCTTCTCACAAAATTTTGCACATAAAAAAGAATTAGTATCTTTGCACTCCCTGCGGCCAACCCCGCAGGGTTTTGGTGAGGTGGGTGAG
>DOSU01000063.1 GCA_003513895.1 Rikenellaceae bacterium
AAGCCTTTTCCAAAGCCGGCGTTTCAAACAGAATAACCATGCATTTCGGAGATGCAAAGGAGATCCTTCCGACTCTAAACAAAACATACGACCTTGTTTATATAGACGGTAACAAAAGAGAGTACTGCGCCTATTATGACCTTGTTTTTCCATTGGTCCGCGAAGGCGGATACATAATTGCCGACAATGTACTCTGGGACGGAAAGGTTTATGCCGAAAAACCTTCCGGCGATGCCCAGACCCAGGAGATAATCCGTTTTAACAAGAAGATAAAAGAAGACCACCGCGTCGAGAACTTTATTCTTCCCCTTCGCGACGGTCTAAGTATTATTAGAAAAATTTAATGTATTAATTCAGATATTCTATTTCCATTTTGTATCTCCATCTTCCAAAATAAAGGTTTTCTCCTTTCCACTCAACTTCGCCCCTCTGGAAGTCGACAGTTTCGCTCCTCGGGTGAATTTTGGCAGGATAAAAATTGCCGGAAATGCCCTGGTTTACAATCATTCTGTATGCGTCAAGTCCTTTTGTGAAAAAGTAGTATGAGTCATCATCGGGTGCACCGGCAATTCTGCCGAAGGACTGGTCTACAGGAACCCATCCCTTCCCTTCATAATAAACCTCTGCCCAGTCGTGAAGATTTTTGTTGCCGGGGTGCATCATCCAGCCGCTCTGCCATTTTGCGGGAACTCCTGCGCATCTTGCCATTGTGATGAACAGAAGGGAAACCTGCCCGCAGTCGCCGTGGCGGTTTGCAAGCACATATTCCGGGATATTGGGAATTGTTGAGTACTCTCTGGCACTTGCCCATGGGATATTGATGTTAATCCACTCAAAGATCTTTTTTACCTTCAGATAAGGATTCGTCTCATCTCCAACAACCTCTTTCACCAAAGCCTTGATTTTATCGCTGAACACAATATGAGGGTCATTTTCCGAAGTGTACTCCCGGAATATTTTTGAATAGGCTTTGTACGGAATAATATCTTCCGGTTTAAAAGAGAAGTATTGATTAAATGATGTATAACTTAATTCGTATGCGAATACTGTTGGTTTGCCGGCTACAGCAATGCCTTCCATATAAATGCTTTTGTGTATTTCGCTGTCGGGAGCGATCAAATATTGAGGCTGAGAAGTAGAGATCAGGTTTATATCTGTATGAGCGGCAACATCTGTTCTAGGATACGGCATCCACACTCTTATCACCTCTCCGGCAGGTACTTCATCCGGTTTAACCGCAAGGGCATACTTAATTTTCATTTTAACAGGTGCAAGGAGGGGAGTAGTTCCTGTTTTTGTGACAAGGACAGAAGGAATATATTTTACAAGCAGTCTGTCCAGAGAGTCGCTCTGCCTTCCGTTGGCCCCCTCGAAATATTTCCTGGCGATAGTGTCAATCCGGAACAGATTCCGGCCTGCATTGTAGAAATACCTCTTCTCTCCGTTAATTGTCATGTTCTCCAGAGCGTTGCTCTTTTCCCATGCTTTAATTTCCTCAGGAGTAACATTCGGATGGAATTTTTTGATGTAGGCAAGTACGGCAGTGTCTACTTCCGAAAAGTCCTGCTCAATCCTGTCCATTCGGAGAATCTTGAAATTGAGGTCATAGCGCTGATGAGGAGTAAGTGAATCATTGGTTAAAGCAAACCGTATCATCTTCTTTGCTTCGGCGAAATCGCCCTTTTCAATTCTTTTTTCAATCTGCTCACTTGTAGGCAGGTTGCTAAAAAAAGAGTCCCCGCATGCATAAAGCATCACGGAGACAATAACCAGAGAAAGTATTCTCATCTCTTTTTATTTTATGTTGTTTTGTTTTATTTGCAGCGCTCGTAGTATGAACGGTCCCTTGTGTCTACACGAATTCTTTCACCCTGGTTTATGAAGAGCGGAACCATAATTTCTGCTCCTGTTTCAATAGTAGCAGCTTTCAGAGCATTGGTCGAGGCTGTATCTCCTTTAACAGCCGGTTCTGTATAAGTAATTTCCATTTCCACAAACTGAGGAAGTTCACATGTCAAAACTCTCTCTTCATCGGCGTGGAACATCATTTCTACATTTTGACCCTCTTTCATAAGGTCGGCGTTATCTACCAAGTTTGGATTTAAAGAAATTTGCTCGAATGTTTCTGTATGCATAAAGTTGAAGCCCATATCATCTTTGTATAAAAACTGGTAAGGTCTTCTTTCAATGCTTATTACGTCAATTTTCTCTCCTGCATTATAGGTGTTCTCTAAAATTCTTCCTGTCTCAAGATTTCTCATTTTAACTTTCACAAATGCACCGCCCTTGCCTGGTTTTACGTGCTGAAACCATACGATAGAACATGGTTTTCCGTTAAAGTCCAGACACAATCCGTTTTTAAAATCTGCTGTTGTTGCCATAAATTGGTTTTGTAATTTGCTGCAAAGATATAATAATTGGCCAATATTTTTTTGCAATAAACAAAAATAGTGCTACTTTTGCACTCCCTTATAAAAGGTGCCATAGCTCAGTTGGTAGAGCAAAGGACTGAAAAT
>DOSU01000125.1 GCA_003513895.1 Rikenellaceae bacterium
CCTCCTCCCAGGTTTATGTTTTCAATAAACAATCCTTTATCAATAAACCATTTCTGAATCTCATTGATTCTGGCGCAAAGCATTGAAAACACATTCAGGTCGGAAATCTGAGACCCAACATGGAAATGGAGGCCGATCAGATCAATATTTCGGGATTTCTTAATAGATTCAAACACCTCTTCAAACATCCATGGACTTATTCCGAATTTGTCCTGAGACCGGCCTGTACTAATATATTTATGTGTATGAGCGTCAATATCAGGATTAATGCGTAAAGCAATCCTGGCTCTTTTGCCCAAAGAAATTGCAATTGAATTTATTACTTCAATTTCCGGAATGCTTTCGCAGTTAAAACAAAAAATTTCCCCTTTAAGTGCTGTTATAATCTCCTTATCGGATTTCCCCACACCTGCGTAGACAATTTTCTCAGGTAAAAAACCGGATTTTAAGGCTAAGGCAACTTCATTTCCGCTCACACAATCGGCACCAAGACCATATTCCTTTATTATTGAAAGAACTTTAAAATTGGCATTGGCTTTAAATGCATAATGTGCATGGTAATTGTACTTATTTAACTCGTCCGTATAACTTTTGAGAGTCTTTCTCAGAAGATCCAGATCGTAATAATAAAATGGCGTTTCCAGCGTCTTAAATTTTTCAGTTTCTTTTGTGCTAAACATTGTTATCAGTTAATGGGGGTTTGAAAAGGCAAAATTAGTAAAAAACTTGTACTTAATTTAAAATATCTATCTTTGCAAAAATTAAAAAGAGAAGAATGAAACCAACAAAGAAGGATCTTCTAAGGGAGACTATACAACACATAGATGTCACAAAAATTGACTCAACGCTTCTAATTGACTCAATGCGCAACATGTCTTTTTCATCAAGAGATACAGCCTCTGCGGCAGATATTCTCCAGTTGATGATCAACGACACTGAGTCTACAAACTGGCTCATTCTTGCTGGGAGTACTTCGGCAGGCGGATGTATGCAAGTGTATGTAGACATGTTAAGATTTAATATGATTGATTCAATTGTTGCAACAGGTGCTTCAATTATTGACATGGACTATTTTGAAGCACTAGGGTACAAACATTACAGAGGAACTCAGTTTATTGATGATACACATTTGAGAGACAACTATATCGACAGGATTTACGATACTTTTATTGATGAGGAGGAGCTTCAGGCTTGTGATGCAACAATAAAACTTATCGCAGATTCACTCGAGCCTCGTCCATACTCTTCAAGAGAGTTTATTTTTGAAATAGGTAAATGGCTAAGCAAGAACTCAATAAAGAAAAATTCTCTTATTCAAACTGCTTATGAACTAAATATCCCAATTTTCTGCCCTGCATTCACCGATAGCAGTGCCGGTTTTGGTCTTGTTATGCATCAGGTAGAAAAACTTAAAGCCGGAAAACCATATCTTTCAATAGATTCAGTAGCCGATTTCCGCGAGCTTACAGAGGTTAAACTTTCTGCCAAAACAAGCGGATTGTTTATGATTGGCGGAGGAGTTCCCAAAAACTTCGCTCAGGATACTGTGGTTTGTGCAGAGTGTCTTGGATTTGATGTTCCTATGCACCAGTATGCAGTTCAGATTACAGTTGCCGATGTGCGCGACGGAGCCTGCTCTTCATCTACCCTTAAGGAAGCAAACTCATGGGGAAAAGTGAATACAGCTCATGAGCAAATGGTTTATGCCGAAGCAACTACTGTTGTTCCGGTTATTGTAAGTTATGCCTATCATAAAGGGAACTGGAAAAAGCGTACCCGGAAAAACCATACTCTGCTATTCAAAGACGGTACAAAAGGCAGTGGCATCATGCTCACAGAAAACAAGTAAAATCAAAGGAATAACAATAAAAAAACTGAGGCTGCCTAATTTAAGACAGCCTCAGTTTTTTATTGCAACTTCTTAAAATTACTTGTCTTTCATCTTAATTTCAACTAGAAATCCTATTACAAGTCCAAGTCCTCCAAAAAGCAATGTCGAAGCTCCGTAGATTACGTTCATAGTTTCTCTCATATCATATGATATTTCACGTGATAACCCCATTGAGGACTGCACGATGATATATCCTATTAAAAGTCCAAGTCCAAGACCCATTAAAAGAGATCCTATCCTTAAAGTTAAAAACTGACTTTTGAACATTTTACCTTCACCAAAAAGTCTTGCAAGGTTCAGATTTTCTGTGTTTACATTTTCAAGTTGAGAGATTTTCTCCAAAATCATTAATCTCTCTTTTTTTCTTACAAAAAGTTCAATTAATTTGTAAAAAGCAAAAGCTCCTATACCAAAGGTTACCGGGATTGAAATAAAGTCCATCATAAAGCATATGTTTTAAATTGTTTTGCACTTTTGACGAGAGTGCCTTTAAAAAGTTACACTTAAATAAATTTAAAAAAGATTGTAACTTCACAACCAATGTTGCGTCTAAATTTGCAAATGAAAAGAGAAGAGGAGCTTATATTAATCAAAAGAATTAAGGCAGGTGAACTAAACCTGTTCAATACTCTTGTTGAGACGCACTCGCCTAAGATATTGTCGGTTGTAAGAGGTGTAGTGTCCAATAGAGAAGATGCCGAAGAGGTGGCTCAGGATGTTTTTGTAAAAGCATATTTCTCCATAAAATCTTTTCGCGGAGAGTGCTCTTTTTCCACTTGGCTGTTCCGGATTGCATATAACATGTCAATTTCAAAAACCAGGCTTAAGAAAAGAGAGCATATACCAATTGAAAATACATGCAATATTCCCGATGACAGTTTGGCCTCTGCAGAAAACTTCATGGACGCCGAAAGGTTATATAAGGCTTTGAATAAAACGCTTAATGAACTTGATGTTCCTGACCGATTTCTGATTATCTCTTTCTATAATCACGAGAAGAGTATAAAAGAGATTTCCGAAATAACCGGAATGAGTGAATCAAATGTAAAAGTTAAGCTTCACAGGATAAAAAAAAGGTTAAATATGTTAATGGGAGATAATATGGAGGTGTGTTATGGATGAGAATGACAAAAATATAAAAGAACTGTTTGTGAGATTATCCGACGAATCGGTTCCATTCAACTTTGAAGAAAAAATTCAAAGAAAAATTGAAAATAAGCTGGCAAGGAGAAAGGAGATCAGGGAACTCGGGTTCCAGATTTCAATTGCAGCACTTACTGCCCTGGTAATCTCTGCGGTATTCTACTATTTAAATATCAAATACTTTAATATTGATCTCAGCAATATTAAATATCTTACAGCCGGCGGCGTTAGTCTCTCCGGAAAGGTTAAATCAATGTTTTCGGGCAATGACTCACTGCTTTGGATAATAATTGGATTAAATGTTGTGCTTCTGATTTTTGCGGAAAGGATTATCTCCGAAAAACTGTCTCAAAAAGAAAAAGGGAAAGGAGAGTAACAGATTTATTACTGATGCTCGTCCCGAAGTAAATCAAATACAGTTTTCACAGGATTAAAAGTGGACACAGGCACTTCAACAAACAGAGTGTTCCACTGACTCATTGCTCCATTCCAAAGTCCCGGAAGTTCCTGAGCCTTCACAGGTATCCCCTCTATACTTTTAACAGAAATGAAACCGGTTTCCGGATCGACAAATTTATGCAAATCAAATTTATTTCCGTTATAATCAATTAAAGAGCAGGCAAGATCAACCGGATTGAAATGTGTGGACATTTCCATCAGTTCGATAAATGAAGGATCCTGTTCATTTAGCTGAGCTTTCTCAAGAATCTGCAACGAGGTTGATCCATCGGCATCTTTTACAATAAAAGGACCGCCTCCCGGTTCCCCTGTATTCTTTACCATTCCGCACACCCTTATTGGTCTGTTTAGTTTTTCTCTTAAAAAATCTTTAAGTATTTCCTGCGGGACAGATGGAAGCTTAACACATAAAACTTCATCCATAAATTTTTCAATTTCCGCAAGCAGGTCTGTATCCAGCTCTCCGTCCAGTTGAGAAAGATATCCGAATATTCTTTTTTGGATGATTATTAGAGTTCCTCCAAGAATCTTCTTCCATTTTACAGTTTCTGGCAGCATACTCTCCTTTGCTACATTATCAATGTTCTTTATAAAAACAATTGACGATGTGATGTCATTCAGATTCTCTATGAGTGCGCCATGACCTCCCGGGCGGAAAAGAATTGTTCCATCGGATTTTCTGAATGGTTCATTATTCGTGGTTACTGCAACTGTATCAGTTGACTGCTTTTGAAGAGTGAACCTAATATCTGCAATAGCTCCGGTTTGTTTTTCGTATTCATTTTTAATTCTGTTGCTGAGCTGTTTGAATGCTGACAAATGTTCCGGAGAAACAGACATAGTCATTCTGGCAATTCCGTCTTTGCCTTTGGAGTATTCAAAGGCTTCCAGCAGATGCTCTTCAAATGGTGTTCTTGAGCAGTTCGCATATCTGTGGAACTTGAGCAGACCTTTAGGAAGCGAGCCATAGTTGAGTCCTTCATTATAAAGTAATTTTCTAAGGACAATCTCTTTATTCCCTGAATCAAACCCCGGGAGCCTGTTGAGATCCTCAAAAAATGCAAATCTGCTAAGGTTATCAAAGAAAACAGATGCTTTTTCGTTTTTTGATAATTCGTAAAGGTCCTTGAACATTCTTGTTGCGGCACCGGATGCGGGTACAAATTTTGAAACTTCGCCGTTGTATGAATCGAACTCCTCCACCATCCTGTCGATTTGATTGTTATCAAATATAGATATACCTCTTTCCGTCGTGGCCGGAGATACAATCTCCGGAAAAGGGAAACCGCTATTGAAGAAGTCCAGTTGCTGCTGAACAGTTTCTTCTGTGATTCCTTTTTCATGAAATTGACTCAAGTCTTTACCAGTAAACATATCATTTGAATTTTAAATGCTCAATAATGTCGAACAATTCAGGTGAAAATTCCCTTCGGTAGTTGTAATTTCCTCTTAGATACTCGAATGATCCCGGATTGCTTCTAAGCATTCTGTCGTCAACTTCTATTGAATAAATATTCTCAAGAAGATTGACAATGTTTTTAAAACCGGAGATATTTCCATCGGGAATAAAACTGTAGGAAGGGACCGGTGACAATACAATCGAAAACTTTGCCAGATCGTCAATTCCGTAAAAACCCCCGAGTTTATTTACAACAATTCTAGTTGCATTTGCTTTTCCTTCAAGAGAATATCCGGCGATATGCGGTGTGGCAATGCTGGAAATATTCATTAAATCTAAGTTTAACAATGGTTCTCTGCTCCACACATCGGTAACAACTGCTCCGAGATTATCTCTATATGAGATAAGTTCTTTTTCGTTTATAACCTCCCCTCTGGATGAATTGATAAAAATTGCTCCCTTTCTCATATGCGAGAGAAACTCTGCATTGACCATCTCTCTTGTCGAATCGTTGAGAGGAGTATGTACAGATACAATATCCGATTTTTCAAGAAGGTCATTAAGAGTAATATAATCCGACGAAGAGAGATTAGAGCGGTCCACATAAAACTCACCGATTTCTCCTCTCTGGGCAGAACTTGCCGTTTTATAAAAATCAGGATCTTTTGTGAGTAATTCCCTAACAGGAGGGTCGCACCTGAGTACATTCATTCCGAAGCAGAGTGCTGTTTGAGCAAGCCTCTCTCCTACATTTCCTGCACCTATTATCCCAATTGTCTTCCCGCAAGGATCGGTTTCCAGATTATTGCATACATCAAAAATTGCAGCAATGACATACTGAACAACTCCCCATGCATTGCATCCTGCTGCGGCAGTAAAGTATATCCCGTTCTTATCACAGTATTCTTTATCAACATGCTCAGTGCCTATGGTTGCAGATGCAATGAACTTTACGCGGCTGTTTTCAAGCAATCCGGCGTTGCAATTCGTTCTGGTTCTTATTATGAGAGCATCGGCATCACTGACTGCAAACGCATTTATCTCATTCCCCTTAAGATAAACAATATCTGCAAATGGCTCAATTACACCTCTTAAAAAAGGGATGTCGGCATCTGCAATTATTTTAATTTTACTATCCATATTAAATGAGACCGTAAACTATCTTAATATTATCTCTCTAACCAGAGGTTTTCCAAGCTTTTCGTTAATTTCAGATATTATTTGTTGCCTCAAATGGGAAAAACGATCCCTTGCAACAGAAGACGCCATAACGCAAAACAATTTGCCTTCTTTGTAGTCTCTTGAAAGTATATATTTATTTATTACCGGGGGAATAAGCTGGTCAAATGCCTCCAGCACCCTTGCTTTTGTAAGCGCGGAATCTATTCCCATTATTCTTATATAGTCTGGAATAAGGTCTCCTATCCGAACTGCATCGTGCTTTTTCATAATATTGTTCCTGAGTCAATTTCGAAAGAGCGGGTATCTCCGTTTATTGTGTCCAAAATTGAATTTATTCTCACTTTGTTGCTATCTGTTATAAATATCTGACCAAAAAAATCAGACGCAACGAGTTTTAGTAAATATTCAACTCTTTGCATGTCCAACTTATCAAAAACATCGTCGAGCAAAAGAACAGGAACCTTATTGTGCAGATCTTTGAAAATTGAAAACTGAGCAAGCTTGAGAGAAATTAGAAATGATTTTTGCTGGCCCTGAGAACCAATTTTCCTGATTGGATTTCCATTCATTGAAAATAACAAATCGTCCCTGTGAATGCCGGATGTTGTATATTTGAAAGCCCTGTCTCTTTCTATACATTTCTCAAGAAGTCCGGAAAGAGCACCCTGAGCAAGATCGGACTTATACTCTATTGAAATCTCCTCTCTTCCTCCGGAAAGCATTGAATAGTATTTTGATACAAGAGGAGTTAAGCTCTCTACAAACTCTTTTCTGGCCAGATAAATATATCCTGCGTTGTGCGACAGTTGCTCCGAAAAGGCAGACAACAAATCCTGTGAAATTGATGAGTTTTTAAGAAGTTTGTTTCTTTGAGAAAGCAGCTGGTTGTAGTTTTGCATTCTTCGCAAATACTCCCTGTCTGTTTGAGAGAGAATTGCATTCAAAAAACGTCTTCTTTCCTCTCCCGACTCATTAATAAGACAAGTGTCATAAGGAGATACCATTACAATTGGAATCAGACCAATATGATCCGATAATCTGTGGTAGTTTTTCCCGTTTCTTTTTATGATTTTCTCTCCTTCTGAAGTAAGGGAAAGCGAAATCTTTTCTTCGGTTCCGTCTTCTTTCGAATAATCTCCATGAATAGCAGTGAGACTTTCGCCGTAACTTATAGTATATTGGTCTAAGTTTGAAAAATAACTTTTAGACATGGAGAGATAGTAGATCGAATCCAAAAGATTGCTTTTCCCCGATCCGTTGACCCCAGTTATGCAATTTAATTTGGGTGAGAATTCAATTTTAGCTTCGTTGATGTTTTTGAAATTGAGTATTGATATTCTCTTTAAATACATTTGTATCATATTAATGTACAAAGTTACTACTTTTATGAATTAAAAATTTGAGATTAGACAAAATATTGTAATTTTGCAACCTCCTTAAAAAAAGAAGAGATGACAAAGAATACCCATCAACACGATCCTGAGCAGTCAGTGGAGCAGGCACTGAACAACACCGAACATTTCATTGAGAGGTACAAAAAACCACTCATTTATGGTGCTATTATTATTCTTGTAATTATTTCAGCAGGTTTTGCATACCAGCATCTTTATCGCAAACCTCTTATTCAAGAAGCTCTTGCTCAGTCATTTACCGCAGAACAGCACTTCCGTGCAGACTCATTTGCTCTTGCTCTCAATGGTGATGGCAATACACTTGGGTTTAAACAAATTATAGAAGAGTACGGTAATAAAGCCGGTGAAGCAATTTATTTCTATGCAGGCGTATCGGAACTTCAGCTTGGAAATTACCAGAGTGCTATAGATTATCTTAAGAAATATGACGGCGACGACCTTGTGTTCCAAGCCCGTGCAATTTGCAATATAGGTGATGCCTATGCAGGTTTGCAAAACTATAAAGAGGCAGTGAACCAATACGTTAAAGCTGCCAAACATGTGGATAATCCATTTGCAGCAGGCTACTTGCTTAAAGCAGGTATTATGTATGAAGAGCTTGGCGAAACAGCTAAGGCTCTGGAAATATACGAAGAGATAAAGGTCAAATATCCTCAGACTATCGAAGGATATGAAATCGACAAATACATTGCAAGAATTAAGCAATCTGTTCCTCAACAATAAATAATCATACAAGATGGGAAGAGCATTTGAATTTCGTAAAGAGAGAAAATTTAAGCGCTGGGGCAACATGGCCAAAGTCTTTACAAGGCTGGGCAAGGAGATTTCGATGGCCGCCAAATCGGGCGGTATGGATCCCGACAACAACCCCCGCCTGAGAGCTCTCATTTCAACTGCCCGGTCCGAGAACATGCCCAAGGATAACATCGAACGGGCAATCAAAAGAGCAATTGAGAAAGATCATTCCGAATACAAAGAAATTGTATACGAAGGATATGGCCCTCATGGCATTGCTTTTTTAATTGAAACGGCTACAGACAATTCGACGAGAACCGTTGCAAATGTCCGCAGCTACTTTAACAAATTCGGAGGGTCACTCGGAACTTCCGGCAGTGTTGAGTTTATGTTTGAAAAAAAGTGTGTTTTCAAAATCAAGCCTGTAACTCCTGTTGATATTGAGGAACTTGAACTTGAACTGATTGATTTTGGAGCAGAAGAAGTTTTTCCCGATGACGATACAATAATGATATACGGTGCATTTGAATCATACGGCCATATTCAGAAGTTTATTGAAGAAAAGGGATTTGAATTAATTTCCGGATCTTTTGAAAGAATTCCGAATGTTGAGTTAAAATCTCTAACAGAAGAACAGAAGGCAGAAGTAGATAAACTGATTGACAGATTCGACAACGATGATGATGTGCAAAACTTGTATCACACCATGGCAAACTAAGCAGTTATAAATAATTGACATAGAAAAGTGATTGAAAATTCAGTCACTTTTTTTTTGATATGCATTTAATAAATTCATACCTTTGTGGGATGTTTACTTATGATTTATAATCAACTAATTACAATTTGTTATGAAACTGTCGCATATAGAGCACATAGGTATTGCTGTTAAATCATTGGAAACCGCCATCCCTTTTTATGAGGAGATGCTTGGTTTAAAATGCTACGCAGTAGAGGAGGTTGCCGAACAAAAAGTTAAAACGGCTTTCTTTAAAGTTGGCCAAACCAAAATTGAACTTCTGGAAAGTACCGACCCCGAAGGGCCGATCGGTAAATTTATTGAAAACAAGGGTGAGGGTGT
The DNA here is from genome assembly GCA_003513895.1 of Rikenellaceae bacterium. Classification (GTDB taxonomy): domain Bacteria; phylum Bacteroidota; class Bacteroidia; order Bacteroidales; family UBA932; genus Bact-08. The sequence continues at coordinate 9,300 of DOSU01000125.1, forward strand.
ACATCATATGGCATTTGCTACAGAAGAAGGATTGCAAAAATCACTCGACGAGATTGGGAGTAAAGGAGTAAGGTTAATCGATAAGGAGCCAAGAAAAGGTGCTGAGGGTCTTAATATTGCGTTTCTTCATCCGAAATCGACAATTGGAGTTTTAATGGAACTTTGCGAAAACCCAAACAAGAACAACTGATAATTCAATTTAAATAAATATTAAAATGAGCCAACAACTTGAACAGGTAAAAGCACTGATTCAGCTTCGCGATAAGGCGCGATTGGGAGGCGGTCAAAAGAGAATTGACTCTCAACACCAAAAAGGTAAATACACTGCCCGTGAAAGGCTGGCAATGTTGCTAGACGAAGGCAGCTTTGAAGAATTTGACATGTTTGTAACACACCGTTGTACAAATTTCGGGATGGAAAAAGAGACATTTCTGGGTGATGGTGTTGTAACAGGATACGGAACAATAGACGGTCGTCTTGTTTATGTCTTTGCACAGGATTTCACTGTTTTCGGAGGATCTCTTTCCGAAAGCTTTGCTATGAAAATATGCAAAATTATGGATCAGGCCATGAAAATGGGTGCTCCGGTTATAGGAATAAACGACTCAGGCGGAGCTCGTATTCAGGAAGGGGTAAATGCCCTTGCAGGATATGCCGAGATATTCCAGCGCAACATTCTGGCATCAGGAGTGATCCCCCAGATCTCAGGAATTTTCGGTCCATGTGCAGGAGGTGCGGTTTACTCCCCTGCCCTTACAGACTTTAACATCATGACAAAGGGAACAAGCTATATGTTCCTTACAGGCCCTAAAGTTGTTAAAACCGTTACAGGAGAAGATGTTACACAGGAACAACTTGGTGGTGCATCTGTTCATGCCTCTAAAAGCGGTGTTGCCCACTTTGCAGTTGAAAACGAAGAGGATGGAATAAGAGTAATCAGAGATCTCCTCAGCTACCTGCCTCAAAATAATCTTGAAGAGGCTCCTGCAATGCATACAAACGATCCAATTGACAGGCTTGACGATTCACTGAACGAAATTATACCGGACAGTCCTAACAAACCATACGATATGTATGAAGTAATTGGATCAATTGTAGACGACGGAAGATTTCTTGAAGTTCACAAAGATTATGCACCAAATATTATTGTTGGATTTGCCCGTTTTAACGGAAATTCTGTAGGCATAGTGGCAAATCAGCCGAAAGTGCTTGCAGGCGTGCTTGATATAAACTCATCAAGAAAAGCTGCAAGATTTGTTCGTTTTTGCGACGCTTTTAATATTCCTTTGGTTACCCTGGTGGATGTTCCAGGATTTTTACCGGGTACTCAGCAAGAGTACGGCGGGATCATACTTCACGGCGCCAAGCTTCTTTATGCATACGGCGAAGCAACTGTTCCAAAAGTTACAATTACACTTCGTAAATCATATGGCGGAGCATATTGCGTAATGAGCAGCAAACACCTTCGCGGAGATATCAACTATGCATGGCCAACAGCCGAAATTGCTGTTATGGGTCCTTCCGGCGCAATTGAAGTACTTTACGGCAAAGAGGTTGCAGCATCTGAAAATCCTGTGGCATTGGCTGCCCAAAAAGAGAATGAATACAGGGATGCTTTTGCAAATCCTTTTAATGCAGCTCGCTACGGCTATATCGATGATGTAATTGAACCTAGAAACACTCGTTTCAGAATTATCAGATCTCTGCAACAACTTGCAACAAAAAAAGTCACAAATCCGGCCAAGAAGCATGACAACCTGCCTCTATAATTATTAAACAACAACAATATGAAGAAATTATTAAAAATATTTTTGTTGCTGGGATTTTTGGTAGCCGGGCCAGGGCTTAATGCACAAAGTCAGACCGATATGCGTTTGAATGAGTTACTCGTTACAAATACAGACGATTTCGAAGACGATTATGGACACAAAAGCGGATGGATAGAATTGTTCAATTCATCATATGGTACTGTAAACATTGGAGGCTGCTACTTCACAAATGATTCCGCCAACCTGACCAAATATGTAATTCCCAAGGCCGATGTTCTAACGAAAATCAGTCCAAGGCAACACATTTTATTCTGGGCAGACAATCAGCCATTTAGGGGTACATTCCATATAAATTTCACTTTGGAGGATTCCAAAGAGATAATTTTTGTAGCATCAGATGGTCAAACGATAATTGACAGAATCGCGATTCCTCACGAGAAGCTGGATTCTAATGTTTCCTATGGCCGTTTGGAAGACGGATTAGGCAGTCTTGACGGAACCAATGGATGGCAGGTTATGGACAGAACCTCTCCAAGCACAAATAACACAGGAGTGGATAAAGTACCCCCATCTGTTTTAATTAAGAAGATGGACCCTTACGGAGTAATTATGGCTGTTACAGCCATGTCTGTTGTTTTCCTCTCCCTGATTTTGCTTTATGTTATGTTTAAGAACATTGGTAAATACAATATAAAGAAGAGCAGAGAAAGATCGGAAGTTGCCTCGGCAATAACCGGGAAACCTAAAGTTGCCAATGTATCTGCAGAAATCTATGCGGCAATTGCGACAGCACTTCATGCATACAATCAGGACAGTGAAACGCACGATATTGAAAATACGATTTTAACGATCAATAAAGTAACAAGAAATTACTCACCCTGGAGTTCAAAAATTTACACACTTCGTGAAACTCCTCATAAATAACAGCTCAATAAGTTATGAAAGAATACAAATTGAAGATTAATGGTAATGATTACAATGTAACTATTATCGATATTGAGGATACCATTGCAGAAGTTGAAGTAAATGGAATTCCTTTCAAAGTTGAAATTGACAGACCGCTTAAAAAGCAGGCACCTGGAGTTCAAAGACCCGTGTCATCTGTAGGTCAGAATTCCGCACCTAAGCCTACGGCATCTGTTAAGCCCCCTGTTGCTTCCGGCGAAGAAACAACAATTACCTCTCCACTTCCGGGAGTTATTCTGGAAGTAGTTGTCAAAGAAGGCGATGTTGTTAAGAAAGGACAAAAACTGATGGTTCTTGAAGCAATGAAAATGGAAAATGTCATTGAAGCCAGTGCAGATGGTAAAATCATCGGCATTAAAGCAAACAAAGGCGACTCGGTTTTAGAAGGAGCAACTCTTATAATTATTGGATAATATGGATAAAGGTATTTTTTCACTACTAGCGGAGAATTTACAGCATTTTGTGCAATACACCGGATTTGCCAATGTTACATTTGGTCACATCATAATGATTTGTATTGGACTTCTGTTTGTTTATCTGGCTATCAAAAAAGAGTGGGAACCAATGTTGTTGATTCCTATCGGATTTGGAATAGTTATTGGTAACATCCCTTTCTTTCCTGGTCTGCAGATTGGTGTTTACGAACAAGGCTCTGTCCTGAATATCCTTTATCAGGGAGTTATTCAGGGTTGGTACCCTCCTTTGATTTTCCTTGGGATTGGTGCTATGACAGACTTTTCGGCACTAATATCCAATCCCAAGTTGCTTCTCATTGGTGCTGCTGCTCAGTTTGGTATTTTTGGCGCATATGCTATTGCCCTGCTTATGGGATTTTCTCCATCTGATGCAGCTGCTATTGGTATAATCGGAGGTGCCGACGGACCTACAGCAATCTTCCTTTCTTCAAGACTGGCTCCTAACCTGGTTGGCGCAATTGCAGTTTCTGCATACTCTTATATGGCTTTAGTTCCGGTTATTCAGCCACCGGTAATGAAGCTGCTTACAAACAGCAAGGAGAGACTAATTAGAATGAAGGCACCAAGAGCAGTATCTCAACTTGAAAAGATTCTTTTTCCTATAATAGGCTTCCTTTTGACATGTTTTATAGTGCCATCGGGTCTTCCTCTTTTGGGTATGTTGTTCTTTGGAAACTTGCTTAAAGAGAGCGGCGTTACCCGCAGGTTAGCAGAAACAGCAAGGGGACCGCTAATCGATGTTATTACAATATTGATAGGCTTAACAGTTGGTGCATCAACTCAGGCAGACAAATTTTTACAACTGACATCGATATATATCTTCATATTAGGAGCTGCATCTTTTGTTATCGCAACATCTACCGGAGTTCTGTTTGTTAAATTTTTCAACCTCTTCCTTAAAGAGGGAAACAAAATCAATCCGCTAATTGGAAATTCAGGTGTTTCAGCAGTTCCCGACTCAGCAAGAGTATCGAACAATGTTGGACTTGAATATGACAAAACGAACTACCTGCTTATGCATGCAATGGGCCCTAATGTTGCAGGTGTTATTGGAAGTGCCGTAGCAGCTGGGATTTTGCTTGGATTTATGTCATAAATACTATGTTTTTTTACTTAAAAAGCATCTCGAAAGAGATGCTTTTTTGTTTTTTTCCTTATCTTTGCTTTCATTGATTTTTTAAAAAACAGAGTATGCAAAACAAGTTGCAGGAACTTACAGATAAACTGTATAATGAGGGTTTATCCAAAGGAAAACAAGAAGCCGAAGATTTGCTTGCGAAGGCAGGTAAAGAGGCTGCAGGAATTATTTCAAAAGCTAAGGAAGAGTATGCACAAATAATTTCCAAAGCGAACAAGGAGGCAGAGGACATAAGACTTAAAATGGAAATGGAGCTAAAAATGGCTTCAAAACAGAGTCTCACTGCCCTTAAGAACCAGATTGAGAATTCCATTATTGCAAGTGGTTTTAACAAGCCTATTTCCGAAGTAACAGACAAATCTGATTTTATTAAAAGTTTAATTGAAACTGCAATTGCCTCTTTTAACCCAAAAGGTGGCGAATCTGTGTCTCTATCGCTGCTTTTACCCGAAAGCAAGAAAAGTGAGCTCGATTCTTTTTTAAAGAGCGATATCATAAGCAAACTTAAAGGCGGAATAACCATCGAATTCGACAAAAAAATCTCAAACGGATTTAAAATCGGTCCGTTGGACGAAGGTTATCATATTAGCTTCACCGATAAAGACTTACAGCAATTATTCAGTGAGTATCTTAAACCAAAAACTCGCGAATTTTTATTTGCCGGAAAATAATGAGGAACTATCAATATCTCATCGCCGGCCTTCCGGAAATAATTCTGGATTTCGAAAGGAGCAATTACGATGTAGATGCTATTCTTGAGGACGCATATATTAACATTCCTGCAAAAGACAAGCGATATATCGACTGGCTTATATTTGGATTTAAAGGAGAAAACCTCACTTCGCATTTTTACAGGGAGGTTATGCATTCTCAAAACCGCTTTCTTAAGGAGTACTTTAAGTTTGATCTTAACATCCGAAATTTACAGGCCGCATTTCTTGCCCGTAAGAATTCAATCAATCCCGAAGAGTTTTTAATTGGATCATCTCCTGTTACAGAAACGATAAAAACAAGCAAGGCAGCAGATTTTGGCGCCAGTGAATTCTTTGAGGAAGCATCGAAATTATTGACTATTCTTTCCGGCTCAAACATACTTGATAGAGAGCAGAATATCGATATGCTGCGCTGGAAAAAAGTCAGTGAAATAACAATTTTCAGCTACTTCGACATTGACTTTTTGTTGGGTTTTATTCTTAAAATTCTCATAATAAAGAGATGGGATGCACTGGATAAAAAGAAAGGCGCTATTCTCTTTAAACAACTGGTTGAGGAGGTTAGAGGATCATACAGAAAAGAAGAAGATATCATATAAGAGAAATAATAAAATTATATATGAAAACCAGAGGAAAAGTAAAAGGGATTATAGCCAATCTTGTGACAATCGAGGTTGATGGTCCTATTTCCCAGAACGAAATCTGCTATATTGACCTGGACGGTACCAAGCTGATGGCAGAGGTTATCAAAGTTACGGGTAAAAATGTTTTTGTACAGGTATACGAAAGCACCCGGGGATTGAAAGTAGATCACGAAGTTGAATTTCAGGGACACATGCTTGAAGTAACACTTGGTCCCGGAATCCTGTCAAGTAACTACGACGGACTACAAAACAACCTGGAGACGATGGAAGGGGTTTTCCTTACCAGAGGAGAACATACAGAACCACTGGACCTGGAAAAACTCTGGAATTTCACACCTGTAGCAAAAACAGGAGACAGAGTAATTGCTGCCGACTGGATTGGCGAAGTGAAAGAGGGCTGGTTATCGCACAAAATAATGGTTCCTTTCACTTTCAAAGGGGAGTATACAGTCAAGTCTGTTGCTACCGAGGGTGAATATAAAGTTACCGACAAAATTGCTGTAGTCACAGACGAAGAGGGCCTGGAAATTAATTTAACGATGACTCAAAAGTGGCCTGTAAAGGTTGCCATCACCTCTTATAAAGATAAACCGAGGCCATTCAGAATAATGGAAACTGGTATCAGAACAATAGATACCTTCAATCCAATAGCCGAAGGAGGCACAGGTTTTATTCCGGGACCTTTCGGTTGTGGCAAGACTGTACTCCAGCACGCCATATCAAAGCAGGCAGATGCCGATGTAATTATAATTGCAGCATGCGGAGAGAGAGCAAACGAGGTTGTGGAAATTTTTACTGAATTTCCCGAACTTATAGACCCAAGAACAGGCCGGAAACTGATGGAGAGAACAACCATCATCTGCAACACATCTAACATGCCCGTTGCAGCTCGTGAAGCCTCTGTGTACACTGCAATGACCATTGGCGAATACTACCGCGCAATGGGGCTTAAAGTGCTGCTTCTTGCAGACTCAACTTCACGCTGGGCACAGGCACTCCGTGAAATGTCAAACCGAATGGAGGAACTTCCGGGAGCAGATGCGTTCCCTATGGACCTTCCGGCAATTATTTCCAGTTTTTATGCAAGAGCAGGGATTGTTAACCTCAATAACGGAACTACAGGATCTGTAACGTTTATTGGAACAGTTTCTCCGGCAGGAGGTAACCTTAAAGAGCCTGTTACAGAATCAACCAAGAAGGCAGCAAGATGTTTTTATGCGCTTTCTCAAAACCGTGCAGACAAAAAAAGGTATCCTGCTGTTGACCCGATAGATTCATATTCCAAATATCTTGAATATCCGGAAATTATCGAGGATCTCCACAACCGGATCAGCCCGGACTGGATGGAAAAAGTAATCAAGGGGAAAAATATTGCCTTAAGAGGAAAAGAGGCATATGACCAGATAAACATCCTTGGAGACGACGGAGTTCCTATTGATTATCACACAAGATACTGGAAATCTGAACTCCTGGATTTTATAATCCTGCAACAGGATGCATACGATAAAATTGACCAGTCTACACCGCTGGTAAGGCAAAAATTCATGTACGATTTAGTAATTGATATCTGTAATACCGATTTTGAATTTGATGGTTTTGAAGAGTGTGGTAACTTTTACAAAAAGCTTATCAACATTATGCGTCAAATGAACTATTCGGAATACGAAAGTACAGAGTTTAAAAAATATATGGAACAACTAAACAAGGAGATTGGCCATGGCAAGTAAAGCATTTCAAAAAATATACACAAAACTGGAAGCTATTACAAAAGCGACTATTTCGCTAAGGGCAAATGGCGTAACGAACGAAGAACTTGCTACAGTGGCGGGTCGTCTTGCACAGGTTGTAAAGATCAAGGGAGATCTTATTACACTTCAGGTGTTTGAGGGAACAGACGGCATTGCAACAAACGCAGAGGTTGTGTTTTTCGGAGAACCTCCTGCTCTAAATGTGAGCGAAGAACTTGCAGGAAGGTTCTTCAACTCATACGGGCAGCCAATTGACAATCGTCCTCCTGTTGAGGGTGAGAGAAGATTTATTGGCGGTCCCTCGGTAAATCCGTTCAGAAGAAGGCAGCCATCTGAAATTATACCAACCGGTATTGCCGGTATTGACCTTAACAACACACTTGTTTCCGGCCAGAAAATTCCATTTTTTGCCGACCCCGATCAGCCATACAACCAGGTAATGGCACAGGTAGCTCTCAGGGCAGATGTAGACAAAATCATACTTGGAGGAATGGGTCTTACAAACGACGACTACCTCTATTTCAAGCAGATGTTTGAAAACGCAGGTGCTTTAAACAAGATTATCAGCTTTGTAAATACTACTGAACAACCTCCTGTTGAACGTCTTTTGATTCCCGATATGGCTCTTACTGCAGCAGAGTACTTTGCTGTTGACAAGAACGAAAAAGTACTTGTTTTGCTCACTGATATGACTTTGTATGCAGATGCTCTTAGTATCGTCAGCAACAGGATGGACCAGATTCCTTCAAAGGACTCAATGCCCGGATCGTTATATTCCGACCTGGCAAAGATTTATGAGAAAGCGGTTCAGTTACCTACAGGCGGATCAATTACAATTATTGCTGTAACAACACTTAGCGGAGGTGACATAACCCACGCCATCCCGGATAACACCGGATATATTACGGAAGGCCAGCTCTTTTTGAGAGCAGACTCAGATACAGGTAAAGTAATTGTAGACCCGTTCCGCTCTCTGTCCAGGTTAAAGCAACTTGTTATTGGCAAAAAAACAAGAGAAGATCACAACTATGTTATGAATGCTGCAGTGAGGCTATACGCCGATGCTGCAAATGCAAAAACAAAACTTGAAAACGGATTTGACCTTAGTGATTACGACATAAGATGCCTTGACTATGCTAAAGCATATTCTACAAGACTTCTCGCTATTGACGTAAATATGAACATAAACGAGATGCTGGACACAGCATGGGAACTATTCAGAACCTATTTCACCAAAGAGGAATTGAGTATCAAGGAAGAGATCGTGAACAAATACTGGAAAACTGCATAGATAGATTTTATGGCTATAAAATTCCAATTCAACAAAACATCCCTTAACGACCTTAACAAACAACTTAAGGTAAGGAACAACGCATTGCCAACTTTAAAAAATAAAGAATCGGCTTTGCGTATGGAAGTTAAGAGGGCAAAGAGACGTTCTGAGGAACTGTTGGATCAATTGGCCTCATCATTAAAATCATACGAATATCTTGCCGGGCTTTGGAATGAGTTTGAACCGGGCCTAATATCTGTAACAGATGTTGTTCTGGAAACAGTAAAAATAGCCGGTATTAAAACTCCATTGCTAAAAGAGGTTATATACGAAGTTAAACCATTCAATCTTTTTACGAAACCACTTTGGTATACCGATGGAATTTCCATTCTTAAACAATTGGCTCAGCTTGGAATTGAGTCTGAAGTTTATGAGAAAAAGATGCATCTCCTTGAATTTGCCCGTAAGAAAACCACTCAAAAAGTGAACCTCTATGAGAAGGTACAGATTCCGGGCTATAAGGAGGCAATTCTAAAAATAAAACGATTTATGGAGGACGAAGAAAATCTCTCAAAGGCCTCTCAGAAGATCGTTAAAAACAGACATTTGCTAGAAGAGGAGGAGGCGATATGATTACAAGAATGATTAAATACTCTCTCATTATTTATCAACCTGAACTCAAGCCGTTTCTGGCAAGGGTGCAGGAACTGGGGATGGTTGATGTAAGAAGGGAGAACAAAGCAATAGATAACCACTCTAAAGAGTTGTTTGGAAAAGTACAAAGGTGTTCACTCGTTATCAAGAAACTGGGAGATCTCAGGGAATCATTAAAAGACATTAAGCCTTCTGAATCTTCATTAAAATACAATGAAAGCATTCCGGAAACGATTGACACAATTGAAAAAGCTCTTGACAACAGAGAACTCTGGATTTCCGAAGAGAGGGCACTCGTCCGTGAACTGGAAGATTCTAAAGCCTGGGGTTCGTACAATAAAGAAGACATTCAAAAACTTGAAGCTCTTGGGTATAAGCTTCACTTTTATGTGACTTCCGAGAACAACTTCAATCCCGAATGGAAAAAAGAGTACTTGTTGCAAGTTCTCAATAAAGTTGGAGGGAGATACTATTTTGTAATACTTTCTCCTGTGGGATCGGAATTTTTGTTTAAAAATCCCGAAAGCAAATTCCCTCAAAACTCCAGCGACATTGTCTCTTCAAAACTTGAGGAAACACGCAGGCAAATTGCTGTCAATTCCGCGGATCTTGCCGGATATATGCAAAAGACAGTTGTTATGGAAAAGTCGCTTAAGGAAGATAATTCCTCACTCGATCTATACCTCGCCGGGACATCATCTCAAATGGAGGCAGAAGGGACTCTTGCCTTAATTACCGGATTTGCACAAAGGAACCACAGGAGTGAACTTAAAGAATTCTTTGATTCCGAGAATGTTTACTATTTTGAGGAAGAGGCACTCGAAGAGGACAATCCACCAATAAAATTAAAAAACAACTTCTTTACACGATTGTTTGAACCAATTGGTGAACTGTATATGCTTCCAAAATACGGAGAACTTGATCTTACTCCATATTTTGCGCCATTCTATATGCTCTTTTTTGGCCTTTGTCTTGGCGATATGGGATATGGTCTTGTTTTGCTGCTCGCCGGTACAATTGGGAAATTTAAATGGCCAAAGTTTAAAGGATATCTCACACTTATACAATTTCTGGGAATCGGGGCTATTATTATGCCTCTTTTATCGGGCACTATTTTCGGAACTAAACTTTCCGTCATTTTTTCTCTTCCGGATTCAATAGACTCATTGTTTTTCTCCGACATTAAAATGTTCTGGTTTGCAATTTTATTCGGAATTTTTCAAATTGTATTTGCAAGAGTATTAAATGCAATTTACTCAATTGCAACAAAAGGCTGGCAATACGGAATGCACAATATTGGATGGTCTATTGTTATTATCTGGGCATCTCTGGCATATGCAAAAACAATGCTGCCGGAAATGGTAATTCCTTCATATGTAACCTATATTGGAATTTTCGGAGCAATTTTAATATTGTTTTTCTCTTCCACCGAAGGAAATATTTTTTCAAGATTATTAAAAGGAACTTTTGCTTTTTATGATATCACCGGCGTTTTTGGCGATATGCTTTCATATATCCGTCTGTTCGGGCTGGGAACATCCGGAGGAATTTTGGGACTGGTTGTAAATTCAATTGCAATGAACATGTCCAGTGTTCCATATGTAGGATGGTTCTTTACCGGCCTCATGCTCATTGTTGGGCACACGTTCGTTCTGTTGTTGTCCAGTCTTGGTGCATTTGTCCATCCTATGCGTCTGACATTTGTAGAATTTTACAAGAATTCCGGATTTACCGGCGGAGGTAAGGCATTCAGTCCATTGACGAAAAATTGATGAAATATAATTATTAATAATATCAACAAATAAAAAACAAAGACTATGGAACAATTATTACCACTAACTTTAGCTTACATAGGGATGGGCGTTATGTTGGCCGCAGCCTGCATCGGCAGTGCTATAGGAGTGACAATTGGAGGAAATACCACAATTGGCGCAATGAAAAAAAACCCGGATATTTTCGGATCATCGATGATACTGTGTGCACTTCCTTCTACTCAGGGTCTTTATGGTTTTGCCGGATTTTTCCTTATGCTCAACAGACTTCTTGAAATGCCAGTTTTGAGTTTGGGTCAGGGTTTTGCGATTTTTGCAGTAGGTATGGCACTAGGAATTGTAGGTTATGTTTCTGCAATCAGGCAGGCAAATCTTGTTGCAAATGGAATTGTTGAGATGAGCAACGGGCAGGATGTTTTCGGAAAAACAATGATACTTGCGGTTTTTCCTGAACTTTATGCTATTCTTGCGTTTGCTGCAGCATTCCTTGCTATTCCGGCATAATTGGATTTATTAAAAAAAGTGGGTGCAGGGCTTAAGAAATTTAGCCCGGCACTCATTTTTTTTTATCTTTGATTATTAAAATGAGATTGTTATGACACTTATTAAATCTATATCCGGAATAAGAGGGACAATAGGAGGTAAAAGCGGAGATTCGCTCACTCCTATCGATGTTGTTAAATTTACATCTGCATATTGCATCAGACTTAAAAAAAGAATTCCCGGAAAAATTCGATACAAAGTTGTTGTTGGGAGAGATGCCCGCATTTCCGGAGAGATGGTGGATTCGCTTGTATGCGGTACACTTCTGGCATATGGAATTGATGTTGTTAATGCAGGTCTTGCTTCCACCCCTACTGTGGAGATGGCTGTAATGTTCGAGAAGGCAGACGGAGGAATTATCCTTACAGCATCGCACAATCCTAAACAATGGAACGCACTTAAACTGCTCGATGAAAAGGGAGAATTTCTGGATGCAGCCGAAGGCGAAAAGCTGCTTAATTGTGCCGAAACCGGAAAATTCAATTATTCCGAAGTTGATAACCTTGGAATTATCACACGAAAAGATTTTTCGAAGGAACATATTGAGGCTGTTCTCTCTCATCCTCTGGTAAACACAGAGGCTATATACAGGGCAGGATTTACAGTTGTACTTGATGCTGTAAACTCTGTTGGCGGAATAATTATGCCTGCTCTTTTTGAGGCGATGGGTGTAAACTGTATACAAGTAAATTGTGAGCCAACAGGACATTTTGCCCACAATCCGGAACCTTTGCCGGAACATCTCACAGAACTCTCATCAAGAGTAGTGAAAGAGAGTGCTCATCTTGGCATATCAGTTGATCCCGATGTAGACAGGCTGGCTATCATTTGCGAAGACGGTAACCCTTTTGGGGAAGAGTATACTCTTGTTGCTGTTGCAGATTACATTTTAAAGAACAAGCCCGGCAATACTGTATCGAACCTTTCGTCTTCAAGGGCTTTGAGAGATGTTACAGAAATGGCAGGATGCAATTATTCAGCTTCTGCAGTTGGTGAGGTGAATGTTGTTACAGAAATGAAGAGGGTGAGCGCAGTTATCGGAGGCGAAGGAAATGGAGGAGTAATTGTTCCAGATCTTCATTATGGAAGGGATTCTCTTATTGGAACAGCACTTTTCCTGAGTCATCTTGCCAAAGAGAGGTGCAAAGTTTCTGAACTGAGAGCAAAATATCCTCAGTACTACATCTCTAAAAACAAAATTGAACTGCCCCAGGATTTAGATGTAGACTCAATTTTGGCAAAGATTAAAGACCTTTATTCGAATTTGAGAATTACAGATATTGACGGGATTAAGATTGATTTTGATGAAGCCAGAAAATGGGTCCACCTGCGAAAATCCAATACCGAACCAATAATACGCATATATGCCGAAGCGCCTGCAGAGGATATTGCATCTCAGTTGGCGCAAGAGATTATTTTGGCTATAAATAAAATAATAAACTCATAAGATGTTTTCATTCAGGACTTCACCACTACTTGAACAAACCGATTCCGTTTTACGAAGCGGAAAAGTTGCCTTGCTCTGCAATCAGGCATCATGGCACCCTCAAACAGGAGAATATCTTTTCGAAACTCTCTCTAAAAGAGGTGTTTTAAAAAGAGTCTTCATGCCGGAACACGGCCTCTTTGGTGAACTGCAGGATCAGGTAAAGCTGGACAAAACCGATGTATATAAATCTGTTCTTGAAAACAATTGTGAATTTGTATCGTTATACGGATCAGATGAAAAATCTTTGAGTGCCCATATTGGCCAGTTGAGAGATATTGATGCGCTTGTGATTGAACTTCAGGATGTTGGCGCGAGGTATTATACTTTTAACTCTACCATTTTCAATATTTTTAAAATTCTCAAAAACGAAGGGATGAACTTGCCTGTATATCTAATCGACAGGATAAATCCTATGGGCCGCCAGGTTGAGGGAACAATGCTCAGGGAAGAGTACTCTTCATTTATTGGAATAGAAGGCCTTTTACACAGGCACGGGCTCACAATCGGAGAGGTTGCAAATTATTTTTACAACGAACTTAATGCAAAATTTCCTCTGCACATTATCTCGTATTCATCTGAGCCAATATCAAGAGAGATGTTGCCATGGAGCATTCCTCCTTCCCCAAATATTCCGGGACTTTTCACGTGCCATTTTTACACAGGTCAATGTCTGTGGGAAGGAACAAATGTGAGCGAAGGAAGAGGAACTACCCGTCCTTTTGAAATATTCGGAGCTCCATTTATGGAATCTCTTATAAATTTCAACAAATTAAATGGATATGAAAACTGGAACGATACCTCCCACCCTCTTTACGATCCATCGGTATACATAAGGTGGAACAGGTTCATACCTCAGTTTCATAAATTTTCGGGAGAGAGTTGTTTCGGTTTTCAACTGCATCCGATACCCGGTACGCAATATCACTCATTGGCACACAATTTGAAGATAATACGTTTTATAGCCGATAACTGTAAAGAGTTTGCCTTTAGGCCCGGAAAATACGAAGCCGGAAATGACAAAACAGCAATTGAACTTCTGCTTGGAGACTCTCTCCTGATAAACTACCTTTATGGCAACGAAGAGTGGGAAAATGTAAAGGAGGAGATGAAAAAAGAGGAACAAAAGTGGATCAGAAAGGCACGAAGGGCAATGCTCTACGAAGATCAGCTGTACAGATGTAAATAATTATAAAAAAAATTTAGAAAAGTAATATGGGGAACCCGGTTTTAAGTGAAAAGGTATTTAACAAAGCACATGCACAAGAAGGCGCCGAAGTGATGACAGTGAAAGGGACGGCGTTTAAATCAATCGTTCTTATTTTTATGGTTCTGGCAGGTGCTGCTTATACATGGAAAGTCTTTAACGAAGCCATTAATCCTGCATCAGTTACTCCATGGATGTGGGGTGGCCTGATAGGTGGCTTTGTTGTGGCCATAATAATCAGTTTTAAGCCCAATCTGGCACAATACCTTGCTCCTGTTTATGCAGTCCTTGAAGGCCTCTTTTTGGGTGCAATTTCTGCAATGTTCAATCAGGCATTTGCGGAGAGCGCTCCGGGCATTGTTGTCAATGCAACTTTACTTACAATACTCACGGCCGTAGCAATGCTTGTAATATATCGCACAGGTCTTGTAAAGGTCAATGGAAAATTCATAAAAATTATCTCTGCAGCAGTTGGCGCTGTAGTTCTTTACTATTTAGTCAACATGATTTTATCCCTTTTTGGAGTCAATCTTGTCATGCTGCATAACAGCGGGCCGCTAAGCATAGGAATAAGTCTTGTGATTATTGGCGTTGCTGCTTTCAGCCTTTTGGTAGATTTTAACTTTATTGAAAAATCAGCAGAGCAGGGAGCCCCAAAATATATGGAATGGTATGGTGCTTTTGCACTCATGGTAACACTCATATGGCTGTATCTTGAAATTCTTAAGCTCCTTGCTAAATTTGCAGGAAGCAGAGATTAATTTTGGTAATAAGATAAATGTTTGTATTTTTGCATCCCCATAATATTAAAAAAAATAGTAATGAAAAAAGGAATCCATCCCGAAACCTACCGTCTTGTAGCTTTCAAGGATATGTCAAATGAACACGTTTTTGTTACTCGCTCATGCGCAAACACAAGAGAAAAACTTGTTCACGAAGGAGTAGAGTATCCGGTTATTAAAGTCGAAATTTCAAATACATCCCATCCGTTCTATACCGGTAAGATGAAACTGGTAGACACAGCCGGCCGTGTTGACAAATTCCTTAACAGATACAAGAAAGTTCAAAAGTAATTTTGTCTTTTACACACTTCAAAAAGAGGTTGCCTAAAATTAGGCAGCCTTTTTTTGGTTTTTGCGGGGAGGTATCTATCGTCGTACTTTGAGGTAACTTATTAATATTATGGTATTTATAAAATTGATTTCTTTCGATTTATTAAAAAACCAAAACGTAATTCGTTATATATCTTCCTGTTACCTCAAAGTACGCCGTTGGCTCTTGTATAACTAAATTTATAGTTATAACTTTGACTATAACACATTAAATTTTATTCCCATGAAAAAAGCTTTACTTATTCTGGTGATTTTATCCATAACATCCATACTTAGAGCTCAAACGAATATCAGTATGCTTTATCAAAGATTGCAGATGGGCGAAAACAAGGAAATAGTGGATGAATTTTCATATCTCCTTAAAGATTCGCTTTATGCCGATGCCGGAATGTTTATGCTTCTTGGCGATGCCTTCAGAAATCAGTTTGATTATTCGGGTGCGCTGGAGTGCTACAGAAGAGCGCTTAAACTTAATGCCGGAAATATAAGAGCATTAGAGAGCGAATCTGATATGTACTCAGTTTTGGGACAGCAGGGGAAAGCAATAGAGAATCTAAAGATTCTTCTTAATATGGACAGCACAAGCTTTCGTGTTGCAAACAAGTTGGCTGCTGCATATCAGGCGGCACAGGAAATTCGGAAAGCATTAGGCATATACAGGAAGCTGTATACCCGAAATGTGTATAACTACAATACGGCAAAAACTCTTGGCGACTGCTACTGGCTCCTGGGCAACAGGGACAGTTCGGCCTATTTCTACCACAGAGCCGACTTTCTTAACGGAAAAAGTTTAACAACAAAGCTCAATCTAAGCCAGATATTATATTTAAACAAAGACTTCAACTCGGCAAAAATTTTTGCCTCCAGAGGTGTTGAACTGGACTCTTCTCATGTCCTTTTAAGAAAACAGCTTGGGAACACTCAATACAAGCTCGAAGAGTATAAAGATGCTCTGTTTAATTTTAAATATGTTATATCGGCAGGCGATTCATCGGCATCTGTAATGAAACTTGCAGGTGTATGCCATTATTTTATGGGCGAATTTAACGATGCAATTCCATACTTTAGGAAAAGCCTGCAGGTAGATTCTCTCAACAACGAAACGATATACTACCTTGCTGCCTCGCTAAGCATGACAGGCAATTACGAAGAGGCCCTACTCAATTTTCTGATTGCGCTGGAACTTATAAAGCCGGATATTCAAGTTCTATACATGATAAAAAATCAATTGGGAATTGTGTACCAGAATTTAAAACAATATGACGATGCCTACAATTCATTTGCTGAGGCATTTACTTTCAATTCCACGGATTCAAAGCTTCTTTATCAAATGGCAATGGTAAAAGGGGAACAGAAGGGGGAGAAAAATCTTGAAATTGCCTTAAAACACCTAAAGGAGTTTTTGGCCGAAATTGAGAAAAAAGGAACCACTCTTACTAAAGATGAGATATATCTCAAGTCTCGTTCGGAGTGGTACATCAATAGAATTACAGAAGATCTGTTTATGATGGAAAAACGAAAGTAATTACTTAAGTTTGAAAATAACAGGGAAAGTATAGCGTACATTAACAGCGGTATTGTTTTGGTATCCCGGCTTCCATAAAGGTGAAGAATAAATGGCTCTTACTGCCTCGGCATCCAGAAGAGAATTTGCGCTTCTTACAACTTTAACATTTGAAACCTTACCCTCCTTATTGACGATAAACTGCAATATAACCCTACCTTCAATTTTTTTCTCTTTTGCAGCATCCGGATATTTAAGTTCTCCCATTAGCCATCTAGTAAAATCGTTCTCGTCCCCACCAT
>DOSU01000058.1:0-428 GCA_003513895.1 Rikenellaceae bacterium
TTTGCCGGCCTCTGAACTATTTAGAAAACGAATTACTCCACAAAAGCAATAATTTCACCTTTGGCAACAGTGTCGCCATGCTTTGCGCATACTGCAACTATTTTGCCTCCGAGAGATGGCTTAATCTCTTCTATTCCGTAGAAAGCCTGAATGAAACACATTGTTTTGTTTTCCTCTACCGCTTCGCCAATGTTTGGAGCCGATGAAGCATCCATCATGTCATATTGCCAGATTAACTGGCCCTTAACTGTTGCCTGTACGGGTTTGGCATTTGGATATTTCGCCATTATCTGTTCTATATCGACTTTTGGCATTTCAATTACCGGGCGGGTAACAACAATTGGAGCGCCGGCTTTTGCCCTTGCTGCTTCAAGTTCCTGTTCAAATCTTTGTTTTGCTACGCCACTCTTATAGTCGCGGTATTGTCT
>DOSU01000058.1:525-2130 GCA_003513895.1 Rikenellaceae bacterium
TCATGCATGGCAAACTCGAACAGTTCTTCGTCGTCTTCTCCAAGATCCCAATTGTTCTCGATCATCTCTTTTCTGAACTTTTCAAGTTCATTAGGGAAGGCATCCTGTGGATTACCGGTATAGAATTCAAGTCCTTTGTCTTTTGCAAGCTGAACAATTTCCGGTGCAAGTTCGCCCGGAAGTTTACCGGTTTTACCCAGAATCATATTCCACGTATCTTTGTCAATTGTAGACCATCTTGGTTCTCCCTTCAAGGTGTGCATAAGGTTCATGAGTGCAGTATTTTTTACGTACTGGCTGAATGGAGTCACCAGTGGAGGATATCCAAGGCGAGGCCATACATATTCTACTTCCTGGAACAGCATAACTACAAGTTCGTTTAACTGTAGCTCTTTTTTGCCCTGATTCCTTAATGAAGAGTTGATAGCTCCCATGAAGCCTCTCAAGTCTGCCATCATAGATCCCATCATACCTCCCGGAAGGCCGCAGCCAACAAGGAGAGAAGTCATTTGTTTGTTGCTTGGATCGATAAAGTAACCGAGGAAGTCATCAATAAAAGTCTGGGTGAGTCTTCTGGCTTCCATGTAGGCATCCATGTTAATATCCTTAACAAGGAAACCTGCGTCCTTAAGCATTGCCTGTACAGTGATAACATCCGGGTGTACCATTCCCCATGCGAGCGGCTCCATTGCGACATCAATGTATTCGGCACCGGCACGGGCAACCTCAAGCATAGATGCTACTGAAAAACCGGGACCGGAGTGTCCGTGGTATTCAACTTTAATGTGGGGATATTTGTCTTTAATAGATTTTGTCAAACGGCCAAGAAATGCAGGGCGGCCAATACCGGCCATATCCTTCAGGCAAATCTCATCTGCTCCAAAAGCAACAGCTTTATCTACAAGGCTCATATAATATTCAACCGTATGAACAGGAGAGTGGGTAATACTCAAAGCTATCTGAGATATCATTCCGCCTTTTTTTGCATATTTTGCCGATAATTCAAGATTTCTCGGATCGTTTAGACCGCAAAAAGAGCGGGAGATATTGGTGCCTTGTTTTGCTTTAACCTTGTACATAAGTTCACGAACATCTTCGGGAACCGGATTCATTCTAAGGGCATTTAAACCTCTCTCAAGCATATGTGTCTGAATTCCAGCCTTATTGAATGGTGCTGTCCACTCTCTTACGGCTTTGTTAGGATTTTCACCAAAAAGCAGGTTCACTTGTTCAAAAGCGCCCCCGTTTGTTTCAACCCGATCGAAGCAACCCATGTCAATAATAACCGGTGCAATCTCTTTCAACTGATGAACCATCGGTACATATTTTCCCGATGATTGCCACATATCCCTGTATAACAGAGAGAATTTAATTTCGCGAGCCATAATTTTATATTGTTTTTATAATTCTTGGCAATTACAATTTCAAGCGGCAAAATTAGAAAAAAGAACTCAATAAGCGACTATTAAATTGTAACTTTTTGCTTACGAATTGACATTCGTCCTATCTTTTAACGATTTATTATTTTTTATTAGGAAAAAATTTCTATTTTTGCATCCCCGAATCTTCGGGAACATGGTGGTCGTAGCTCAGCTGGTTAGAGCG
>DOSU01000058.1:2234-3777 GCA_003513895.1 Rikenellaceae bacterium
AGGTCGTGGGTTCGAGCCCCATCTTCCACCCAAATTTTTAAAATGCCCGGTACTAAGCAGTTCCGGGTTTTTTCATTGTTTATGGGTTACAAATATTTACTCACAACACTCTTCCAAACCAGATACCCTTCCCCCATGAGGTGCAGGCCATCATTTGTGTAACGAGTGTCCAGGGCTTCGCTGTCTATGCTCTTTAGTGCAGAATAAACATCAATAAATATGAGTCCTCTATCCTGGCACAGCCTTCGCAGGCCATTGTTGATTTCGATTACGACATCTCCTTTTTTTGTTGCCCCCAAAAACATTTTAAGACTCTCGTTAACAGGAAATATGCTTTGTATATACAGCTTTGTTTTCGGGCTGTCGGCAGCAATTTTAGCGGCAATTTTTGCAATGCCTCTTACAATGGAATCTGCAGTAACATTATGAGAGACATCGTTTATGCCAATAAGCAGGAAAATCTTTTTTGGCTGCCCTTTAAGTATCGGGTCGAGACGGTCATATACGCCCTGAACAATATCACCGCTTATACCCCTGTTTTTTACATGCTTGTTGTCGAAAATCTCTCTCCACTCTCCAAAATGGGTAATGCTGTTTCCTAAGAAAATTATGTCACTCTTTTTTACCGGGAGTTCCTCAAACAGTGAGGCTCTCTGATAATAAAGGGTGCTGTATTTATTGGTCTGCCCAAATATGAAAGAGCCCATACCGAGAACAAAAATGGAAATCAGTAGTAATTTTTTCATTATAGTTTGTTTAACGTTAATACAATATGAAGCCGGCAATTCCGCCGAGAATTATTATAAGAATGGGACTTTGCTTTCCCCACTGTATAGCTGCAAATGCCATTCCAAACAAGACCCAGCTCTTCCAGTCGACAAAATTATCGGGAGTGACAAGAAGTATGGCGGCCGATGCAATGAGTCCCAATACTACCGGTTTTATCCCTGAGAGAGCGGCATCAAACCATTTGCTCTTTTTGAACTGTTTATAAAGCAGTGCAATGAGAAGGATGATTATAAAAGAAGGGAGACATACTGCAAAAGTTGCAATTAAAGAGCCCCACATGTTTCCTGTTACAGAATACCCGATATATGTGGCGCTGTTAATCCCTAAAGGCCCCGGAGTCATTTGGGAAATTGCAATTATGTCTGTGAAGGTAGAGGCATCCACCCATTGGTGAGTGACAACAACCTCATTCTGGATAAGCGAAATCATAGCATAACCTCCGCCAAATGTGAAAAGGCCTATTTTGAAAAAGGTTATGAAGAGTTGAAGATAAATCATCGCTTAATGAGATAAAAGTAAAACAATCCCAATAAGGCTCCTGCTATGATCAGATAAACGGGAGAAATGCCAAGGAGCACTATAAGTAAAACAGATATCACCGGAATAAATGAGGTATATCTGTTTAGTTTTGTAGACCGGGACAAGCTGATGAGAGGCACTGCAATAAGAGCAACTACAACAGGCCTTATTCCCATGAATATTCTGTTAACAATATCGTTTTCCCTGAAGTTTTTAAAAAACATTGCAATTAAAA
>DOSU01000058.1:3852-4103 GCA_003513895.1 Rikenellaceae bacterium
AAAAGAACATTGCAATTAAAAGAATCATAATGAAAGACGGAAGTGCTGTCCCGATTGCAGCGACAATACTACCTTTGGCTCCTTTGAGCCTCTGCCCTATGAAAATAGATATGTTTATTGCAAGTATACCGGGTGCCGATTGTGAAATGGCCAGCATATCCAAAAACTCCTCCCTGCTAACCCAGGAACGCTTTTCCACAATCTCTTTCTGAATTACCGGAATCATAGCATACCCCCCTCCAATCGTAAAA
>DOSU01000058.1:4197-4542 GCA_003513895.1 Rikenellaceae bacterium
CTCCGATTTTTGAAAAGGTTGTGAATAATTCGAGATATATGTTCATATATACAAAAGTAACTCATTTTTTACAAAAGAAGATATCTGTGTGATTTAAAAATATATTACTAATTATCAGGTGTTTATAAATTGTGAAGAAAAAATTGCCAGAATAATTTTGTTCAAAAAAAAAAGAAACATATCTTTGCAGCCCGTTTCGAAAATGAAACGCTGGATAGAAAGTTCTTTGATAGCATAGGTATATAGAGAGTAACAAGGTAGAGGTTTAAAAACTTCGTCAAATCTTTTACAATAAATTTAGGTTTGTACTAGTTAGGATAATAAGCTAAACATTTTAAAAATTTT
>DOSU01000160.1:0-445 GCA_003513895.1 Rikenellaceae bacterium
GGTCGCAGCAGCGAAGGCCGCAATAACGAAGGTCGTAGCAATTCAGGCGAAAGCCGCGGATACGCAGGACGCACTTCATCCTTTGAAAAACGCGGATATCCACGCAAAAGTGAAGGCCGCAGCGAGGAAGGGCAATTCAATGAAAGAGGCGGAAACATCAAGGTTGAACAAGTTTTGATGAATCAGAAATCTTTCAACTGGAGAGAGCTTATAGAAAGCGATTTCAAAGGCGAAAACCTCAAAACAAGCGTAAACGGCAATAGCGCCGGCGAACGCCCTGCTCGCAAAAAATCAGATTCAGGACGCCCGGAAAGATCATCGCGCCCGGCACGTCCGGCACGCAAAACCGGCGGCAGCTTCTGGAACAGACAAAGACGCTCGGCATAAATAAGCAAATAATTAATCCGAACACCAGGGAGGCACAAACCTCTCAAGTCATATAAAA
>DOSU01000160.1:530-5815 GCA_003513895.1 Rikenellaceae bacterium
AAACCCGGTCAATTGGCCGGGTTTTTTATTTTTACTACCTTTATAATTGTCACAAAAATATATTCATATGAGCAATTTAGATTATGGAGTAATAGGAAATTGCCAGAGTGCAGCACTCATATCAAAAACCGGGAGCATAGACTGGCTATGCTTTCCAAAGTTTGATTCCCCTTCTGTATTTGCAAAAATTCTGGACAAAAAGAAAGGTGGATCATTTGGATTTGAAGTATCAGAAGATTATCAAATATTTCAATCATATTTTCGTGACACAAATATACTTCGCACAAGATTCGCTTCTCCGGAAGGAGCCTTCGAGGTGTTTGACTTTATGCCAAGGTACAAAACAGGTGAGGGAGCAACAGAATATTATTTGCCGGCAGAACTGTACAGATATATAAGATATATTAGTGGTAGTCCAAAATTTAAAATTATATACGAGCCAGCTTTTGATTATGCCCGAGAAGTTGTGAATAGCACGATCGACGATGGATTTATACGAACTGAATCATCTTCCTCAGAAGGATTTTCCGCATATCTCTACTCGGACTTATCACTAAATTTTATCTTTCAGAGAAAAGAGATTTCTCTTGAGAAGGATGCTTTTCTGCTTTTTTCATGCAATCAAAAACTAATTACCATTGATATAGAAAGAGTATATCTGGAATACTCCAGAACAAAAGTTTACTGGCTCAACTGGGTCAACCGCTCAAAGAAATATGACAAATACAACAGTGAGCTCACTCGTAGTCTTTTAGTCCTTAAAATGATGTCTTTTCAGCCCTCAGGAGCGGTGCTTGCTGCAGTTACCACAAGCATCCCGGAATCAATCGGAGATGTCCGAAACTGGGACTACCGTTTTTGCTGGCTAAGAGATTCCTCAATGCTAATCGAAACCCTCATATCAATGGGGCACCAGGGAGCAGCCAGGCTTTATCTCGGATTTATTAAAAGGATTTTGAAGAATAAAAAAGACCGCTTCCAGATTATGTATGGTATTAACGGAGAAAGAAAGCTTAAGGAGGAAGAGTTGCCGCACCTTGAAGGGTTTAAAGGGAGCAGCCCTGTGCGTATCGGAAATGATGCATATAATCAAAAACAAAATGACTCTCTTGGCTACCTGATGGATGTTATTTATCAGCATTATGTTTATTTTCCGGGTACCCTTGCCGAGATTGAGGATATGTGGGAGTTGGTAAAAACCATAACAAATATTGCATTTAGCGAATGGCGCAAACCAGATCACGGGATTTGGGAGTTCCGGGACAGGAAACAGAATTTTGTATTTTCTAAAGTAATGTGTTGGGTTACTCTGGATCGGGCGATTAAGATTGCCGAATATCTTAATATGCAAACTTTTGCCAATAATTGGCGAGTGGAGGCAAATATAATTCGTGAAGAAGTTCTTGAGAAAGGATGGAAAGAGGAAATTGGCTGTTTTTCTCAAGCTTATGAGAATTTTGACTATGATGCATCTGTTCTGTTACTCGAATCCTATGGCTTTATTGATGCGGATGATGAGAGATACGTAAGAACAGTAAAAGCAATAAAAGCAAATTTGATGAAGAATGGCCTTATGTTCCGGTACAAAAGCAAGGATGACTTCGGAAAACCTAAATCGGCATTCACTATTTGTTCTTTTTGGATGATTCGGGCTCTGTTTGTTATTGGTGAGCGTGAGGAAGCGGAGATAGTTCTCAGAGATATTTTTAATTGTTCCAATCATCTTGGTCTATTTAGCGAAGACTTGGATTTCGAAACAAAAGCACAACTGGGGAACTTCCCTCAGGCATATTCACATCTCGCATTGATTAATACAATTAAACTCTTTTCTTCAGAGAAGAATCAGTCCAGATTTATCCGGCCTTAACAATATTTTTCTTTAAACCCAAAAGCACATTGAGCAGTATAATTGCTTCGGACTGGTTACTAATATTAAAATTTGCCGAATCGGATACATTTCCGATTTTTATTGAAACTGAATTTTCAGGAAGTGCATTAAACATGTCTTCATCTGTTGTGTCATCTCCAATTGCCATAATGAAATCATAAGTAGTTTTACTTAGTAGCCTTTTTACCTCCGACCCTTTAGAACAATCGGCATATTTGACTTCTATTATTTTACTCCCTCTCATAATGTGCAAATTATGTCGAATACATGGAGCCAGTAACGTACTTACCAGTTGCTGAGTTCTTATGGAAGCAAGCCACGGGTCTACTCTTCTGAAATGCCAAACCAGAGCAGTCTGTTTCACCTCCAGTTGTGAACGAGGGGTCTTGTCTGTTACTTTTTGAAAAATGTTCATTATTTCCTCATTCCATTCCACGTGATGGACATTCTCATACCATTTTCCATCCTCTTTGTAAAATGCTCCGTGTTCCGCAGCAAGTCCAATATTAAGTTCTCCAAACCAATCATTTAAAACAGAATGATCCCTACCGCTGCTTATTACTACTTTGTTCTTCTTGTCTTGCGAAAGAGTGTTTAATAAATTAATCAAATCTTCGTCTGGAAAAGCATCTTCCGGCCTGGATTTGAAACCAACAAGCGTCCCGTCGTAATCCAGCAATATAAGTCTATTCTTTGCTTTTTTGTATCTGTCTTTAATAACCTTTATTTTAACAACATCAAGCAGCTTATCGTTCCCAATATTGTTGTTGGAATTTATTCTAATAAGTTCATCAATAAAATCGCCTGCCCATTTTTGAACTGTTTGTCTTGAAATAATGGCCTGCATCCTCTTTAGCCGTTTTAGCTGCTCATTAACCGGCATCCCCAGGGCCTCAAGTAGTGCTCTCTCTATCTCTATTGCACTATTCGGATTAATGATAATTGAGTCCATCAGCTCAATTGAAGCGCCTGCCATCTCACTTAATATCAGAACTCCGGGATTCTCTCTCTTAGATGCTACATATTCCTTTGCGACCAGATTCATGCCGTCTCTGAGAGGAGTAACCAGAGCAATATCTGCCAGATGATACAATGCTACAAGCTCCTCCAGTTCAAAGCTTTTATACATATAATTAACCGGAGTCCAGTTTATTCTCGAAAATTGCCCGTTAATGCCACCAATCATTTCGTCTACCCTTGCCTTTAGTTCGGAATAACTTGATACGGTATCTCGGGAAGGAACAATAATCATAGTAAGGGAAACATTTCCGTGATACTTCGGATTGTTTTTTAAAAATAATTCAAATCCCTTAAGTCTGTTTAAAATTCCTTTACTGTAATCCAGCCTGTCCACGGAAAGAATGAGTTTTATGGATCCGAAAAGATCTCTATATCCCTCCACAAGTTGCTGAACTTTAGGATCTAAAACAGCATCATGGAATTTTAAATAGTTTATACCCATTGGAAAAGTGTCGATATTAACCCGTCTCTTGTCGTAATTGACTACATCCAAATTAAAATCAAGTTCAAGGCCTCTTTCACAGGCACTTATAAAGTGACGCATATAGTCGTGAGTATGAAATCCGATAAGGTCACACCCGAGCAAACCCTTTAAAAGATCTGCTCTTTCGCGGAGAACCCGGAAAAGTTCATATGATGGGAATGGGATATGATGAAAATACCCTATTGCAATATCTTTCCTCTTTTGTCTTATCATTTGGGGAAGAAGCATCAGATGATAGTCCTGTACCCAAACAATATCGCCTTTTCTGATTACTTTAAGAGCCTCTTTACAAAAGAGTTCATTTACTTCTTTATATGCTGTCCAATAACTTTCCTCGTGTTTTATCAAAGTATAGAAGTAGTGACAGAGGGGCCACAATTTACTGTTGCAATAACCGTCGTAATACTCTTTAATTTGTTTCTTGCTTAAAAATACGGGGTGATATTTGTACCTTTTGAAGATTTTGGTAATTAGCTGCCTGTCCTGCTCATATTTAACATCTATTCCCGGCCAGCCTACCCATATTTTTTCAATATTTGACTCCAGAGATTCCAACCCTGTCGCAACACCCCCTTCACTTTTAGTGAAGCTGTAGCTGTCGTTATTTCTTTGTACTTTTATTGGCAGCCTGTTTGATATAATAATTAGTCTCATAATTTGGAAGGCTGGTGATATCTGCAATATAACAAAAAAAAATTACTCTTCAGGACCGGGGTCTACAAATACACATCTGATTTTACCTCTGATTTTGCCTCTTTTTCCTATATTTGCAAAAACGGAAACCTCTATGGCAAAATACGGTACAATAATCTGGGTGGGCATTCTGGCGGTTGTGGCTGCCTTTCTTATAGTGCCGGATACCAACGAAATGTTTAAGCAGGCAACAGGCGCACATCCATACATAATGGGATTCTTCAAGTTTGCTCTGCTCTCAATTATGGGAGAGTTTCTTGCAAACCGGCTTGTATACAAAAAGTGGGTTAAGGTTAAAGGACTTTTACCAAAGATGTTAGTATGGGGAGTACTGGGTATGATGATTGTTCTGATGTTTTCGCTTTATACCCAGGGAGTACACGGTGCTATCGCAAAAGGTCTTTTGTGGGCCGGAAACTCTGCGAACGATGGAATAAGCGCCAAAGGCATACTTAGCATCGGTTCTCAAAATATCAGCATTGCAATTGGAGCGGAGCCTTCATTTTGGAGCAGGCTACTTACTGCTTTTTATATATCTGCAATAATGAATCTCACATTCGGAGCCGTATTTATGGCTGCGCACCGGATTACCGATACTTATATTGATTCTGTTTACGACCGTGATTCTGTGGTTACTGAGAGAAATCAAGCCGTTGATGAAAACAGACAAGGAAAAGTAATTGACAGACAACGACCAACAATTTCCGGAGTAATCTCAACTATAGACTGGACTGGCTTTCTCAAATTTGTAGTTGGCAAAACCATACCGCTCTTCTGGATACCGGCGCACACAATAACCTTCATGCTCCCCGACCAGTACAAAGTGCTTTTCGCAGCATCCCTTTCTATAGTTTTAGGGCTCATTCTTTCTTACGCCAAACTTCGTGTTGTACCTAATGAGCAAAATGTCCCGTCCTGAAATAGGTTGACTCACCATCGTCGCCTAAATTGACACTTCATCGCTTAACAAAAGGGGGGTAAATTAGGTGCAACACAATATGCGACTTATAACTTTTTGCGGCAATAGTATGGTATTGCGTAAAAGTAAATTATGTCGATGAAACACTTCTCCCTGTAATAATAATTGTCTCCGGCTGCGACTTGAAAATCTTAATGTATTCACATTACATTGCCACCTAATCGATGAGGGCGATTCGGCCGGACGAAGCGGAGCGAAGGAGGACGCACAAGCCCGAAGCA
>DOSU01000120.1:0-22913 GCA_003513895.1 Rikenellaceae bacterium
AATATATACCGAATTTTTTGTTGCTTCGACAAAGGAAACATAGTCGTCCTTTTCAATGGATATCATAAGAAAACACAAAGAATTCCCAGGAAAGAGTTAGAAAAGGCACAACAAATTTTGAGTGAATATTTTAACGAACAAAAAAATTGACAACAATGGAAATCACAAATAAAAACATCACGACTCTTTCTCAACATCTTGACAAGATGTATGGAAAGATGGGCACTAAAAGTCGTACTGAATTTGAAATTAAAGCAAAATCATTTGCTATAGGCGTGCTCATAAAGGAAGAGCGAAAACAGGCAAAACTTACCCAGGAACAACTTGCTGAAAAGATTGGTGCTAAAAAGAGTTTTATATCAAGAATTGAAAACGGACACAGCGACATCCAACTTTCAACTCTCTATAAACTTATTGAGTTTGGGCTAGGACGAAAAATTAATCTTACTATTCAATAAAAGCTACATTTAATATTTGAATTCAGGAGATATTTCCTCAGAATTAGCTACATCAGCTACATAATATGTGAATGATGTAAATACATTCAGCAATTCTGTAAAGCATCAACTGGTTAAGCCTCTTACCTTAGTTACCGTCAAAATTTTTAATTAAAACTCAGCAAACTGTTAAAAACAAATGAATAATTTATTTAGAGGATTAATATCTGGATATGGAGCCCATAAATTAGGCGGTGGCTGTTTAGGAACTATTGTTGTTTTTATAATTATCTGGCTTCTACTTGGACAATGTAGCTAGAAATTTCCGTGCAGTAAATTCAGATTAGATGTTGCAGTAATCGACAGATGAAATAATTTATTCTGGGATAATTCTTATAGGGTATATTAAGTTTTAACAGTCTTATTTATATTAATCTATTACCCTAAAAATTTTATCAGATGAAAAACAAAATCTTATTTATTAAATTAATTTGCTTTTTACTAGTTTCATTATCCGTTTCCTCTAACATGAATGCCCAAACCTCTTTCGACAGAGACAAAATCATTCTCGCTGCACAAGAGCTAATTAATGAAACGCATTATTGTGCTCTGGTTACGGTTGACTCAACCGGACAGCCTCAGGTGAGAACAATGAATCCTTTTCCTGCAAACGATAAATTAATCACATGGTTCGGCACTTCAAGACATAGCCGAAAAGTTATAGAGATTATGAACAACCCAAAAGTGTCGGTATACTTCGCAAATCATGAATCGGCAACGGGATATGTAAATATTACAGGAACTGCTGTTATTATTGACGATAAGGAGTTGTTGCTTAAAATGAAAAGAGAATATTGGGAGAGTATTCCAGACTGGCAATCAAATTTTGTCCTTATCAGAATAGTTCCAAAAACCATAGAGGTTATTAATTATAAGCATCGTATGTACAACGACCCAAAAACATTTAAAGCTCCGACTATTATATTTTGAACTGCTCAACCCCTGGGGTCATTTGGTACCAAACTACCCAGGGGTGCACCAACAGGGTAAGGCAAAAAAGATACAGAAAACTGAGAGAATTCATATATTTGTTTAATAACTCACCCTTCAAAGCCTTAAATATGAAAAACTCTTCCAAAATTTTCTCTCTGGCAGGTTGTTTTGCCTTGATCTTATCTTTTTACATGTCTTCTCCGGTTTGTGCTCAGAACAAAGATTCTCTTATCCTAAAAGAGATTGCTTCTCTTAAACGAATGGTTGAAAACAGCGATCACACTTATGATATGATAATCAAAAAGGTTGATGACCTCATGTGGCGGGAGATGCTTGGAGATGTTGCATTCGTAGATAAAGTGAGACTTGCCGGTCCTCCAAGATGGAAGGCTAAGAAGAAAGATGACAAGTTTGCCGCAAATCCGCTTCAGTTTTACACCTATGTTTTTATTCCTAAAAATATAAATACTGCTAAGAAATATCCGCTGATAGTTCTTCCACACAGCGGCGTTCATGCCGATTTCTCAACCTATTATGCTCATATCGTCCGGGAACTTATTACTCAGGGATACATAGTAGTATCCGCTGAATACAGGGGCAGTACCGGATACGGCAAAGAGACCTTCGACAATATCGACTATGGCGGTCTTGAAAATGAAGATGTCCTTACAAGCAGAGACTACATGGTAGAGAACTACAGTTTTGTTGACAAGGAAAATATCGGAATTATCGGATGGAGTCATGGCGGGATGATTTCACTGATGAATATTTTACGATATCCCGACAAATACAAATGCGCATTTGCAGGAGTGCCGGTAAGCGACCTTGAAAACAGGCTGGCATCACATGATTCCAGTTATAGAAAAATCTTTTCAGATGCAAACCATATTGGACAAACTATAAAAGAAAATCCTGCTGAGTACGAAAGACGCTCCCCTTCTACTTATGCGAAAGATCTGCGCAAACCACTTCTTATCCACACAAATACCATCGACAATGACGTTTATGTAGAAGAGGTTCTCCTTATGATCGATTCTCTTAAGGCACACAATAAAAAATTTGAATACAAGGTTTTTGAGAAAGCACCCGGCGGACACGGTTTCGACAGGATTGATTCAAAGGAAGCAACAGATGTGAGATATACAATCTATAAATTTCTTGAACAGTATCTTAAACCCTCAAATCCATTTAAATCTCTGGCCCATATGAGGCAGGCTGCTTATAATTTCTAATTATTTAAGACCAATTCGTAAGTTTATTGCCGTTTTTTTTAAGAATATGACTATTTTTGCCTTCTAAATTTAAAATTCTGTGGTTTGGAGATAATGGTGTTGGTGTTCATTCTTGGCTATTTTTTAATAGCTGTTGAACATAAAATAAAGGTTGACAAAGCTGCAATCGCCCTTTTAACAGGCGGGTTACTTTGGGTCCTCTATATTCTCCTCTCTCCCCTTACGGTTACAGAAGTTTTCCCTGTTCATTTTAAGGAATTTATCCACAACAATCATGATATAAGTGCTCTCTCCCTAATAGAGCAATGCCGTAAATATATTGTAGATGTTCACATTATAGAGAGCTTGGGAGAAATTTCCGAAACTCTGTTCTTCCTTCTTGGTGCAATGACAATTGTAGAGCTAATTGATGTTCATGGAGGTTTTTCAATAATTACTAACAGAATTACTACAAAAGAGAAGAGAAAACTTCTTGTCATTATTTCATTTATTACCTTTTTCATGTCTGCCGTTCTGGACAATCTTACAACTTCAATAGTAATGGTTATGCTTTTGCGAAAGATAATACCCAACTATAAAGAGAGATGGATATTTGCCAGTATGATAATTATTGCAGCAAACAGCGGCGGAGCATGGTCTCCTATTGGAGATGTAACAACAATAATGCTTTGGGTAGACGGAAAAATCAGTTCTGTTCCGCTGATTACTCAGCTCTTTGTTCCTAGTCTTATTTCAATGATTGTCCCCCTCGGGATTGCTACCAGAATGGTGAAAGGAGTAATCACAACATCAACAAAATACGCATCTTCTGTACATAATCCCACACATGCTCTGACAGACAGAGAGAGAACAACCCTTTTTATAACAGGAGTTCTTGCCCTTGTCTATGTCCCTGTATTTAAATATTTCACTCACCTCCCTCCATTTGTTGGTGTACTCATTGGACTAAGTATAGTCTGGATTTATACAGAATACCTCTATCAAAAGAAGCCCAATATAACTGAAGATGTAAAACACAGGGTTACAAGGGTATTGAGAAGAATTGACACTGCAACAATACTGTTTTTCCTCGGAATCCTTCTTGCAGTTGGAGCCCTTCAGGGTACAGGAGTTCTAAATATTGCCGGTCAGTTTTTGAACGAGAAGGTTCATGATATCTATATAATCAATATCATCATAGGAGTTCTCTCCTCAATTGTAGATAACGTTCCAATAGTTGCTGTTGCAATGGGAATGTATCCAGTAGTTGATCCATCGACCCTGGCAACCATTGCCAATCCTGAATTTATGCAATCATTTGTTCAGGATGGGAATTTCTGGCTGTTTCTGGCATATTGTGCAGGAGTAGGCGGAAGCATACTTTTAATTGGATCAGTTTCCGGCGTAGTGGTCATGGGTATTGAAAAAATCCGTTTTAACTGGTACCTTAAGAACATCTCTCTGCTTGCTTTGGCTGGTTACCTTGCAGGTGCGTTGTCATTTATTCTCATTGACATTCTTTAACATCACTTTTTTTTCGATTGGATTAAAAATGAGTTAACTTTATTGCATAAATAATGCAGTAAAAATGAAATCAAAGATTCTGACAATTCTGGCAATTTTGATTCTAAATCAGCTGAATGCACAGTCTCTTTTTACAGATACTCAACCCGATTCTTCATCTGTAACTGATAATGTAATGTCGCGCAAAACAGAGATTAACGGTTTTGTAAGAGGTTCCTTTTACGGTGGTTCAAAAAATTATGACCTCACTTCTGTTTTTGCTCAGTTTGCACTTAAAGCCAGGTATAAAAGCAAACATACTATCCTTCACTCGGAAATATGGTTTCGTGGAGGCATGAAGTTCGGAGAGTATTACAACAAACTCGATATAGTTGAAGCATATGCCGGATATATATCGGATAAATTTGATTTTCTTGCAGGTAATCAGATTGTTAAATGGGGAAGAACGGATGGGTTTAGCCCAACAAACAATATCAACGCAAAAGACTATTTTTTCTTCACTTCCGACCCCGACGATCAGGTTCTTTCAAATTTTATGGTGCGGGCAAAATACAGGATTAATCCGGAAATTGACATCGATTTAATTGGAATTCCTTATTACAATCCGTCGAACTACCGTTTCGATCTTTTCGCGCTTGGCGAATATGCTTCATTTGTTGACCCTACCCTGCCCGATGGGAAGTTCAAAAGCGGCGCTGTTGCCGCAAAACTAAATTTTGAGTTGTCGAAGATTGGGTTTTCGCTCTCCTATTTTCGGGGATATGACCCATTTCATGGTTTCAATGTTAAGACAATTAATCTTGACGTTACAAATCCAAATCCTTCTCCTGAAATTTTATACACTTCAACATCATATCACAAACAGACATTCGGTGCCGATTTTGCAATTCCTGCAGGAAACTGGATTTTAAGGGGAGAATTTGCATACAATCATACAAAGGGGTCCAATATGTTTATGTTTATAGCAGCTCCTGATATAAGTTATGTAGCAGCCTTTGAAAAGGATTTCGGAGGGTATCTTGCGATATTTCAATATATCGGCAAATATGTTCCAAACTTCAAACCGCTTATAGAACCTGTTTTAGAGAATCCCGAAAACCCGATGTCTCAATTGCTGTATTTGCAAAACATGGTTTACTATCAAAGCACTCTGTTCAACAGGAAAATTTTCAACCAGCAGAAAAATACAAATCATGCCCTTTCTCTAACAGTAAGAAAAAGCTTAGCATACGAAACCATAACCGGAGAACTAACCGGATATTACAACATCACCTCAAAAGAGTACATGATAAGACCAAAGGTGAGCTGGAATGCTACAGACAATCTATCTTTCAGCCTGGGCGGGTCATACATGCACGGGCCGGCAGAATCTCTTTTCAATTACTCCGCACCGGTTATGAACGGATTCTTTCTTGAAATAAAAGCCTCATTTTAATTATCAATAAACATGGATAAAAACATTGGATTAATCAGATACAGGTGGGTTATAATTATTGCAACAGTACTCCTTACTGCAGCAAGTCTCATTCCTTTATTAACCATTAAGGTCAATCCCGATCTTGAGTCTTATTTGCCAGACAAGATGCAGTCAAAAATGAATAATGACCGGATTGGGGAAGTTTTTGGCACATCTGAACCTGTTATCCTGATATTTGAAACCGATGATATATTAAACTCTTCCACTCTTGAAAGAATTGACAAGCTCACAAACGAGTTTGGAAAGATGAGCGAATTTGCCTCGGTAATTTCACTGTATACTACAAAAGATATCCGCTCGGAGAACGGATCAATGATAGTGAATCCTGTTGTTAAGGCTATTCCTCAAACTCTTGAAAAAAAAGAGATTTTGAGGGGAGAGATTAAAAAAAATGACATTGCATATAAACTGCTGGTTTCTGAAGATTTCAAATACACCCTTCTTTTGCTTAACTCAAACAAGAGCATCAAGGATAAGCAACTCATCGAGTTAATCTATAAGAAGCTTGATGAATTTCCGGGAAACGAAAAAGTCTATTTGAATGGGCAGCCATATCTGAGAAGCGAGGCAAACGATAAAATAAGCAGGGACATAATGATACTGCTTCCGATAGGACTTTTGATTATGCTGCTTTTCTTCTGGGTTTCGTTCAGAGAACTAAAAGGGGTACTTCTGCCATTTTCCGTTGTTTTAATATCAATAATTGTCTCAATGGCTCTCATTCCTCTTTTCGGTTGGGAACTGAGTATTATTGGCATCCTTATTCCAATTATGATGCTGGCAATAGCCAATAATTACGGAGTTCACTTTATAGCCAGGTATCAGGAATTGAACGCTCTGGACCCCGATATTTCAATGAAAGAGATTGTAACCGAAGCCATAGCTTATTTAAAAAAACCTGTATTACTCTGCGGGCTTACGACTATTGTTGGAATACTCGGGCTTATTGTGCACATACTTTTGCCGGCAAGCCAGATGGGTGTGGTATCTTCAATTGGTATTGCAATTGCACTTGTTTTGAGCTTAACTTTTATTCCTGCAGTTCTTTCTGTTATGAAAAAAGGTAAAGTTCATTTTGATATTGAAGGGGAGAATAAGAGTAAAATTGCTCATGTTCTGGATGTGGCAGGGAATTATGCAACAAAATATCCCGGTAGAATTATATTGTTTTTCTTTGTATTCATAGTTATCACATTGGCCGGTCTTTTTAATTTTAAGGCTGCATCGGATTTCAATAATATTTTGCCTCAAAAGCATTCGTACAACCAAAGCATAAACATTACCAACAATGCATTTGGAGGCAGTAAAATTATAAACATTATGTTTGAAGGGGATATAAAAGACCCTGTTATCCTGAATAAAATGTTGAAATATGAGGAGGAACTGGAAAAAATCGCAGGTGTTGGCAGTGTCACCTCAATTGCAACTTTGATACGCAAGATGAGTACAGCTCTTAATGATTCTTCCGATTTAGGATATAACAGCATTCCCGAAACAAGAGATGGTGTTGCTCAATATATTGAGCTGTATTCTATGAATGGCGATCCTTCCGATTTTGAAAACTTTGTAGATTTCGACTATACAAAAGCAATAATGTCAATTCAATGCAACTACGAAAAACTGAGTGAAGCAGAACTGATCTTAAGTAAAATTAAGGAACTCACAAAGGACGATCCGGGAACAGTCATTGGCGGCTACTCACTTGTGGAAAAAGAGATGAGTGAAGCTGTTGTTACCGGACAGTATTACTCTCTTATTTTTGCATTTTTTGCAATTATGATTCTGCTCGCATTAATATTTAGAAGCGCTGCTGCCGGACTTATTGGTTCCATCCCTTTGCTTTATTCTGTATTTTGTACTTTCGGTCTCATGGGCTGGCTGGGCATAGAGCTAAACATCATTACGGCACTTCTCTCTTCAATTTCCATTGGACTTGGTGTCGACTTTACAATACACATATTCTGGAGGGTAAGAAGTGAACTGTCTCTTGGAGTGAGTTATGCTGCTGCATTTCAGACAGCAATCCGAACTACCGGCCGGGGCATTACAATTAATGCTGTTTCTGTAATGCTTGGTTTTTCTGTACTGTCCCTTTCTGCCTTTCCTCTCATAAAGTCATTTGCCCTGCTCATAATACTTTCGCTAATGTTTTGTTTGTTTTCGGCACTTATGCTCATTCCGGCAATTTGCATTATATTTAAACCAAGATTTTTGAATAAAAAACAATAATTTATGAAAAAAATAATTACTATCCCTGTATTAGTTTTAACGTCGATTCTCTGTTTCTCTGTCGGTTTAAAAGGCCAGGATGCAAGAGAAGTAAGTAAAAACTCTGCAGATATAATTGCACTCTCTTCAATGGAAATGGTCACAACCTTAAAGATATACGACCAGAAAAACAATATGCGCATACGAAAAGTGAGCATAGCCAGTAAAAAGTTTGGTGATGTTACCAAAATGATAATGAAGTTTGTAGAGCCTGCAGATGTAAGAGGTACCGCAATTCTGGTATACGACTATGAAGGCAAATCGGATGATATGTGGATTTACATGCCTGCCCTAAAAAAGAGCAGACGAATAGTAAGTACCGAAAAAGGCAAGAATTTTATGGGCTCTGAGTTTACCAATGCAGACATGAGCAAACCAAATATTGACGATTTCAATTATAAGATTCTTTCTTCTGAGTCCGTAGACGGAAAAAATTGCTTTAAAATTGAGGCTACTCCAAAGACAGATCAAATCCAGAATGAAAACGGCTTTGGCAAAAAGTTAACCTATATTGAAAAGGGGAATTACCTTTGCCATAAGATTGAATACTACGATTTAAATGGCAAACTATCTAAAACTCAAATTATAAGCAACTACAAACCTGTTTCGGACGGAAAATATTTCTATTACTTAATGGAGATGAAAAACGAACAAACCGGGAGAAGATCTGTTCTCACTACAGATGCATTTCAGGTTGGATCAAAACTTTCCGAGAGTTTTTTCTCTCCTGCCAATCTTGAAAAACAATGAACAGCATGAACATTTCATATTGCTCGGACAAGTATCAGTACACAATGGGAAAAACCTTTTTTGACAAAGGTTTGCAAAACAAGAAAGCAGTATTTAACATGTTTTACCGAAGTGCTCCCGATAAGAATAACTGGGCAGTTGTGTGTGGCGTTAAAGAGGCACTTGAAATGGTAACCGGTATTGGAAGTGAGGATGAAGTTTTTTTTGAAAAGTTTCTACCCGGAGAAGAGTATAGGGAATACCGGAAATATCTTTCAAAGATGAAATTTACCGGCAATATTTATGCAATGGAAGAGGGAGAAATCGCATTCCCGACCCAGCCTGTTATTACCGTCGAGGGCCCTCTTATTGAAGCCCAGGTTATAGAAACTCCTATGCTTACCATTATGAACCATCAGATGGCAATTGCTACAAAAGCTTCAAGAGTTTCACGCAGCACAACTAAACCAATAAGTGAATTTGGTTCCCGTCGGGCCCACGGCCCCTGGGCAGCAACTTATGGTGCAAAAGCAGCATATATTGGCGGTTGTCTTAATACTTCAAACATTCTCACATCCACTATGTTTGGGATACCCGCCACAGGAACAATGGCCCACAGTTTTATTACTGCTTTCGGATGCACGATTGCAGGTGAATTAAAGGCATTTGACACATACATAAAATCACACCGGGGAGAACCGCTTGTCCTTTTAATTGATACGTACGACTCATTGAGATGCGGGCTAAAAAACGCCATCAAGGCATTTAAGGAAAATGGAGTGGACGACAACTATCCTAAGAGTTTTGGAATCCGCCTGGACAGCGGTGACCTCACATATCTCTCTATTAAATGTCGCGAAGCTCTTGATAACTCAGGCCTTACAAAATGCAAGATATTCGCAACAAATTCTCTCGACGAATATATAATTACTGAGTTGGAGAGGCAGAACGCAAAAATTGACTCATACGGAGTTGGCGACGCAATCGCAACCAGCAAGCATAACCCTTGTTTCGGAAATGTATACAAGCTTGTAGAAATTGACGGGAAGGGAGTTCTCAAAAGATCGGAAGACAAAAGTAAGGCAATTAATCCGGGCTTTCAGATTACATACAGAATTACAAGGAATGGTATGTTTAAGGCTGATGTTACCTGCCTGAGAGGAGACAATACGGCAAAAAACATTGAAACCCGTAAAAAGCTGACCATCAGGGATGAATATGACGATACGAAAATTACAACTTTTGAAGAAAATTCATATGAATTTAAACCTCTTCAAAATCAAGTTATGGAAAATGGTCAAATTGTAGCAAAACCGATGAGTGCGCTTGAGAAGAGAAATTATTACCTTAGCAACCTGCAAGGGCTTAATGAAACTCAAAAGAGGTTAATCAACCCTCACTACTACAAAGCA
Organism: Rikenellaceae bacterium; assembly: GCA_003513895.1. Classification (GTDB taxonomy): domain Bacteria; phylum Bacteroidota; class Bacteroidia; order Bacteroidales; family UBA932; genus Bact-08. The sequence goes on from DOSU01000120.1 coordinate 10,052, forward strand.
GACATTTCAGATGAATTATATGACCTTAAAAACAATCTGATTAACTCTTTAATAAACGAAATAAAGGAATTTGATGGAATATAAACTTTCAAATGCAGTACATATTGTTGTCGATATGATATATGATTTTATCGACGGATCTCTTGCCTGTAATAATTCTGTAAAGGCTGTAAAAAAGACTATTGAATATATAAATTCAAATCCGGGACAAAGTGTTATATACGTTTGTGATTCACACCCTGCAAACCATTGTTCATTTGTTGAACAGGGCGGTAAATGGCCTCCTCACTGCGTTCAGGGAACAAAGGGCCAATTGATTCACAATCAATTCTACCAAAGGGTTAATGTATCTGAATCTTTACCTTTCGGAGGAAACGTATTTATGAAAGGATGCTCGGATACAGAAGAGCAATACTCTGGATTTGAAGCTGTTAACAAGGACGGATTAACTGTAGGAAATTTCATTGACAAATACTACGAAGACAAAGAAGTGGAAAAGAGTGTTGTTTTAAGCGGCATAGCCACAGAATTCTGCATTAAGGAAAGCTCACTGGACTTCTTAAAGAACGGTTATAAGGTTTTTGTTAATAAGGATGCTTTGGGATATGTTACACCCGAAGGTCATGCAGATACACTCAAAATACTTGAAGATAAAGGTGTCATTATTATTTGAGATATGATATATTTAGGAATTGACCTTGGAGGCACAAAAGTTTCCGGTGCCTTATTTCTTGAAAACAACACTCTGCTACTACACGAAACCCTCCTTCTCGAAGGAAGGGAGGGTAAAGAAGTTGCCGGGCTTGTAAAAGAGCTGTGCAAAATTTTACTTTCCAAAGGTGATATTCCTGAAACAGAATCTAAATGCATTGGAATATGTGTCCCGGGCATAGCCTATTCAAAAACAAGAACATGTTGGTGTCCGAATATTCCCGGTTGGGAAAATTATCCTTTGCTGGATGAAATTTCAGAAGCAATTCCAAACTCAAAAGTCTTTGTTGAGAGCGACAGAACTGCTTATATACTTGGAGAAGTGAGCCTTGGAGTTGCAAAAGGGTGCAATAATGCAATTTTCATTGCTGTTGGAACAGGTATCGGTGCCGGAATTCTTATTGACGGAAGAGTTCTTCACGGTGCATCGGACATAGTGGGAGCTACCGGATGGATGGCTTTGAAACCGCCATACGACAAGGAGTGGGATATGTGCGGCTGTTTTGAGAGTCACGCTTCCGGCACCGGAATTTCAATACAGGCGAAAAAAGAGATGAAAGCACTTTTGAATGCAGGCAAGAAAGGATTCTCCATCCTTGAGAAATTTGAAATTGAAAAAATAACATCCAGGGAAGTTTTTGAGGCCTACGATTTGCACGATCCTGTTGCCATAAAGGTAATTGATACGGCAATTGAGATGTGGGGAATGGCTGCTGCAAATTTCGTAAGTCTTTTTAATCCGGAAGTCGTTGTATTTGGAGGAGGGCTTTTTGGACCCGCTTCCCGTTTTGTAGACAGAATTTATGAAGAAGCCTCCCGATGGGCGCAACCAATATCAATTAAACAGTGCCGTTTCTTTCCATCAATGCTTCCAAACGAAGCCGGTCTATACGGAGCTGGCGCAATTGCGATAATGGGATGTATAAACGATGAAAGTAAAAAAAATTAAACAAGAGATAGCAATGAGCAATAAGAGTAAATTTCCCGTTCTTATAGCCGGTTTTGCCGGAATGGCCTTTTTTGGACTAGCTTTCGTGGTTATGGGGGCTGTCCTCCCCTCTCTCATATCCAAATTTGGTCTTGACACTTCGCAGGCATCCACCGTGGCAGGTCTTTTGCCCATAGGCATTTTGCTGGGATCTGTTGTTTTCGGCCCGGTCATTGACCGATACGGTTACAAAAGGCTGATGATTGCTGCAACAATTATTACAGTTGCCGGTATGGAACTGCTTGCTTATTGCTCTACAGTCTCTATGGCCAGAATTTCAATATTCGTAATCGGATTCGGCGGCGGTATTCTTAACGGAATATCAAATGCACTTGTCTCCGATGCCTCCACGGATAAGAACAGATCGGCCAACCTGAGTATACTTGGAGTGTTTTATACAATTGGAGCCATTACAATTCCTTTGTTGTTTGCCACTCTTTCGAAAACTATCTCATATACTCCAATTGTTGCAGGAGCCGGAGTTGTGATGACCCTATCGGTTTTCTACTATGCATTTGTCTCTTTTCCGGACGGAAAATTCAAACAGGGGATTCCTTTCAAAAAAGTATTGTCTATGGCAAAGGAGCCTGCATTGCTGCTTCTTAGCTTCACACTTTTTTTTCAAAGCGGTATTGAGGGAATTGCAAGCAACTGGACATCAAGCTATCTGGAGCTGGAGAAGGGATTCGACAAAGAGAGTGCCCTGTATGCACTTAGCCTTATAGTTATGGGTATTGGCGCCGGAAGGATTGTCCTTGGCTTTTTACTCAGAAAAATTTCAAAGAACATTATTCTCACTATAAGCATACTAATTGCTGCACTTGGTACACTCATCATGTATCTGTTCACCTCCCAGGCGGCTGTTTCTGCGGGTACATTCATGATTGGACTGGGATTTGCATCTACATTTCCTATTGTTCTCTCGGAGGTTGGCGAGAAATACAAGGAGATGTCGGGCACTGCATTCAGTTTTGCATTAGTCATAGCACTCACCGGAAACACATTAATAAATTTGCTTGTGGGAGTATTGGATTTTAAACAATTTCCTATACTTCTGATAATATGTTCACTATTAGTTCCTGTTATTTATTTAATTAATTATCAATATATTCGTTCAAAAAATTAAATTATGTTAGCACTAGAATGGTTAAAAAATGCCAGAGCCGTAATGAGCTCTATTGAAGAGTCTCAACTCGAAAATATTAAAAAAGCAGCCACAGTTATGGCCGACAGCATAGAGGCAGGCAGATGGGTTCACACCTTTGGTTGCGGTCATGCTACAATTCCAGTTGAGGAGATGTATCCAAGAATCGGAGGTTTTGTAGGATTCCACCCTATAGTTGAGCTTCCGCTCACTTTCTTCACAAGAATCACAGGGGAGATGGGAGTTCACCAGTTTCTGTTTCTGGAAAGAGCAGAAGGTTATGGCGATGCAATTATGAAGTCATACAATTTCGACAAAAGAGATACCATGTGGATATTCTCCCATACAGGAATCAACAATGTTAATATTGACGTTGCTCTTAAAGCCAAAGAGCTTGGCATGAAAGTAATTGTATTTGGCTCTGCAAGTGAATCTGCCGACAAGAAAACAAGACACTCATGCGGAAAAACTCTTTTCCAGCTTGCAGATATCGTTGTTGATTCGTGTGCACCACTCGTAGATGCAAGCGTTCCTTTAAAGAACCACTATGATATGGTTGGTCCTGTTTCCACAATGGCCTTTATTACACTTGTATGGATGACTGTAACAACTGTTGCCGAAATACTTGCAGACAGAGGTGTTAAACTTTATATTCATCCTTCTCACAACATTCCTGGCGACAACACAGCGCACGACAGACTTGATGCATGTCTTGCTACATATAAGGAGAGAGTGGCAGGAATCTGATCCTTTGATGCCATTTAATCCATTTTTTGTATGTTTGCACATTATTATGGGCGAACAAATTATTAAAACCACAACAAAAATCCTGAGCATTGCAACCTTTTTGGCTGCGGTGCTCTCTTTTAATATACTTTCGGCACAAGAGACAGGTTCCATTACCACGGCCGATACCATAAAAAAAGCAACTCCGGTAATTGTCCCTCTCACTAAATATCAACTGAGAATCAGAGAAAAAGCTCAAAAAGACTCTCTTAGATATATAAGAGACAGCATAAAATCCGAAATACCAAGAATACTTGAGAGTTATATTATACCGGACTCGCTTAAATACAAGAAAATTATCCTCTGGAATTACGACAGCTACCTTAACCGGATAACCGGGATGCTAAAGCAGGACACTACTTTTAACGGAAACTTTCATTTTCTTCCGTTTATGAAAAAGGATGTTGGAGCCACTTACCTTGGAGTCTCCGGCTCGGCGGCACAGAGTTTTAACTATTTCCTCAGGGATAAATCCGATTTTTTTACTGCTTTTGATCCATATATCCCATACAGTTATACAAAAGAGAGCCATCCGTTTTACAATGTAAAAACTCCCCATACCGAACTGGCATATCGGGGAACAATTCTGGCAGAGCGGGCAAAGGAGGAGACGAATATTCACTTTCTAACAACTCAGAATATTTCTCCCCAGTTTAATTTTACTGTTTTGTATGAACGATACGGGGGAAAGGGTATTCTGAATAAAGAATCCACAGACAACAGAACATTCTCACTAACATCCAACTACCTTGGAAAACGATATGTGGCACATGCCGGCTATATTTTTCAGTCAATCAAAAGAGAAGAAAATGGCGGTATTTTCGACGACACAATGGTTTTGGATACTAATGTAAATCCAAAAGCAATTGATTACAGGCTTAATACGGCATACAACAGACTCAGGAGAAACTCTGTTTTTCTCACGCACTCATACGGAATTCCTATCCATCTCTCCAAGAAAGACACATTAAATAATAACAGCGGAACAGTGGCATACATAGGTCACTCTTTCGAATTCGCAACTTATTACCGTAGGTACACAGATGCAATTAATCTTTCAGATACAGAAGCAAGAAACTTCTACAACAACCGATTCTTTATAAACGCAATTGAAAGTAACGACTCTACAAGGTTAAACCTCATCGAGAACCGTTTCTTCATTCGCCTTCAGCCCTGGGCAATAGACGGGATAATATCTAAACTCGACGGAGGAGTAGGTCATCAGTATGTAAGCTACTACACTTTCCGCCCCGACAATTACATCGGAGGAATGCATAATTCAATTTACAATAATGTTTATGCATACTTTGGAGCTTCCGGGCAGTTTAGAAAATATCTTATGTGGGAAGGAAACGGAAAGTTGAATCTTGCCGGTTACAATTCAGGCGATTTTAATGTTGATGCAAAAGTACGCTTATCTGTCTATCCAATTAAGGAGGGAATCCACCTGACAGGAAAGTTGAAAATAGCAAATACAACAACAGACCTTTTTAACAGTTATTACTATTCAAACCACTTTTTCTGGGACAACAAATTTGGAAAAACCACAGAGACCCGTGTTGAAGCTTTGCTGGATATTCCAAAATTTAAACTGCAGGCTTTCTTTGGATACTCATTGTTAAACAATTATATATATTATAACAACCTCGGAGATGCCACTCAAAACGGCAATCTTCTTAATGTAATGTCTGCCTCTGCAAAATTTGATTTTCGCCTTTGGAAATTTCATTTTTTCAACAGAGTTCTATTCCAGCTTACGTCGGATCAGGAGGTAATGCCTCTTCCTCTATTGAGTGCAAATCTCAGATACTTCTTTCAGTTCGTTGTGGTAAAAAATGTTATGACACTTCAATTAGGCGTTGATGTGTTGTATCACACAAAATATTTTGCTCCGTCATACAATCCTGCTCTGGGTCAGTTCCACACTCAGAATGAAAGAAAAATCGGAGCTGTTCCTTATATAGATCCTTTCATAAACATCCAGTGGAAACAAGCCAGCATTTTTATTAAATACATGAACGCTGCTCAGGGGTGGCCTACCGGAGATTACTTTTCGGCAAATCATTATATAAGGCCTATGAGAGCAATTCAGTTTGGATTAAACTGGCCTTTCTACATAAAATAAAGCCTATGAAGGCGAACATCAGATACATATTTGCCCTTGCTGTTATAATGGTGCTTTTCTTGTTCGGCCCTTCTGTGAACAAGACAAAGTACGAAAGAAACCTGTTCTTCCTTGAGGGCGATACAATTGATGTTAAAGTAAACATTGCCGGTGGTATCTATATCCGGCAAGGCCATCCTTCCGGATTTCACTATGAACTTCTAAACAGGTTTGCTAAAAATGAAAAATGCGTTGTTATCCTTGTTCCCCAAAAGAGTGACGAAAGTTGGGATGCCTTACTTGCAGGCGCTATTGATATTTTAGTAATTAATGCCGATAAAGAAATTATTCCGGAAGAGTATTCCGATTTTTTAATTTCCAGTGTTGAAGTTAACGAAAATCAGGATGTGTGGGTTGTTCGTAAAGATGAAATTATTCTTCTCCAGCAGTTGAATTACTGGTTCAACTATTTTAAGCAATCCAAAGACTACGGCCAACTGGTTAATCGATACTACAGAAGATACAGAGGAATTTCAATCTCATCCCCGGGAGGAGCGTCGGTTCTTTCACCTTATGACGAAATAATTAAGCGTCATGCCAAAAACATAGGCTGGGACTGGAGGCTTCTTGCTTCACTTATCTATCAGGAGAGTAAATTTTCTATGAACGTAAGCTCCTCTCGCGGAGCTCACGGACTCATGCAAATAAGGCAGGCTACAGCAAATCAGTTCAATGTCGACAATATTTTTGACCCGGAACAGAATGTGAAAGCAGGAACACTTCTTATAAAGAGGCTTCAGAAAATGTTCAACGACCCTGCAATGGATTCACTCAACAGGTTAAAGTTTGTACTTGCGGCATACAATGCAGGTGAAGGGAGAGTTATTGACATGAGAAATCTGGCACGGCACAAAGGAGTTGATCCAAACGACTGGAATGTTATAAAGGAGTTAATTCCTCAAATGAGAAACAATCCCACACTGCCGGCAGGAATTCTTAAACTCGGATCTTTCAAAGGTAAAGAGACATTAAAATTTGTAGATGAAGTTATTGACAGATATAAGCTTTATGAAAATCTGGTCAGGAAATAACTCTATTTTATTCTGAGACTTTTATCGGGACTGATATTTGAAATAAATCTTGACGGGATATAAAGCAGTAAAATAATCAGAAGGAATGCCGTAATATTAACTGTGACCATCTTAAACCAGTCAATGTGTACAGGAACATATTTAACAAAATAATTTACAGGGTCAAGACCAATTATTTTGAATCTCTGCTGTAATAAGAGAAGAATAAAAGCGATTAAATTCCCTGCCAGCATACCTCTGGAAATAATCATCATTGCCCTGTACAAAAATATTCTGTGAATTGATGAATCTCGCATTCCAAGTGATTTTAACAGACCTATCATTGAGATTTTTTCAAAGAGGATTATCAGCAAACCGGAAATCATATTGGCCCCTGCAACGGTAATCATAATAATGAGCACAACCAAAACATTGAAATCCAGCAAGAGAAGCCAGTCAAACAGGTGAGGATACTGATCCATAGTTGTAACAACTGAAATTGAAGGATCGCTCTCCACCCCTTTGTTATGAATTATGTTTTTAATCGTTTCGGATGTCTCTTCTAACTTGTCGGGATCCGAAGAAATTACCTCGATACCGCTGACCTCGTTTCGGCTCCATCCATTAAGAGACTGTATCTCAGAAATATTAGCAATAACAAAAGTCTTGTCAATCTCTTCCAGTTGTGCATCATAGATGCCCGCAAGTGTAAATTTGCGAGCTTTTACAATATCTCCTACAAAGTAGACCTGTACCGGATCTCCAACCTTGATAGCCATCATTTTTGCAAGTCGGGAAGAGAGCATGATCTCTTTTGCAGAAGCAGAATCGGAGTAGTCTGGCAACTTTCCATCGACCAGAGAGTTCTTAAAAAAAGTCCAGTTATAATTTGAATCTACTCCCTTTAGCAGAATTCCTTGAATTTCTTCTCCGTTTTTAATAATTCCAGAACGGCAGGCATATGACTGAACACTTATAACTCCGGGAATATTAATTATATCCTTGATATAAGATAAGTCAGACTCAACAGGATATTGGTATGTTGTTGTTTCGATACCCGGAGAACTCAATACTATTCCTCCGGAGAATCCAATTGCCTTATCCCTGATTTCGCGCTTGAACCCATCTGAAATTGCAATAGCCAGCAACATTACAATCATACTTACTGCAACTGATATTCCAGCAACTAAGGAACTTGTACTGCCCAACCCCTTAATTGAACCATGTTTCCATAAAGTTTTTGCGATAAATATATTTGTTTTCAAAATTTTTCTATATTTGTATCAGTAATACTATTACTTAACCTATAACTAAACTATGAAGCGCCTCTGTAATCATTTATGATTATGGAGGTTTTTAGTTTATATACCTCTCTGTTCCAAAACAATCCAGCACTTTTTTCATAATATTCTCTCTGTTGGCATCTTTTACAGACTTATACAGATAAAGTAAATGGTCTGCATATATCGAAACCAGAGCTCTGTCGAGTCCAAGTTTTGCAAAAGGTTTCACACTGTCGCCTGAAAGTGACTCAATGTTCTTTTGCAGAGTATTATCGTTAAAAATCAACCCTTCCTTATAAATATTGATATAAAAAAGGATATTGCTGTTGTTGTCTATATAAGCCGGAGTAAAGGACTTGTTTATTATGACAGGATAAATTGGGAGTCCGGTATATCTTGCCAGAAGGAAATAACATATTGGTATTGTAAAAATATTACCTTGTTTTGTTTCAATAACCGTTGAAATGATTGCTTTATCAATTTCGACAACGCTTTCATCGGCATGTTTGAAACCTAGTCTGTGGAAAAATATATAATTGAATATTTCCAGGTTTTCTACGGCTGTCTTACTGTCACTCAACTCTTCCACAATCTCATCTGCAATATCCTGAACAATATTCAAATAATAAAACTTATCCAGTTTGTGATATATTGCACTGGTAACCAGCAGAAGACCATCCATGAGCAAAGGGTCGGGGTTTGAGAGATATCCCTTTAGTTTTTTTAAAGTATAGTTGAGCCTTAAATTTGAGAGATAATTAAAGTAAAAGTCTTCGTCAATCTTATCGCTCAGTTCGGGATAAAGATTCTCCATCTCGTCGAACAGCTCCTCTCCTATCTCAATAAGCTTATTTTCCACCGCAGTTCTAACTGTGATGTCGGCATCGTCTATAAGCGACAATAGCGATATAAGCTCCGGGGAAATTCTCATTGAGTAAGTTTCTCCAATGCAAGTGTTACAAGTTTCTTAATATAAGGTTTGTAATCGGGCTGGCTTTCGTGAAGATGCCTGTTTGCTATTATACAGCATACTGTTGCTGCATCATGGCCTAGAAGAGCGCATAAACCTGCAATTGCCGAGCCCTCCATTTCAAAATTTGTAATTCGGTCTCCTTTGTATCTGAAGCTTTCAAATTTACTCACCATATCCGGCATTGCAAGAGGAAGTCTTAATACCCTGCCCTGAGGTCCGTAGAAACCGGAGGCAGAAATAGTTACTCCTTTGATTGTGTCTTTTTCAAAAAGGTTGACAAGTTTCTCGCTTGCCTTTGCAAAATAGGGAGATGGTAAATTATCCGGCCAGTTAGAATGTTCCATAAAAGCCTTCTCATAGTCCAGTTGGGAAATTGAGTCGCGGCCGGCATACCAGTTGAGCAGTCCGTCGCAGCCTACAGAAATGTGAGATAAAACGAAAGATCCAAGCGGAATATCCGGTTGAATAGCTCCGGATGTACCAATCCTTAGCAAAGTGAGTTTTTTAAACTCTTTTTTAGGTTCTCTGGTGTTTAAATCGATGTTTGCAAGAGCATCCAGTTCGTTTACGACTATGTCTATATTGTCTGTTCCTATTCCTGTTGACAAGACTGTAATACGCTTTCCTTTATATCTTCCGGTTACGGTAACAAATTCTCTGGAAGAGCGGACAAACTCTTTACTGTCGAAGAATGAAGAAACAAGCTCTACTCTCCCCGGGTCTCCAACAAGAATTACTGTATCTGCCAGTTCTTCGGGCTTAATATGCAAATGAAAAATCGATCCGTCGCTATTGAGAATCAACTCCGATGATAATATCTTACTCATAATTGAATCCTTTAAACTGTAAAAATACGGTTTATTTTATACATTTGTGCAAAAATCAGTCCTATGATACAACGAATTCAGTCAGCATTTCTTTTAGCAGCAACTTCTCTTCTTGCAACTCTCTTTTTTTCCAATATGGCGGAAAATTTTCAGGAAACAGTTAAGTTTACAGACTTAGTTCCACTTCTGATTTTTGACATAATAACCACATTTGTTGCTTTTACAACAATCTTCCTTTACAGGCACAGAATGCTACAGATTAGGTTGTCGATATTCAATGCCATAATATTATTGGCATTCCAGGGATGGATAATTTATCTTTTCTTTATCCGTCCTGAAGGTACAATATTTACCATAAATTCTGTTTTTCCGATTATTGCGGCAATCCTAACATGGCTGGCTATAAGGTATATAGGAAGAGATGAGGCTCTGGTTAAATCTGTAAACCGCCTTCGCAAATAGTTATCGTTTTTCTTCGATGCAATATTTAGAAATAACCGGATAGGCATCTGTAATTCCCAGTTCACCGGCCTTACTCAGGTCTATGCAACCCTTTTCTTTATCCCTTAAATAGATTAGGATAAGGCCTCTGTTATAATAGGCTTCTCCCATAAATGGGTATAAATCAAGAGCTCTTGTGTACTGAATTATTGATTCCGGAAGATCGTTTGAGAGACAGTACAAATTTCCCAGGTTGTAATATATATACGGGAATTTCGGAGAAAGTTCAGCTGCACGCTTCATATCGTGTATAGCCGGAGTATAGTCATAACTTCTTGTTGCCTGTTCCTGAACTTTTGCCCTGGTTGCTCCGGCATTGTCCAGCGTGAGAACCTGAACATTGCTCTCTATTGAAGATATAAAATCAATCATCTCGGACTGAAGTGCAGCACGATTTATATAATAAAACGTTTGCTCCGGCTCCATTTCAATTGCCTGGTTGTAACATTCAAGTGCAGTGTTAAACTGTTTATTTCCGGATTCAATCAGGGCCTTTGCAAAGAGAGACTTGCTGTCTTTTTTCTCTGATAATTTATGGTCAATCTCATCCAGTATCTTCTTTTGCCTGTCCGGAGTGAGATCTTCATTTTTTGATGCAAGGCGGACAGGAAGTGGCAATGAAGCAATAAACCCATCCATGTTATTATCTTCATACCTGTTTTTCAATGCCATAAGAATTTCGTTCTCGCTGGCAGCACGGAATTTAAACAGTGGTTTAAGTCTTATATCAACATCTTTATATTGAAGCAATTCGTTTTTAAAGTCTTTTTTTGCAAAATCGGCATCCAATGTGAGAAGTTTGTCATACTTTTTCGTGGTGTCTGCAAATGCAGATATTAGAGTCGAATCTCCAATCCTGGATTTATATTCCCTAATTTTCTTTTGAGCAATTTCGTAGTCACTTTTGGCAGAAGTAAACTGACCCATCTGACTCTTTACATATGACCGGTTAAGGTATGCGTTTGCGAAGTCCGGGTATAGGTTTATTGCCTGTGAATAGTCGTCCATTGCATCGCGGAACTTTCCAAGTTGAAGAAAAAGAGCAGCCCTGTTGTAGTATGCAAGTACATTGTTTGGGTTTATTTCAATAACTCTGTCGTAGTCTTCAAGCGCATTGTTGTAGTCTCCTATCTGAGAGCGGATGAGGGCTCGGTTGTAAAGTGTGAGTGCATTTCCCGGATCGTCTCTGAGTACTCTTTCAAGATCCGAGAGCGCACCCATTATTTCTTTATTGTTATACCGGACAAGTGCACGGTTAAAATATCCGAAGGAGTTTGCAGTATCAAGCAGAAGAGCCTGGTTTAGGTCTTCAAGTGCTTTCTTGTTCTCATTTTGAAGGACATAAATTCTTGACCTTCTTATATATCCTTCGGGGTCGAACCTGTTAAGAGATATAGCAGTATTGTAGTCTCCAAGGGCTTTTGTCGTGTCTCCCAGAAACAGGTATGAGGCTCCCCTGTTTAGATATGCATCTGGAACTTTTGGCTCAAACCGAAGAAATCTGTTGAAATCCTGAACTGCCTTTTCAAACTGCTGGGATAAAAAATAAGTAACTCCTCGGCTAAAATAAAGTCCGGTATAGCTTGGTCTTAAATCCACTGCCTCCTCGAGATCTTTAAGAGCCAGGTCGTATTTACCTATACGGCTGAGGGTGATCGCCCTGTAATGGTATGCCGGAGTGTATAGCTGGTTAATTTTTAGTGTTTTGTCAAAGTCAATCTGAGCTCCCAAAAAGTCGCCGAGGTTATATTTTGCAATTCCTCTAAAGAAATAAGCTTCATAAAGTGTAGTGTCCAGCTGAGTGAGTATGTTGAAATTCTCAATAGCCTGTGTGTATTTTCCTTCTATGAGAAATTGTCTTCCCCTGAAGAAAAATTGCTGTTTATCGTATTGAGAATAGACAGTTTCAAAAGTTATTAAGGAAATGATAAAAACTAAAAATAGTCGTTGGCGCATATTTGATTTCTTGATTTACCTGTTTTTATTTTATTTTTTTGCCGGCTGTTTTACAAGCCATTTCGGTACCTCTATCATACCCATCATTCTTTCAATGGACGAAGCTCTTGAAGAAACATATGAACTTGGTCTATTCGCTTTTCTCTTCATGGGGTTAGGGAGAGATGCCGCAATGAGCGCACTCTCTCTGGGAGTAAGTTTGCTCGCCGGTTTTATAAACAATTCTTGTGCCGCGGCTTCGGCTCCATAAATTCCTCTGCCCATTTCCGCAACATTAAGATAAACTTCCATTATTCTCTCTTTCCCCCAAATAAGCTCAATTCCAAGTGTATAATATGCTTCAAATGCTTTTCTCACCCAAGACCTGGCAGGAAAAAGAAACACATTTTTTGCAGTTTGCTGGCTGATTGTACTGGCACCTCTTAGTTTTCTTCCTCTTTTGCCGGCATCAATAGCTTTGTCTATCTCTTTCCAATCAAATCCTCCGTGAATGAGAAAACGGGTATCTTCACTTGCCAT
>DOSU01000120.1:22989-35548 GCA_003513895.1 Rikenellaceae bacterium
CACTTGCCATAACCGCCATTTGCATATTTTTTGAAATATTGTCAAGAGAGCGCCATGTCTTATGGGTTTTGAATGTTTTGTCGCTAATGTTCTCAACAGCGCGCACTAGCATCAGGGGTGTGTAATATACCGGAACCCATTTGAGAGCAAACATCATTAAGACAGAAAGAAGTAAAAAAGAAGATGGAAGGTATATAAACAGAAATTTTAAAAATTTCAAAAACTTATTTTTTAATGGTTTAACTCTTCCCGAGCTTTTTCTTGCTCCTTTCTTTTTCATAATCTTGTACAAATAGACTAATTTTGACAAATATAATGATTTATAAATGAAGTACTCCTCGGCCTTTCTCATTCTCTCAACTTTACTCATTAACTCTTTTTCATTTGCGCAGGTGAGGGAAGTTTCAAAATATGCCGAAATGGTTTCCCTGGAAAAACAAAAAGAGATCCTTTCATTTCTCGCAGACGACGCACTTGAGGGCAGGGCATCAAACAGTACAGGCGGTTTAATGACCGTTTCAATGGCCATAAACATGTTTAAAAAATGGAATATGACCCCATTTTATAACTCGGCTTATGTCCAGAGTTTCTCAATGGATTCTATTACAGGAAGAAACATAGCCGGAGTAGTACTTGCCTCGGGTTATTCAAAGGATTACATTATAGTTACGGCCCATTATGACCATCTGGGAAAAATTGGAGGGAGGATTTTCAACGGCGCAGATAACAATGCCTCGGGAGTTACAGTTCTTCTTACTCTGGCAGAAATCTTCTCAAAACTGAGGGACGAAGCTCCGGGACTCAAAAAAAATATTTTATTTGTTCTTCTGGACGGGAAAGAGCATAATATGGCAGGTTCAAAAGAGTTCGTCAAAAGGCTGCCGGTACCTTCTAAGAATATAGTTGCCAACATTAATATTGATCAGATAGGGACTGTTTTTGCACCTCCGGGAAAAGACTCCAGTTATATGATTGTATTAGGAGCCAATAAAAACAATGGATTTATAAGAAAAAGACTCGATGTGGCCAACAGATTCTACGGAATAAACATGAACATCGATTACAGTTTTTATGGCAGCCCCTCTTTTGCCGATTTATTTTACAAAACATCTGATCAATATTCATTTGCCCGAAAAATGATTCCTTCGGTTATGGTCACTTCCGGCATTCACATGCACACATATAAAACTACCGATGATTATCAGTTCATCGACTATCCCGTACTTGCAAAACGGACTCAGCTTTTATTTTATCTGATTTATCAACTCTCCCTAATTCATTAATTAACGAGTCTTTTACCCTGACCGGCTCTTACTTCAAAAAGGTCGAAACTAATAACGAAAGTTCCTCTCAATGGAATCATTTTATAGTCAAAAGGAGAATCTGTCTTAAAGATATCTTTTACTCCTGCCATTACTCTTAAACCCAGATTCAACTGGGAATTTATCCCAATTTCATATCCTATTAAAATACCGGCATCCCAGTTTGAAAGACTAGCGGAAAAATCCATGGTTCTGGAAGTAGCGGGTGTTATAACATCGTCCGGACTGTCCGGCGCTGCTCCTACAAACCCTTTTCTTGCTTCTGAAATGAAAGATGCATCAAGAATATATGAGTAATAGCCTCCCACACATACCCTGTGTTTGCGGTTTTTACCTATCATGTATTTTGCGTAAAGAGGCACCTCCAGCTGTGTAGCGGAACTCTCCATGTAAGCCGTACCCGTGAAATACTGGTCGCCATTATTGGAATCTCCTTTCATTCGCTGGTTCTCAACTCTTGCGTCTGCAATCATAGCAACAGTCTTATAATTAACTTCGGCAGCAAATGTCCACCCCTCGCGGAATCTGAAAGTAGATCTGGCACCTAAAGACGGAAGAATTTTCGGATAAGGATTATAGTCTCCGCCAATTAAGCTTATCGGAATAGGCGTTGGAGCTCCAACGTCGGTTCCAACCTGAGCGGCAAAACTCCATATGAAAGGAGACTCTTTTTGCGCCACTAAATTATTGGGCAAAATCAGAAAAAAGAGTATAGCGGCAAAAGCAATATGACCTCTTCTCATTCTCATTTATTTTTACAAAGTTACTCAATTATTGATTTTTCCAGCCAAAGCCTTTGCCGTAAAATTGTTTTTGAGTTTTACAAGGTCTTCGGGCCTGCCGGCAAATACAACCTCTCCTCCCATTTCTCCGGCGTCCGGCCCAAGATCTATAATCCAGTCGGCACATTTAACAACATCCATATTGTGTTCCACAACAATAATAGTATGTCCTCTTGATATTAGTTCATTAAAGGAGTCCATGAGTTTTCTGATGTCGAAGAAGTGAAGCCCTGTTGTAGGCTCGTCAAAAATGAAAAGTATCGAACCCGAAGAACTCTCTTTACCAAGAAAGGATGCGAGTTTTACACGTTGACTCTCTCCTCCGCTAAGACTGCTGCTGCTTTGACCAAGCTGCACATATGAAAGTCCAACAGCTTTGAGCGGTGCAAGCTTGTCTGCAATTCTTTTAGCCGTAGGTTCCTTTTGCTGTGAGAAGAATTCAATTGCCTCATCTACACTCATGTTTAATACATCTGTTATATTAACTCCCTTATACTTAACTTCCAGAATATCATCCTTAAATTTCTTGCCGTGGCAGGAGTCACAAACCATTTGTACATCGGCCATAAATTGCATTTCAATCTTAATCACTCCATCTCCCTGGCACTCAGGACATCTTCCGCCCTCAATGTTGAATGAGAAGTGAGAGTGACCATATCCGTTTGCTTTGGCATACGGTTGCTCAGAAAAGAGTTTTCGTATTTCGTCGTATACTTTTAAATATGTAGCAGGATTTGATCTGGAAGATTTGCCTATCGGATTCTGGTCTATGTATTCGATTGAAGAAATTTTGTTTATATCGCCCCTGAGCTCCTTATGAGCTCCGGGCTTTTCTCCACGCTGATTTATCTTACGGAAAAGTGCCGGATATAATATATCACGAACTAGTGTTGATTTTCCGGAACCGCTTACTCCGGTTACTGCAGTAAATATTCTGAGAGGAAACTTTACGTCAATCTCTTTTAGATTATGTTCGAATGCTCCTACAACCTCAACATAAGAACTCCATTCCCGGCGAAAAGCAGGCAACTCAATTTTTTCCCTGCCACTCAAAAAAGAGAGAGTAAGACTATTCCTGTATTCCTCTTCGGCTGGCAGGAAATTAGCCTTGCCGTGATAAACAAGTTCTCCTCCGTGCCTTCCTGCAAAAGGACCTATGTCAATCAACTCATCTGCCGAACGTATAATCTCTTCGTCGTGTTCAACAACAAGTACAGTGTTGCCTAAATCTCTTAGCTTTTCCAGAACTGCAATGAGCCGCTGAGTATCTCTGGGGTGAAGTCCAATGCTTGGCTCGTCAAGAACATAAAGCGATCCCACAAGGCTGCTGCCAATTGAACTTACAAGGTTTATTCTCTGGCTCTCCCCTCCGCTTAAAGTATTCGAAGGTCTGTTGAGTGTAAGGTAGGACAACCCGACAGATTCAATACATTCAAGCCTGTCATTCAATTCCTTAAGTGTTCTCTCTGATATTTTTGAATCGTACTGACTCAATTCAAGGTTTGGGATAAATTTCCTCAGTTCTCCAATAGTCATTTCGAGCAACTCATTTATGGTTTTACCTCCCAGTTTTACAAACAGTGCCTCTTTTCTAAGCCTGCTTCCCTTACATTCCGGGCAGATGCTTTTACCGGTATACCTGCTTTTAATGATTCTGTACTGAACTTTGTATTTATTCCCGTCAAGAATTTTAAAAAAGAAATTTAAACCTTTAAAGTATTCGTTACCGGTCCATAAAAGCATTTTTAATTCCGGAGAGAGCTGGTAATATGGTTTATGAATCGGGAAGTCAAAAAGATGGGCATTATTTATTAATTCTTCGTTGAATAACTTCATTGTTTCTCCTCTCCAGCAAGCGATTGCTTCCTGAAAAACAGAAAGAGAAGGATCAGGGATAACCAGGCTTTCGTCAATTCCAAGTACTTTACCAAAACCGGAGCACTCCGGGCATGCCCCTAAAGGGTTATTAAAGCTAAACAACAATTCCGAAGGCTCTTCGAAAAGAATTCCGTCTGCTTCGAAAAGAGTTGAAAATATTTTCGGAATCTCTCCTTTTTTTCCGCTGCTAATAAGAATAGTTCCCCTCTCTGTTCCTGAACCTCTTTTTATACTGAATGCTGTTTGCAGCGAATCGCCCAGCCGGCCTGCAAGCTCTTCACTATTGTCCATTATAACTCTGTCTACCAAAAGATAAACAGGAGTTTCCCCATCTATGCCATTTTTAAGAGCATCATCAATTTTAATTATTTCTCCATTTGAGTAAAGTCTGGTAAACCCCTCCTCTTTTACACCTAAAAGCTTTTCGACCCTGCTCTCCTTGTACTGTAATCCCAGTGGAACTAAAATATAGACAGGGCTTCCTGCTTTCAGAGAGAAAATATAATCCGTTACATCTTTGATACTGTGTCTTTTTACCTCCTCCCCGCTTACGGGTGAGTAGGTCTTGCCGATTCTGGCATAAAGCAGCCTCAGGTAATCATAGATTTCCGTACTGGTTCCAATAGTAGATCTTGGATTCCTTGTATTAACCTTCTGTTCTATTGCGATTGCAGGTGGAATACCTGTTATTTCGTCGACATCGGGTTTTGACATTCTTCCAAGAAACTGTCGGGCAAATGAAGAGAGACTCTCAACAAAACGACGCTGTCCTTCGGCAAAAATTGTATCGAATGCAAGACTGGATTTTCCGGAACCTGATATTCCTGAAATTACAATGAGTTTATCTCTTGGAATCTTTATTTCAAGATTCTTCAGATTATTTACCCTGGCTCCTTTGATATGTATATAGTTTTCAGACATTGGATAATCGGCTTACGGATTTTATACCTTTCAGTTTTTTTAAATTAAACATCACTTTATCCAGCATCTGGTTATTGGGAATAAGAATCTGAAGTTTTGCAGTAACCACACCCTTTTCGTCGGATATTGAAAAATGTCGCATTGCAATATTCAGGCTGTTTATTATTTCCATTATCTGCTGTCCCAGACCGGCTTCGCTATATGCAGTAATTTTGATTGAAGCGAGAAAGTTATTTACGGCAGACGAGTCGCGCCATTTTGCTTTTTGCACCCTGTAGGGATAACTATCCATCAATCTTGCTGCATTGGGACAATTAATTCTGTGAATCTTTATTCCTTCGCGGATTGTTACAAATCCAAATACCTCATCGCCCATGATTGGATTACAGCATCTGGAGAGTTTAAAGTCGATGTTGTTTAGCTTTTCGTCAATTATCAGAAAATCTGAAGATCCGGTATCTGTTTTGACTGTCCTGATTTCAGGAATCGGCTGAGACTGTTCTTTGGAAATTTCATCCGAATCTGCCTTATCCCGCTCGTTGAGCAAAGACTTTACAGTTGAAATGTCAATATCGGCACTATCAAGCCTGGCATAAAACTCAAAAATTGTTTTGCATTTAAAATACTTGACGAGATATGAAACAACTTCATCTTCAACAGAAATTTTCCAGTTGTTCATCCTTCGCACAAAAAGTTCTTTGCCGGATGCAGCAGCTTTACTCTCCTCTTCTTTAACCTTCTGCTTGATTTTTGCCCGGGCTTTTGAAGAAACTACAAAATTAAGCCAGTCCAGTGAAGGTTTCTGATTTTTTGTACTCATAATCTCAACCACATCCCCGGTTTTGAGTTTCTCCCGTATCGAACATGGCTTCCCGTTCAATTTTGCACCTGAGCATTTAAGTCCCAAATTTGTATGAATATCGAATGCAAAGTCCAGTATACTGGATCCTGCACTCAATCTTCTTAAGTCGCCATCGGGAGTGAATACAAAAATTTCGTCCATTGAAAAATCCAGAAAATGCGAAGCACTCCTTTTGTCTGAGGATTCAAGAAGTGCTTTAACACCCGTAAGCCAACCTTCAAGTCCCTGCTCTTTTTTCACACCTTTATATGTCCAGTGTGATGCATGTCCGTTTTCGGCAATGTCGTCCATCCTCTCGGTTCTTATCTGAATCTCTATTATAGAATTCTGAGGGGTGGTAACTGTAGTATGCAAGGATTCGTACCCATTAGACTTAGGAATAGTGATCCAGTCTCTGAGACGGCTAGTATCCGGTTTGTAATATTCTGTTACAATTGAATAGGCCTTCCAGCAAAGTTCTTTTTCCCTTTCTGGAGGAGAATCAATAATTATTCTAATTGCAAAAAGATCGGCAACACTCTCAAACAGTATCTCCTGTTTTTGAATTTTCTTCCAGATTGAATAAGCTGTTTTTGTTCTGCTTTTTAACCTGTATTTTATATGAGCTTTTTTAAGGGCAAACTCAATAGGTTTCACGAAAAGGTCTGTCATCCTTTTACGGTCCTGCTCTCCAGTTTTAAGTTTATTTGTTACAAAACGGTAATGTTCGGGATCGGTATACTTAAAGCCAAGATCTTCCATCTCACTTTTAATGTTGTACAATCCAAGCTGGTGTGCAAGCGGGGCATAAAGCAAAAGTGTTTCAGTTGCTTTTTTTAATTGTTTCGATTTTGAAAAGTTGTCGAGACTCCTCATTATTTCGAGCCTGTCTGCAAGTTTAATGAGACTCACTCTGGGATCTTTGGAATATGAGGCAATCAGTTTTCGGTAGTTGTCGGCCTGGAGACCTGTATCTTTCGGATTGATTTCAGAAATTTTATTAAGACTTTTTGCCATCAATATAATTTCATTCTCAAACACTTTTGTGTATTCATCCAATTTTACACTATTGAGCCTGTGAGCTTCATGAAGAAAAACGGCACTTATAGCCTGTGGCATCAGTCCAATCTCACATGCAACAATTTCGGCAACAGCAATAACATGATCCAGAAATTGATTGCCGTTCTCTCGTTTTTTACCATCAAGAGACTCCC
The DNA here is from genome assembly GCA_003513895.1 of Rikenellaceae bacterium. Classification (GTDB taxonomy): domain Bacteria; phylum Bacteroidota; class Bacteroidia; order Bacteroidales; family UBA932; genus Bact-08. The sequence continues at coordinate 29,948 of DOSU01000120.1, forward strand.
GGGCAATTTCAAATGCCCTGTTTACTAGTGCTACCTCTTCGGGGTAACAATTCTTGAAAATTTTGTCCAGCTTCTCGGAAATCATCCCTTTTTAACCTCAATAAGTTTCTTTAATGCATTCATTTCATCTCTAAACCTAGCAGCGCGTAAAAAATCCAGGTCAGCTGCAGCCAATTCCATCTCTTTTTTGGCCTCTTCAATAGCTACAGCTATTTGCTCGGGTTTTAGATACGCAAGAACCGGATCTGCCAGCAGCGGGTTAACAGGCAGGTTGGGCTCATCAAACTCTCTCGAGCGGCCAAGTACATTTCTTATCTGTCTTGCGATTTGTGTTGGCTCAATATTGTTTATTCTGTTGTATTCCTGTTGTTTTATTCTTCTCCTGTCCGTCTCTTCAATTGTTCTTTGCATCGAGCGGGTAATTTTATCGGCATACATTATTACTCTCCCGTCTACATTCCTGGCAGCTCTTCCGGCTGTTTGAGTCAGTGATCTTTCGGACCTTAGAAAACCCTCCTTATCGGCATCCAAAATGGCAACCAGAGACACCTGAGGTAAGTCAAGACCCTCTCTCAGCAGATTTACTCCTATGAGAACATCAAATCTTCCGGATTGAAAATCTTCAAGAATTTCAATCCTTTCCAGTGTATCCACATCGGAGTGTATGTATCTGCAGCGGATGTCAATTTTTGCCATGTATTTGTCCAGCTCCTCTGCCATTCGTTTTGTAAGTGTTGTAACAAGTACTCTTTCGTCTTTGTTCGCTCTAACCCTTATCTCTTCGAGCAAATCGTCAATCTGATTCTTTGTAGGCCTCACCTCAATTGGAGGATCAAGAAGTCCTGTAGGGCGTACAACCTGTTCAACAACCAGACCTTCGGACACCATGAGTTCATAATCGGCAGGTGTTGCGCTCACAAACACTTTTTGCCCGGAAACATTCTCAAATTCCTCAAATTTAAGAGGTCTGTTATCTGCAGCCGATGGCAACCGGAATCCATATTCAATTAGATTAGACTTTCTTGCACGGTCGCCACCGTACATTGCCCTTATTTGAGGTATGGTTACATGGCTTTCGTCTATGAAAGTAATAAAATCATTTGGAAAATAATCAAGCAGGCAAAAAGGTCGCATTCCGGGTGAACGACCGTCAAAATAGCGGGAGTAGTTTTCGATTCCGGAGCAATATCCAATCTCCTTCATCATCTCAAGGTCATATTCAACCCTCTGTTTGAGCCTCTTTGCTTCGACATGTTTTCCAATATCATGCAGATATTCAAACTGCTTGAGCATATCGTCCTGAATGAGGACTATTGCAGATTTCTGGCGTTCTTTTGTTGTTACAAAAATGTTCGCAGGATAAACAGATATCAGTTCGACATCTTCAATGTGGCTTCCGCTTATGGGATCGAAAAGTTCAATGCTCTCCACCTCATCCCCAAAGAAGATTATTCTTACTGCAGTATCGGAGTATGCAGGATAGATGTCCACACTGTCCCCCTTGACCCGGAACACTCCCCTCTTAAACTCCGTCTCGTTTCTTGAGTAAAGGCTGTCTACAAGCGCATAGAGCAGTTTGCTTCTGGCCATAATCTGCCCCTTTTTGATGGGAATTGTATTAGCATGAAAATCTGCCGGGTTACCGATTCCATAAAGACACGAAACGCTGGAAACAACAATAACATCCCTTCTGCCGGATAATAGAGCACTTGATGCGGAGAGCCTGAGTTTTTCAATTTCTTCATTTATGCTCAGGTCTTTTTCAATATATGTATCAGTTGTAGGGAGATATGCTTCCGGCTGATAATAATCGTAATAAGAGACAAAGTATTCAACAGCGTTAGAAGGGAAAAAAGATTTGAATTCCCCATACAACTGTGCAGCAAGAGTTTTGTTATGACTAAGAATGAGCGCCGGACGCTGCAGCTTTTCTATAACATTGGCCATGGTAAATGTTTTACCTGAACCTGTAACTCCAAGAAGGGTAACTGAAGATACCCCTTCGGACATGTATTTTACAAGTTCTTCTATAGCCTGAGGCTGATCTCCTGTTGGTTTGTAAGACGATTCAATTTTAAATCCCATTCTCTTTTAATCTCTGTCTTTCTTAAGTGAACTTTTGACTTTTTTAAGATAGGTTTCAAGCCCTGCCACCACTTTTGACATCATCTCTTTCTGAAACTGCGGACTTACAATCTTTTCCTCGTCCGGAAGGCTGCTCATAAAGAGCGTCTCCACAAGCACTGTTGGATAATTTGTAGGAGAGTTAAGTGAAAAGTTGAAATTGCCAATAAGGCCAAAGTTGTTGACATCAAGCAGAACAAGTTTTTCAAGAATAGATTTGGCTAGCTCCCTGTACTCAATATGTTTATAATAAGTACTGGTTCCTCCGGGTCTTAAAGGATTTCCCCCTGCATTACAGTGGATTGAAACCATTAAATCTAAATTAGCTTTGTCAAATGTGATAAATCTGTCTTGCATGGAAATATCCGAATCGTCTGTTCTGCTTAGAACAACTCTTGCTCCCTTCTTCTCCAGCATCTCCTTTAACATATATGCCATTGCAAGATTCTGAGTTTTCTCTTCAAAGTTTGCCGGACTAACTGCACCTAACGATTTAGGACCACCATGACCTGCATCAATTCCAATCAAAAGTCCTTTCAAAGAACCTGAATATGCCGGTTGAGGAGTGTGTCTTATGGTAATATCAAGACTGTTTCCAGCATAATCTACCTTATAACCCCAGCTATATTCGTCTTTCAGATATATTAGAACACGGAAAACATCCGGTGCTATTTGTTTGAAATCCACATAATCTACTGATTTTAGATTCAGGTATTGTGTAATCCAGTTTGAATTGCAAGCCGCACCGTAAATGTCCACAACAAGCCGGTTTGGCTCCAGCTCTCTGTACATAGTATATGGCTGACGGCTTTGAAGCGATATTCTAATTCTGTCTGCACTTCCAGCATTAGTTACACTCCATGAACTTGTGAGCGAGAAAGGGGGCTTCGTCCCTAAGGGTTCGCTTGTTACAAAATGTTTTGGGATAAATGCATAGTTGTTTTCCGATAACCTTACCTTATAAAGCGAGTTTAAAGAGTCCAGAAGTTCCATTCTTATTCCGGAAGCAATAAAATTTATTTTTGCCCCGCCAAGCCTGTCCTGTCCTGCACCATAGTTAAGATATGCTCCCTCTTTTGAAACTACAACCTTTTTAATATAATCCTGTGAAATTTCAGATTTTGGCAGCGGAGTTACGATTTTGTAGTAAATAGAAAAGTTATCGAAAAATTCCTTTCCATCTGTAATAACTTTAACCAATACTGCATTAGCGCCCTCGTTTAGTTTCAGTTCAGCTCCAAACGAGCCTGTTGAATATTGTTTAACCGACTGATCATTTATAAACACCTGAGAGTTTGGCTTTGCAACACCTACAATAAAATGAACAGGTGTATTTACTGTGTCTGTTTTTCCTCTTACAATTTTTAATTCGGAGGTGTTTTGTCCATATACAGATACAACGGCAAACAGGTTAAAAATTATAACCGTTAATAGATTAATTTTGTTTTTCATGGCTTGAAATTTGCAATATTTAGGTACAAATGTAGATAAAATATGGATAGCAGCAGTAAAAACAACTTCATCTTTCCGGGACTAATGATGTTTGCAGGCATGGCTGTTTTAGCCTTATCCCTGCTCATTTCCGTAAGAACAATAAAATCATATGACCGCTACGTATCTGTTAAAGGCCTGGCAGAACTTGAGGTGCCGGCAAACAGGGTTATATGGCCGGTAGCATACAAAGAAATTGGTAACGATTTATCATCACTCTACAAATCAATTAACGAAAAGAACAAAATAATCATCGAATATCTTAAGTCGAAAGGACTGGACGAAAGCGAAATTTCCGTATCCGCTCCTCAGATTGTCGATATGAGTGCCGAAAGGTATCAGAGCCAGCCCAGCCCTTACAGATACAACATTACAAGTGTATTGACTGTGACCTCCGAAAAAGTTGAAAAAGTAAGAGAGGTAATCGCTTCTCAGTCCGATCTTCTTCAAAAAGGAATAGCTTTAAGTTCCGGTGACTTTCAGTATACAACACAGTTCTTTTACACAAAACTAAACGAAATTAAACCTGCAATGATAGAAGAGGCAACAAAAAATGCCCGTGCTTCGGCCGAGAAATTTGCAAAAGATTCAAACAGCAAAATAGGAAGAATCAAAAGCGCAAATCAGGGACAATTCTCCATCAGCGACAGGGACGGAAACTCTCCTCACATTAAAATAGTTAGAGTTGTAAGTACAATTGAGTATTTACTGAGAGATTAACTAAACTAAATTGAATAATAACTAAAAAACACATTTGAATAATTATGGAAATTTGCAATGTACTTGCACGTGAGATACTAGACTCCCGTGGAAATCCAACTATTGAAGTAGATATACACCTTTTGTCCGGAGCATTTGGCAGAGCTGCTGTTCCTTCAGGAGCCTCAACAGGCATCAATGAAGCACTGGAACTAAGAGACGGCGACAAATCGCGTTACTTGGGCAAAGGAGTAATTAAAGCAGTAAACAATGTCAACGATATAATAGGCCCTGCGATCATGGGCATGAGCGCTCTCAACCAGGCTCAGATAGACAAATTCCTTATTGAACTGGACGGAACTCCTACCAAATCTAAACTTGGTGCAAATGCAATTCTTGGTGTTTCACTCGCAGTTGCCAGGGCAGCTGCCGACTATTTGCAGATTCCGCTTTATCGCTATATTGGAGGAACAAATGCCGTAACCCTGCCCATACCAATGATGAACATAATCAACGGCGGTTCTCACTCAGATGCTCCTATCGCATTTCAGGAGTTTATGATTCGGCCGGTTGGAGCTCCAAGTTTCAAAGAGGGACTTAGAATGGGTGCAGAAGTGTTCCACAGTCTTAAGAAAATTTTCCACGACAGAGGCCTCAGTACAGCCGTTGGCGACGAAGGAGGTTTTGCACCAACACTTGATGGTACAGAAGATGCTCTTGAATCAATTATTGCTGCTATAAAGAAAGCCGGATATGTTCCGGGTAAAGATGTAACAATCGCTCTCGACTGTGCTGCAAGTGAATTTTTTGAAGACGGAATATATAACTATAGCAAATTCGAAGGCTCAAAAGGAGCAAAAAGAGATGCAGCTCAGCAGGTGGCATATCTAAAATCCCTGGCAGATAAATATCCGATTGATTCAATTGAAGATGGTATGGACGAGCAAGACTGGGATGGATGGAAACTTCTTACCGATGTGCTTGGTTCAAAAATCCAGCTTGTAGGAGACGATGTATTCGTTACAAACGTAGATTTTCTTCGCAAGGGTATTGATACAGGATGTGCAAATTCAATTCTAATTAAGGTAAACCAAATAGGAACGCTCACCGAAACCCTTAACGCTATTGAGCTGGCACACCGAAACAAATATACTTCAGTAACTTCACACCGCTCAGGCGAAACAGAAGACTCAACAATTGCCGACATTGCTGTTGCAACAAACTCAGGCCAAATCAAAACCGGCTCACTAAGCCGCTCAGACAGAATGGCCAAGTATAACCAACTCC